>JBEGOB010000527.1:0-3196 GCA_041182265.1 Verrucomicrobiota bacterium | reverse complement strand
TTCGCCCTCCATCTCGAAGATGTTGTCATAGAGAACCCGCCTCCACACGGTGAGAACGCCGCTTTTCGCTGCCTTGAGCACCGTGCCGTCTGAGGTGGACCCCAATTGTTGGACAGTCGGAGGCCTTGTTTAAGGTGTAGCGCCACTAGACGGTGGCCCGCGAGACCCCTACCAAGGGTCTCGCGCGGCCACGAGGCTGTTTACGGGTTCCATTCCTGTTGACGTAAGTAGTGAGTCCGCCTCAACGGAGAGGTAGTGCAACATAGTTTCTGTAAATCGCCGTTGTGTGCCTGACTGAGGCGAGCGCAAGCGAGCCGAGGGAAGGCACACAACGGCGGGCCAACTTGAAGAGGTGGGTCATCGAGGTTTTCTTGGAAGTGTCTTACTACCCCAAGAAGGAACCTGCGATGACCCACCAAGAAGATTCTCCCGTACTCGACCACGTCATGGCACTGCTCATCGAGCACGGGCCAGGAGCAATTGCAACCGCCTTTGCCACTGTCATGAACCACGCCATGCAGATCGAACGGGAGCAGACGCTGAAGGCCGAGTCTCATCAGAGAACTGACCAACGTCAAGGCTACGCCAATGGATTCAAATCCAAGACGCTCCGCACCAGAGTCGGCGAGGTGTCGCTGCGAATCCCACAGACCCGTGGATACCACGATGACGAGGGTCGGCCCTTCTACCCCAAGAGTCTCGAGCGAGGCGTACGCAGCGAACGCGCCATGACGCTCGCCGTCGCAGAGATGTACGTCCACGGTGTCAGCACCAGGAAGGTGACGGCCGTCGTCGAAAAACTCTGTGGCCTGGAGATCACTTCCACGCAGGTCAGCAGGGCCGCCGCTGAACTCGACGAGCAGCTCTCTGCCTGGCGAGATCGCCCCATCGGCGAGATCACCTACCTGATCCTCGATGCGAGATACGAAAAAGTCCGGCACGGCGGGGCCGTCGTGCCATGTGCACTCCTCACCGCAATCGGAATCACTCCCGACGGCAAGCGGACTGTCCTCGGTTGCAGCGTGCAGCTCAGTGAGGCGGAGCCACACTGGAGGAAGTTCCTCGAGAGCCTCGTCAAACGCGGAATGCACGGGATCAAACTCATCTCGAGTGACGACCACGCCGGGCTCAAAGCAGCCCGCCAGGCCGTCCTGCCGGGAGTGACGTGGCAACGATGCCAGTTCCATCTCATGCAGAACGCCATGGCCCACGTCCCAAAGGTCGCTATGCGACCGGAAGTTACCGACGATCTTCGACGCATCTTCAATGTCGATGAGCCTGCCGAAGCCACGCGGCGACTTCGTGAGGTCGTTGAACGCTATCAGAAGTCGGCTCCGCAGCTTGCTGCGTGGATCGAAGAGAACGTTCCCGAGGCGCTGACTGTCCTCACCGTGCCCGTTGCCCACCGAAAACGGCTCAGAACGAGCAACGGCCTCGAACGACTCAACAAAGAAATCAAGCGACGCACCAGAGTCGCCACGCTGTTCCCGAACGAGGCTTCGCTTCTGAGGCTCGCCTCAGCCGTACTCGCAGAGATCAGTGACGACTGGGAAACTGAACGTGCTTACCTGAACATGGAAGCCAAGATGACCCACCTCTGAAATCCGCCAATTACAGAAGAGGTGTTGCTTTATCGACTGGCACGCTGCTAAGCTGCCAAAATGCGACGGTTCAAGTGGATCGAATGGAACCTGGAGAAGATCGCTGCCCATGCCCTTTCGGCTGTGGAAGTCGAGGCTGCGTATAATCATATACTCCACTTGGAGCCGCGACGGGATGGATCGTATCGCATGCTGGCTGAACTTCCGTCCGGACGCCGTGTGTGGGTGATTTGGAGATACGACCGCGATCCTGACGAAATCCCTGACATTTTCGGCGAAGTTGATGCTGCACCGATCTTCGTCATCACCGCCTACTAGAGAGATCGCTATGCCAATGCCTAAGCCAGACACTCGCAGCGATAGTCGTAAGGCGCTCGATGAGGAGTTGGCCGCTGCTCCGATGCTGCCAATCCCTGCTCCGTCGCCAGGCGATGTGCCGCGACCGCTTGAGGCCTATCTCCATCCGCGTCGGCCCGTCGCCGTCGTTGGAATTGTTGAGAATGGCGTCGTGCGTTTGTTGGATGAAGGGGTAAGTATCCCCGAGCACTCCCGCGTCATCGTGGTGGCGTCAGACGCCGGCTGATTCAAGCAATGCCGGGGCAGGCAGAACCAGGCGTTGGAGCAGACTCGCGATAGCGTCCTGCGGTATGGTGAGTCTGTTGGCTGCGAGCTGCTCAACTTTTTCGTTCGGCAGAAGAAACTGACAAATGCGACATGCTAGATACAGAACTGAGAGAAGAGCATTCCTGAAATCCTTCGGTCTTGGCATCACTGCAATTGCCTGCAGTTCTTTCGTCCAGGCTTCAGACGCCCCTACGGCGAAACCCAACGTGTTGTTCATCATTTGTGATGATCTCAATGACTGGGTTCTGCGTCCAGCCGGGCACCCCAGAACGAAAACACCTAACATGGATCGTCTTCGTGACCGAAGCATCAGTTTCTCCAATGCCCATGTTGTCGTGCCGGTGTGCGGACCTTCGAGGAAATGCCTCTTTTCAGGGCTGTATCCGCAAACCATCAACGATTATGGATTTGCATCGTGGAGCTCTGTGCGCAACTTGAAGGACTGTGTGCCGATGCCGCTCCATTTCCGGAATAACGGATACAACGTCTACGGTACCGGCAAGTTGCTGCACCGGGGAGCTGAGGGTGATTTCTATACCCAGTATGGAATCGGTCCCGACTACGGTCCCTGGCCCTGGCAGGGCAGAGGCAAGCCCGAGAACACGCCTCACCCCGCACAATTCGAAGTATGGCGGAAACATCTCCCGGTACAAATGCACCGCGATCTCAATTATGGACCATTGTCTGATGTACCAAACTGGAAGGCAGGGTCAGTCAAAGGAATACCCGGAGCAAAAGGCTGGCATTACGAAAGCGGAAAACGCTTCAAGTACGTTGATGCCGGAAATCGCGACAAGACACCGGATGAGATATCAGCTGATTGGGCCGTACAACTACTCAAGAAGAAGCATGATCGCCCGTTCTATCTTGGCGTCGGCTTTATTCGGCCCCACACCCCGCTTTATGCTCCCAAGAAGTATTTCGACATGTTTCCTCTTGAGGACATTACACTTCCGCCATATATGAAAGAC
>JBEGOB010000526.1:0-2652 GCA_041182265.1 Verrucomicrobiota bacterium | reverse complement strand
CGTCACCCAACTCACCAATCCGCTCGGCAGCTTCACCCACAGCTACGATCCGGTAAGTCTCCTGCCGAAGACCGTGACCGCGCCCAACGGCCTGAGCACCACCTTTGACTACGAAACTGCTGCCGCTGATCTCCGCTTGAAGGAAATCAAACACCAGCTCATCGGCCCCGCGCCGCTGTCCAGCCACGGCTACACCTACAGCAAGTCCGGAAACATCAAGTCCTGGTCGCAAAGCACCGGCAGCAGCCCCGCCAAAACCTGGGGCATCGCCTACGACCGCGCCGACCAGCTCGAAGCCGCCACCCTCACCGACAGCGCCGCCGCCGTGCAGGAGCACCACGCCTGGCGCTACGACAAGATCGGCAACCGGACCAGCCGCCAGAACGGCCCGCAGATCACCCAGACCACTCACAACAATCGCAACCAGATCGTCTCCGAACAACCCGGCGGCTGGATGCGCGTGCGCGGCACCACCGACGAGCCCGCCACCGTCCGCGTCAAGTCGAACGCCAACGCCTACAGCAACGCCACGCTCCAGGGCGGAAACAAATTCGCCGACTGGGTCACCGCCACGCCCGGAGCCAACAGTGTCACCATCGAGGCCAAGGACCGCAGCCCGAACGCCAACACCCGCACCAATTCCTACACGATCAACGTCACCGGCACCTCCCGCACGCCCGCCTACGACCTCAACGGCAACACCACCAGCAACGGCACCGGCCAGACCTATCAGTGGGACGCCGAGAACCGCCTGATCAAAATCATTTACTCGGATAACAGCAGCACCGAGTTCACTTACGACGGCCTCTCCCGCCGAGTCCGGATTGTGGAGCGAAATGCCATGAGCACCATCGCCTCCGACAAACGCTACCTCTGGGCCGGAGGCAACCAACCCGCCGAAGAGCGCAACGCCGCAGGCACCACCGTCCTCAAGCAATACCATCCGCAAGGGGAATTCATCCCCGCCACAAGCGCTCCGCTCAACAAGCTCTTCTACACGAAAGACCACCTCGGCAGTGTGAGAGAACTCGTCGATGCCAACGGAGCCCTCCAAACCCGCTATGATTACGACATGTGGGGCAAGCGGGTCAAACTCTCCGGCACCATCGACTCCGACGTCGGCTACACCGGTCACCATCATCACGCGAAGTCAGGGTTGGTTCTAACGTGGTATCGGGCGTATGACGCCGAGGCGGGCAGGTGGCTATCTGCCGATCCGATCGGGGAAGAAGGCGGGATGAACTTGTATGGGTATGTGGGAAATAGCCCAATCAACTCAGTAGATCCGCTAGGCCTTTGGCAGATTACAGTCTCTTTGGCATACATTGGAGGCGGTCAGGTGACCTTTGGCAATAATGGAGGCTCCACCATTTTTAACGGGCAATGGAACGGGGGGCTAAAAGTCGGAGGAGGCGCGGGGTTATCAATCAGTGTCGATGCAAGTGACTCTGGCTGCCGCGAACAAGGTCCTTGGTTCGCTGGAAACGCATCAGGATCAATAGGGGGGGCAGGGTATGGCACGAATGCGTCTTACGATTACGACGGCGGGAAACATGAAGGCACTTTGAGTTATGGAGGAAGATTTGGTCCGTTTAGTTCCAATACCAATTGGACTTTCGATGACAATAACTCTACCCCAACGACTCCTCGGCAATCTGCTGGTTTGTCGAATTATGGAGCGTCTGTATTTGCCGGATTCGGGGTTAGCTATGCTGGCAAAAAGCCAAGCAACGGGTCATGCCTTCCTTAAAGGTAATCCTGAATTGATACGCACTTATGTCATTTATTTATTTCTTATTTAGAGAGACTAAGCCATCAAAGATAGTTCTAGCAACTGCTGTGGGGACGATTCTTTTCATGTTTTTACCTCATGAATACGAAAAACAAACGCCAACGGGGTGGCAATTGATTTATTACATACTTATTTTCATTGTTCTCTGTGCAGCAGGTTTTTTCCTTTCGGCAATCGAAAAAAGAGAGGGAAGTTCCATAAGGGTTTCACCTGTTTTTGATCAAGCTTCTTCAGCCGTGATTTCGCTAACAATTCTATTGATCCCAATCTACTTGCTTAGGCCAAAATTATTTGGCCTCGCATTATTGTTTTTTGTCGTAGAGTTCGGTCTGGTATTCGGAAGATTCGTATATATTCGAAAGCGCGCTCGGCTACGAAATAGGCGGTAAGAAATCGAGTCAGGTCTCGCCTTTCAACAAAACTCCCGAAGGAAATTAGAAGAGATGCAATCTATCAAAACCAACTAATATGACAGAAGGACGGGCCTTTAATCAGATTTTGCGTGACATTTTCTATTGCTTCGGTAGTTCTTCTTCATGAGACGGGCGCGATGGCTGGCTGAGTGGCGGAAGGCTGCCAGAAAACCGGTGCTCTACCACGTGATTTCACGAGTGGTGGACCGGCGTTTTGTGCTTGGGACGGAAGAAAAGGAAAAATTCCGGACTTTGATGCGAATGCAGGAGCACTTCACGGAGTGTCGTGCGATTTCTTACTGCCTGATGGACAACCATTTCCATCTTATGCTGGAGGTCCCACCGATGGCAGAAGGCGGAATTTCGGATGTGGAATTGCTCAAACGTTTGTCTGCGATTTACGGCGAAGCTTTCGTGGCCGTGGTGGCGCAGGAGTTGATAGATGCT
>JBEGOB010000525.1:0-8758 GCA_041182265.1 Verrucomicrobiota bacterium | reverse complement strand
CGCAGGATAGCTTATCCGGTTCGCAAGATAGCTTATCCGGTTCGTAGGATAGCTTATCCGGTTCGTAGGATAGCTTATCCGGTTCGCAGGATAGCTTGTCCGGTTCGGCGGATAGCTTATCCGGTTCGGCGGATAGCTTATCCGGTTCGGCGGATAGCTTGTCCGCTTCGGCGGATAGCTCATCCGGTTTGGCGGATAGCTTATCCGCTTCGGCGGATAGCTTATCCGGTTCGTAGGATAGCTTATCCGCTTTGGCGGATAAGAGGTTTTATCACTCGGATGTCTCAAATCCACCAAGGGACATCCTGTATTCTCGGCTCATTTGTGTCAATGGACCAAGCCAGGCAATCCGATGGGATGGGCCATTTTTGAAATCCGATTTAGGCAGACTGACCCGCCCGTGATGGGGCGGGCGGGTTCTTAAGCTGCCGTTAGCGGGTTAATCGTTCGACGCCATATTCTCCCGTTGGAAGGAGGATGTCACCACTGGCCAAACGGAGCATCCGGCCCACAGATGGGCGTCCTGCTGGGAGTTTCCATGATTCGAGGGTGTTTCCCTGAGCGTCAGACCAGAAAATCGCTCTTTCCGCAACTCCGGCGATGCCTCCTCCCACCCCGTGCAGGCGGTCGGGTTTCCAGCCAATTTCCTGAATGGGACTGGCGATCCATTCCCCGTCGCTTGCAAGTTGGTGGCGCTCCAGTCCCTGTTCTGTTGCGACGAATAAACGTCGGCCGCTCGCGTAAACGGGTGAGCCAGTCGGCACTTCGAGTTGATTGATGAGAAATGCGTCGAAACCGTCGCAGGCGCTCACGTGGCGCACGTGGGTTGCTGGATCACCTCCGAGAGCCTTGGTGTAAGCTAAAAATCCTTTAGCATCCAACTCACCTATCGCAAAAAGCGTGCCGGGTAGATCAATGATCGGGCGTTGAGTTGTCGTGCCATCGGCTTGAATTTGAATCACGCGGACGGAAGGAAATTCATCGACGAATTCTGATGAGTCCGGAGTTTTCGCAGCGACTTTTCGCGAGATTCCGAGCACCACGAGTCCATCTGCCGCGGAGCAAGCACCGTCCAAGCTTTCTCCTGGGTCGCCCACGGTCAAGGGGCTTGCCGCTGTCGGCGCATCAGGGGCTGACACATCGAAAAGAAGCAGTTTCGGTGCGGTGTTCCGATCTTCCAAAATGCGTGGCATCCCTGGCTCGACGGAGAGTTGATTGGCTGCCTGCGTGCGGCCTGGTGTGTCTGTGATATTCACCGGCGGAATGCCAATGATTGGATAGGGCCAGATGCCGTAGAAGGGGCCTGAAAAATTCAGGACCACGGCGGGACGCTCGGGATGAGGCCACAAAAAGCGTTCCAATTTGAGTTGATTGCCTTGTCCTGGATTGACGGTGCAAGAGCCAAGCAGTGGGAGTGCAGGCAGCGCGCTGGCGTCGTAAATATCCAGTGAAAGCGGTCTCTCAAAAGATCCCGGGTAGATCCGCAGCATGGGGATAAAGCCGTTTGAATACGTGCCTTCACGCAAAACGTAGAGCTTGCCCGAGCGGACTTCCGCCACTCGCACCTGGCCGGCACCCAGTGGGATTTCTGCGAGGATTTGTTCGGTTTCCGTAGCGGGTGAGACGCGGAGTGTGGCCTCTGTGCGGTAGGCGGCACCATCCTCGATTTGAAGAAGGAATTCACCGGCAGCAAGCACTTGGTTCACTGGCCATGCTAAGGCAACTTCGGAGGTGATTTGCGGCGCATCACGATCCGTGACTTCAGCGGTGACCATCACCCGTTGGGAAATTGACACGACGTGATCTCCCAGCAAGTCCGCGCGACGGGCGTCAAAATCATGGGAAATGCTCCCTCTTTTCACCAGATCTCGGGCGGTGGTATCCACATCGAGAAGTTGGATGTAGCGGCGCTCAGTCCATGTTTCCGGATCGTAAGACATCATTGGAATCATCGCCAAGCCGAGATCAGGCAGGACTTTTAGCGCCTTTTCGTCCCAGACAGCCTCGCTGGATGCGCCTAAATTCAGGCGCCGGAGCAGGGTGGGCGCTGCCGGGTCCGCGACGTCAAAAAGTGAAGCCGCCACTGTGCCGGATTCCCAGCCAACGGATAAGAGTAAGTCTCCCATCGGCTCCAAATGTGTGGACCAACCCGGAACTTCCAAGTGACCGGCGATTTTCGGGTCCTTTGGATCGGAGAGATCCACAATCCACAGCGGATCGGTCTCAAAAAATGTGACGATGTATGCCTTGTCACCGGCGAATCGGGTGGCGTAGAGGTTTTCACCATGACCCATCGAGACACTGCCGATGGGTTGAGGTTCATACACCATGGGGCGAATCACTCCCGGTGCCCACACACGGAAGTTCTCAAGAAGCGTAACGGGCTCGGCATCCTCCTGAGTGCGTGCGACTTCGGAGATGGCAGTCAGGACATTGTTTCTCCAACGCATGCCGAACTTGCCAAGAATCCTGCCGGAAGTCTGGACCGGAGCGCCCATGCGTTGCACGGATCCATCGGCTAGGGAGAAAACCGAGATGTCAGAGGCTTCGTTCGTGGCCAGTGCGTCCACCGCAACTGCCAACCAATCGGAGCCGGCGGACAGGATGGGATTCTCTCCGACTATGAAATTTTCGCTGATGAGCGCCGGCGCTTGGTCTTCGTGAATGAGCCACTCGGAGACCATCGTCTCGGTGGATGGCTCGCCCGAGGGGATGGATTTTGAAAGGTTTCTTCCATGATTCGCTAAAATTAGGCGATTTCCAAGCATGCGGCTGTCGGCCAATGTTCCCGCGACATCTCGGGTGAAGAGGATTTCCGCATTGTTTTCCAGGGTCTTGACGACGTTGATGCGTGTTGTTTTTCCCGTTTCAGAGCGGGTGAGGAGGACCAAAAGTTTAGCTTCTGCGGTGCCGGGGAGGACATAGAGGTCTTGGCCAAGGGCGGGAATCCGGAGTGATGCGATGAGCCTCGGGTCCGCGGGATCTTCCAGATTCAGGACTTGGAGGCCGCGCAGTTGGTTGAAGAAATACACCTTGTTTCCCTCGATTTTCCAAATATCGGCTTCCACAGGAGTTTCTACGACTGTGGGGAGAGCGGGAGGCGGATTGATCGCTTCCATCGTGGAGATTTTCGAAAAATCAAAAGTCTGCGTCCAGAGCCACGTGGGCGTCATTTCGGAGGGAGATTTGACGGGGGAGAACTTGTTGCGTCCGGAGTAAAATGCCGTGGGGAACTTGTCACGCGGGCCATTCACCGGCACGCCGAAGGCGCGCCAGCGCGTGGAGGCTTCATTGGCAGGAAGTTTGAACTTCATTTTGCCGACGATTGCCTTCCGTGCGGTGAATTTTTGCCAACCTTTGTCTTGTTCGAACTTTTGGATGGTTACCGTTGCGATACCTTCAGGAACAGCGACATGCGCCAATTTACGGTTGGCAGAGAGTTTCAAGCTAAGTGCTTTTTTACCCGTCGTCGCCGCCATAAGCGACTCTCCGGGGACCAGCAATAGAATCCCAAGCAAGGTGAGAAGACAGGGAAGTGATGCGCTTCGCAGCGCATTTATGAGGGCTTTCATCGCCGCGATGTTACCGAATTTGGAGGCGCTTGTCATGGACATTTGGTTGAGCGTGTTGTGATAGCACAAGCCATCCGCCATTCGAGTGTCCATTGGTTCTCTTATTTTCGCGAATGCGGCGCGTTTCCATGAAGGCCCAATCACGCCAACCACGTGAACCGACCATGCAAATGGGGAGGCGATCTCTCGCAGAGAGACCGCCGCCATTTCAATGGATTGGGAACAACTATTCCTCAGCGTGAGAGAGCATTGGATTGCTTCACAAAATCATCCCCATCCCATTCTGCGTCGCTTTTGACCATTCCGGCGCGTTCCTTGGCTGCGGCTTCCTCAGCCTTGCGGTCGCGCTGCATGCGGACAAGTTCTGCGTGGCTTGTGAAGTAGGGGAGACTGAGGCCCTTGAAATCGGCAATCGTTTCAAAGTTTTTTTGTTCCATAAACTCGAGCAAGCCTTCGCACAGGTTGGTCGCCATCCCATAGCCGAATTTCATGACGCCCGTGCAGACTTGAACCGTGTCACTTCCGAGGAGGATGAATTGTGCGGCATCCGCGCCAGTTTCCACACCGCCGAGACCGGATAGGGTTCGGCCGGGGAAGTCCTTTTTAATCATTTGCGCGATCTCCATGACCATGCGAAGCGCGATGGGTTTCACGGCTTTTGACGAGTATCCGCCGGGAGTTGTGTAGCCCTCGACCGAGGGTTCCGGGCGAAGTGTTTCTAAATTGACACCCATGACACTTCGGATGGTGTTGATTGCAGAGATTCCATGGCAACCTGCACGGAGCGCCGCAGCGCTGGGATCCTCGATGTGGGTGACGTTCGGCGTCATTTTTGCCCAAACAGGGATTTTCGCAACTTCCATGACCCAGCCGCAAACCTCTTCGAGAACTTGAGAGTCCTGCCCCATCGCAGCTCCCATTTTTCGTTCGGGGAGCCCGTGGGGACATGAGAAGTTCAGTTCAAAAGCATCCACGCCGGCGTCTTGGCAGCGTTCAATGATTTCACACCACGAGTCCTTGTGATACTCTTCCATCACCGATGCGATGAGAATGCCCTCGGGATAGGCATCTTTTGCTTCTTTGAATTCATCGAGCCACACTTCAAATTTCCGGTCGCTGATCAGTTCGATATTTTCCCAACCGATCACCTCCTTGCCGTCGTTCGCCATCAACTTCGCGTAGCGTGGGCTCACGTTGACCACTTTTGAGCAGTCAAGACTTACCGTCTTCGCGATCACCCCGCCCCAACCTTCCTTAAAGGCTCTTTTGATGACCTTTACATTGGTTCCCGGAGGTCCGGAACCAATGACAAAAGGGTTAGTGAACTTCAAGCCATCGACAGTCGTTGCTAAGCTAGCCATATTTTTGGGATTCGTGGAAACAGTCGTGCTAGCTAGCCCCGTGCCGAAAGTATAAAATCAAAGCGTAAATTTGAGCGTGCTCAGGATTGGGCGTCGTCAAATGGAAAGCGGCGTGTCTGGTGTGCCCGCTTGCATTTGCCGCAGGGGGATTGCGGGAAATTGAGTTGGGGGGATCGTCTCGATGCCTACGTCACAGAGGCTGTGCGTGCGGGCGATGTTCGATGGATCAATTCAGCAGTTTTGTCTTGTTCATTGGAAGTCCGAGAAGTTTCTGCAACTCGATGCCAGCTAGAATGAACGGACCTATGCCTTTGAGGTCGTTATCCACGATGGGTTCGCTGAGGTAATACTCATAGGAACCATCCCGCCCGTAACCGAGTCCTGCGACGGCGCAGCATTGGGTGAGCGATATCTCACCGCCGGCTTCGGTTTTGATGAATTGTCGGATGATGCCTTCATAGCCTTTGATGATCGCAGGAATGCAATCGCGAGTGAGGTGACCACGGTTGACGGCCTTGGCCATCGAATAGACAAACATCGCGCTGGAGGTGGATTCCAGATAGTTTCCACGTCTTTTCCCCTGATCTAGAACCTGCCACCAGAGACCGCTTGTGGGGTCTTGATGATTGAGGACTCCGGTGCAGGTGCCTTGAATGAGTTGGATGATTTCAGCGCGCCCGGGATGTTTATCTGGCAGGAAATCAAGTGTATCGACTTGCGCCATGAGCCACCACCCTAGCCCACGAGCCCAGAAATTGGCGGATCTCCCGGTGGTTTTGTCGGCCCAATCTTGTTGAAGTTTCTCGTCCCAAGCATGCCAATAGAGGCCGCTTTTCGAATCATAGAGGTGTTGATGAATCAGGCGGAACTGCTGGATGACATCATCCAAGTCCGCAGCTGGACCATGGAAATCGATCGTGTATTCTGCGTAGAAGGGAGCGGCCATGAAAAGACCATCCAACCACATCTGTGAAGGGTAGCGTTGCTTATGCCAGAAGCCTCCTTCTCGAGTGCGTGGTTGACTGGCAAGTTGTTGCCGGAGCAAATCCGCGCATTTCTTGTAGCGTTCTTCACGTGTTATTTCATATAGGGCGATGACGGTCTTGCCGGGTGCGATGTTGTCGATATTGTAGTCTTCCAGATGATAGTTTCGAATGGTTCCGTCAGGGTTGATGAATGAGCCGATCGTCTCCTTGGTGTAATCCACGTAGGCGGGATTTGGGATGTTTTCATTCAGTTTGAGAAGAGAAAGAGTGAAGAGTCCCGTCGTGTAGTCCCACTTGCTTTTGCGACTTTCCTGCCATGAGAGTTGATCTCCAAGTCGCTTTATTTGAGAGTTCGCCATGCGGACGGACCATTGGATTGGGCTTGCTCCATGGAACTCATGTTGGGGACTTGCCGTGCTGTCGATCCAAGTTGCTAGGAAGACCGTGAGCGAAATCGGCAGAAGGAGGAATGCACGTGAAAAGGATGCAAGTGGATTTTGAGTGCGAGCGAGTTTTTGAGATTTCATGTTAGGATTGGAGGTGGAGCGGGCACTTCTGTCAGTGAATGGCTGATGAATGAGTGGAACTTAGAGAGAGGTCAGTTCTCTGAAGCGCGGGGCATCCATGGTGGGTTGTTGGATAGAACATGGTTCGGGTTCGAGAGTCTTCCTGCCTCCTCCTCTGAGAGTTGGCGAGACGCAGGATGGCGTTGGGTGGTGTCAATGGGTTCGCCGTTTGATAATCTGCTGCGGTATTCAAGAAATTGCAGATGTTGGGTCGTTTCGCCAGCAATCAGCCAGGCCGCTTCTGGAATGTGTGCGCCCATCTCGCAGTTGATAAACGCGACTGCGCTGTGAGGAAAGCGTGTTGCATCAATCCGGGCGAGCCAGTTTTTTTTGACTCCAGCAGAGGCCGTGAGTTTGCAATTCAAAAACACGAATCCGAAGCGGTCTTTTGGATTTCGCGATGTGACATAATAGCCATCATGCACGGCCTTAAGTTCACAATTCTCAAAGAAGGTGGTTCCGTGTCCCCAAATGAAATCCACGTCACCCTCGATGTAGCAATCGTGCACATAGATCCGGCCATTAAGAAGCAGCGTGTCCTGATAGCTGATGAAATCACAGTTTCGGATCGTGCATTGCTGGCCCTCCAGTCTGAGAGCCTCCGCTTGGGATCCCTTGTGGGGTGTTGTGTTATGAACGCTGAGGTTTTCCAATGTGATATGGTCTGAGTCCACGCTGAGGAATGCGCGGCCCATGCGGCCGATATTCAGGTTCTCATTGTTGCGTCCGGCGAGGACGGTTTGCTTGCGATCTTCACCGATGATTCGGACGTGATTGCGGCCAGGGCCGAGGTAGGTGATCGAGTCGTAGGTTCCATTTCGGATTTGAATTTCAACGGGGGTGAAATTGTCTTCAGGGATAGAGTCCACGGCTCCTTGGAGTGTGCAAAAGTCGCCTTCGCTTTTGTGGGCCACTACGATCTTGGTCTTTCCGGCAGAAAGCGGTTCACGCGTGGTGAACGTCCATGTGCCATCAGATAGACCTGTGAATGATTCTCCGCTGGAAGCACGGATCATCCCCGGTGTCATTGCAATGGAGTAGGTTTCCGGTGTTGAGGAAACGAGTGCTGAGGAGTGAAGTTGGACGGTGAGCGTATTGCCCTTGATTCTGAAGGGTTCGTAGTTGAGGCGCTTGATGCCGAAATCATTTTCCGGTGTTTTGTTAGTGATATCAAGGGTTTCGACGACTTTTCCATCTCGTGAGCGAATGACCGTTATTTTGCCAGATGCGCCAAGTTGAATGTTTTTATTGAATGTGATTTGCAATGGAGTGTCCGTGCAGACACGCGTCGCTGCGTTTTGAGGTTCCTGATGGATGATCGATAGTCCTGCTTGGAGCTGGCTTGTTGCGATGAGTGCGATGATTGGGTAGTGCCAAAAGAGGCGAAATGTGCGCGAGACAGGCATTGGAAGAACGGGCTGATGTTGGGTAAAATGAATGTTAGCGATGGGGCCACTTGCGATATTCCTTGGCAACCGAGTCGCCCCAGGTGCCATACCATGCGTAGCCGTTGCGGCGTTCTTTTCCGATGTCAGAAAAGTTGGATTTACTGATTCCGTCGCGATCGCAAAAGATGGGAAGTCCGGTGTGTAGATCATAGAATCGCGCCCAGAGTGGCTTCGCATTGGTGTCTCGGACTTCCTGGCGTTCTCCTTGGATGGATTCAATGCGGATTCCTTCAATTTTTGAGGATTCGAACCATGCTACAGCATCTTTCACTGCGCGAATGACTTTGGGCGATGGATTCTCTTGCGCCATAAGGAAGCGGACAATTGTTGCACTTTCAGAGCCGCTGAGAGATGGAAGTTCGTAACTCCGCGCAAGCACGGGTGCTAGAGTGACTTCATCATGTTGTGCGCACCAGACGGTGGGTTTTCCTTGGGTGATGATTTGGCATTTGAGGATACAATCAATTCCCCGTGCCACAGCTGTTTGTGCTGCGCGGCGTGTTTCGGTAGGGACCCAATGGTAGGACTCATCCATGGAAACTTCGTTCAAGAATTCCATCAAGCGGATCATGGAGTTATCGTTAAATGTGATATGGCGCGAGTAACGATTTTTTTCCACGGGGAAACATTGGGGCCAGCCTCCGTTTGGATATTGCGCTTCCATGATGTGATGAATTCCAAGCAGAAATGAGGTTTTGCAAGCAGCGTCATCCGTGGCACGATAAGCGCGTGCGAGGTAGCGAAGCTCGTCCGTGGTGGATTTATTATCGAAGGTTCCCCGGATCTTCGTGCGGTTGCCGGAGTGCATGATTTGAGATGTTTTCA
>JBEGOB010000524.1:0-8717 GCA_041182265.1 Verrucomicrobiota bacterium | reverse complement strand
CCGATATGAGCAGTTGTGGGCCAAAAATGAAGATGGATCCGGCCTTACACCGGGACAAGAAACCCTCATGGATCAAGGTCCGGCTTCCGAATAATCCGGCGTTTTGGTCCACGAAGTCGCTCATCACCGACCTCAAGTTGGTCACCGTGTGCGAAGAAGCCCAATGCCCAAATCGCTGGGAATGCTGGGGCCAAGGCACCGCAACCTTCATGATCGCCGGTGATAAATGCACACGCGCCTGTGGGTTTTGCGCCGTAAAAACCGCCAAACCCGACGCGCTTGAAGCCGACGAACCCGCACGCGTTGCCGAGGCAACACGCCGCATGAATCTGCGCCACGTTGTCATCACCGCTGTCGCACGCGACGACCTGCGTGATGGCGGCGCCGAGCATTTCAAACAAACGATCGAAGCCGTCCGCCAAGCAAATCCGGAAATCATCATCGAAGTGCTCGTCCCAGACTTCAATGACCGCGACTGGGCACTCTCCATGGTGATGGAAGCGCGCCCGCACATTTTCAACCACAACCTAGAAACCGTCGAGCGCCTCACTCCCCTCGTCCGCTCACGCGCCCAATACCAACGCAGCCTGACCGTGCTCAAAAAAGCGAAAGCCATGGTCAACGGCAAAGTCGCCACAAAAAGCGGCATCATGCTCGGGCTCGGCGAACGACGTGAAGAAATCCTCCGCGCCTTCGACGACCTGCTCGCGCACGATGTCACCGTGCTCACGCTCGGCCAATACCTGCGCCCCACCCAGAAACATTTGCCAGTCGTGGAATACATCGAACCCGCCGCTTTCGATGAGCTCAAAGCAATCGCCCTAGAAAAAGGCTTCCGCCACGTCGCCAGCGGCCCACTGGTCCGCAGCTCTTACCATGCTGCAGATTTCCGCCCGGAGCTCGACGTGCTCGAATCCATCGAGTCCGACGTCCGCGCCGCGCAAGGCCTCGAACTCGGCCCCGAGCATCTCGCCATCCCCGCTCCCAAGGACTCGCTCATCCAATCCATCGCCTAATTCATGCGCCACTGGTTGATTAAATCCGAGCCGGACGTCTTCAGCATTGACGACCTCGCCAAGGTCACCCGTGAGCCGTGGAGCGGCGTCCGCAACTATCAAGCGCGGAACTTCATGTGGAAGGAAATGAAACCGGGCGATCTCGCCCTTTTTTACCACTCAAACGCCAAACCGCCGGGCATCACCGGCATCGCACGCGTGGTCGGCGCACCCTACCCCGACCCCACACAATTCGAGCCCGGCAGCGACTATTTCGACCCCAAATCGAAACCAGAAAACCCGCGATGGTGGCTCACCGACTTCGAATTCGTCGGGAAATTTCGCGAAATGCTCACCCTCGAAGCCATCAAGGCAGACACCCTTCTCTCTGAAATGATGGTCTGCCAACGCGGCACTCGCCTATCCATCAACCCGGTCGATCCCATGCACTTCAAGCGCGTTTGCAAACTCGCCGCATGGAAAGCCTGAATCCGCATTTGACGAAATCCGCCGGGATGATTCGTTAAATTGTCAGACAATTTTCACAAACACCTCCGCTCTATGGATGAAGAAAATTCCATGGCTCCCTCTCACGCGGCATCTCAGACAGCGCCCGCAACTTCCGAATGGCGGGAGTGGCTCGAGGAATTCGGCCCCAAACTGCTGCTCTTCGCGCGCCAACAAACACGCTCGCACGAGGACGCCAAGGACGTCTTCCAAGACGCCCTCGTCAAGCTCGTCGAAAAGCTCCGCAATGACGAATTTGTTGGCGGACAAGACGCTTGGCCGCCTTACCTCTACACCACCATCCGCCGCCTCGCCATCGACCTCAGCCGCCGTGAGGACCGCCGCAAACGCCGCGAGGACAACGTCAGCGCCGACGAGGAAGCCCAGCAACACGACATTTTCCAAGCTTGGTTCGAATCGGAGACTTCAGACGACGAAACACGCGCCCAACTCGAGGATAGCCTGAAAGACCTCCCGCAAAAATTTTCCGAAGTCATCATCCTCAAAATTTGGGGAGAACGCACCTTCGCCGAAATCGGAGAAACTCTCGGAATTTCTCAAAACACCGCGGCCTCTCGCTATCGCTACGGGCTGGAGGCATTGAAGCGCAACCTCGGCAAAGCCCGACGCCGCGGCGACATCTAACTTTATTTACCCACCGTCCGCCACACCCATGAGTTCCGAGCCGTCCGACATCGAAGCAAAGCTCCGCAGCCTCCAAGCACACACTCTGGACGAAGATTTTCTCGCGCGCTTGGAGGCTTGTGCCTCCGACACCCTCATCGAGCTGAACCCGTCAGAACTGCGCTTCGAGGCACAGCTTCGCACGACCACACCGGCCCCACTTTCACCGGAAATGATGGCAAGTCTGGAAGACATCCTAAACGGAGTTCCCTTCCCCTCGGCTCAGGAAAAAATCGTGCATTTCCCCATCACGGCTGCCACTCCAATCCACCAACGCCAACGCCCAATCTGGGCGGCGGCTGCTGCTGTCGCAATCATCGGGGCGCTCTCGGCGCTGATGATTCCAGCAGAAAGTCCGCCAGCGGAACTCGCCAGCAAATCGCCAGCTCCCACCGCGCCAAGCCCATCGGCACCACCTGCAAATTTCGTTCCAGCCACCTTCAACCGCGGCCTCAGCGAGGTTCACGACGAGGGCATCATTTGGCGCGACAACGCCCAGCCACACAGCCTCGTGCGAGTGGTTTACAAAGATCAAGTGACGCTCAGCGACGCCAGCGGTCGGACGCTGCTCGTCGAACAACCACGCGTTGAATACATGCTGGTCCCCGCAAAAACTGAGTGACTGGGTGTGATTCACTCAAACAAATCGCCCCAGCGGCTGCGCTCACGAGGTAACAAACCACGCCCATGAAACCATTCACTTTCACCAAAACTGTTCGAGTCGGCGCATGGATTTCCACCGCTCTCGTCTCATCATCCATCGCCATCGAGGCCCCTGCTGACAACGCGCCCCCACCGGCATTGCCTGAAGGACAAACCGCGCCCCTGCCGGAAATCAAACGCGATACCCAACCCGGAATCACCATTCCAGCCATCCCCAAAGATGCCCCATTTCTCGGCGTCGTTTCCGGAATGGTGCCGGAAATGCTAGCAGATCACCTCAAACTCAAGCCAGGAACCGGCGTCATCATCCGCTCCCTCGTCCCCGATGGTCCAGCCTCCAAGGCTGGCCTCACCATCAACGACGTGATCACCCGCGTGGCTGGAAAACCCGTAAATTCTCCTCAGGAACTCTCGGAAACAATCGCCGAACACCAACCCGGGGATACTCTGGCGATTGACCTCATCCATCAAGGCAGTCCAAGCAGCAAGGAGCTCACTCTCGGTGTCCGCCCTGCTGACCTCGCGGCCCTACAATCTCTCGACCCACTCACTCTCGACGCACTTCCTCAAGATCTTGCCGAGCGCATTCGGAAAGCAATCGAGGGAAATATCGGCCAACTCGACCTCTTGGGTGGCGCTGGTGGACAAGCCTTGCCCGACATGGATGATGCAATCCGCCAGTTGAAAAAGCGCATGGAGCAGGAAATCGGTGCTATTCCGGCACCCGCCGCCCCCGCCGCTGGGAAAATCCATGCGGAGGCCACCGTGAAATTCAATGACCGCGACGGCAGCATCGAAGTGAAATCCAAAGACGGTGGCAAAGTGGTCACCGCCCGCGATCCCAACGGCAACATCACATGGAGCGGGCCATGGGACACCGAACAAGACAAGGCCGCAGCCCCTGCCAATGTCCGCTCTCGCGTGGATAGCCTGAACATGGACCCCAATTTCAAAGGCGGCGGACTCCGCTTCCAAATGAATCCACCCATCCCCGAAAAAGAGGAAAACTGAGCACCAAGCGTCAACCAGGCTTGGAAGCCAACAGCAAAAATGGCGCAGGGCGACGCGTGCCAAGCGCTCCGTAACGCGCAATCCGCCAGCCTTGTCCCGCCCATTCTCGGAGCCGCTCTTCCACGCTCTCCGCCTCGATCGCACCGACTGCATGACCCGGATAACAGATCACCGACAAAATCCCACCCGGCCGCAGAACCTTGGCCGCCGCTGCCATCGCCGCCCGTGTTAGCTCGGGCTCCGTGGTCAGTTCGTGGTTTTCTCCAGGTAGATATCCGAGGTTAAACATCACCACCGCCACAGCGCCCTCGGCAACATGCACAGCTAGCTTCGAGTGACATTCTTGGAAAAAATCAACACGCGCACCCAGCCCAGCAAGCGTCACCCGCTCTCTAGCAGAAACAATTGCGGCCGACTGAATGTCGAATGCCAACACCTTCCCAGACTCTCCAACACACCCTGCTAGGAAAAGTGTATCATAGCCATTTCCGGCCGTGGCGTCGATCACCCAATCGCCCGGCCGAATAAATTCGCCTAACAAAGTATGAACCAGCGCCGTCGGGCGTGGTGGCAGCAAAGGGTGGTTTTCAGTGCCTTGGATCATCTTGGAGTTTCATTTAAAAAGTGCTGCACTGAGAACTCCGGCTCGGGCTCGATGCCATCCAACAAATGACGTACGAGCAAGTGTGCCATCCTCGGCGCATACAGCGCCCCCTTGGAACCCAGAGCATTCAGCATCCATTCCCGGTCACCCATCCGCCCGATCAATGGCTGACTGCGGCGCAAAATCGGCCGCACTCCGGCATCGTGGCGCAGCACCTCAAACGCATCACCACCCAGCTTCCGCGCAATCTCCTCGACACGCAACCTCCCCTTCTCCGTTGGGATTTCATCCAAATCACGCCACTCGTAAGTCGAGCCAACCTTAAATAAACCGCCACCACCCAGCGGCACCAACCAACCGCCAGCCCCAACCCGGATCTGACTTTCATCCCATGCTGCAGCGTGAATCGTTAGAATTTCACCCTTGGCACAGCGGTGCGGGCCATAACGCCCGCCCAACAAACCCGCTGCCCCGTCACACCAAATGACATCCCCCCTCGCAGGATCCTCGCCAACTTCCTCCTCCTGAACCATCCCAGCCTCCCGAAAAAAATCGAGCGATCCCTCCATGAAGGCCAGCGTATCCAGCCGACCGCCGCCTTGCACAGTCACCGCACCCACCCAACCTGGAGGCGCTTGAACTTCTCCCGCAACCCAAGCTGCGACCGTGGCGTCATTCATCTTTGAGCGGATTTTCTCCCACTCTTTCTCGGACTCGGCCAAGCGCAAAACCGGGTAGGAATGCCAGATCTTCCGCCCGATCCGCTGCTCAATCTCAGCATAAAACTCCAACGCTTCAGGCAAAAAATCCGCAATTCTCCAGCTCGGCTCAAAATTTTTGCCGGTGATTGGATTCACCATCCCCGCTGCCACACGGGAACTCCCACCCACTCCTCGATCCAACAAGCGAAAGGATTCCCCACGCTTCCACAAGGCCCATGCCACACAGGTGCCCGCAAGGCCCTGACCAACAATGGCCCACTTGGGATCGGCCAATTTCACTGCGGCATCAAAGTCTCGTTTGGATCAAGCCAAGCGGCATCGTAGCCCTTCGCATAATTGAAAAGATGCTTGTGAAGATAAGGCGTGAAATTTCCTCGCTCCTCCTTCGCCACTCTCTCAAGCGCCGCCTCATTCAGCGCACGCATCATTTTCTGCATCAAATGAAGGGTCAATTGACGACCCTTGCGCGCCTTCTGCACCTGCTTGTGGCTCAATTGCTCAGTCGAAACCTCCACCAATTCATGATTGGTCAAATTCCAGCGGACCATCAAACCATCCAAGGGTTGCAGTCCGTGATCGCGTGTCAGTTCATCCATGCACTCGGTCTAGCGCATCCAATCACCCCGGCTAAGCACAAAATGACGCAGAAACACAAGTTTAACGCTGCCCTCACCAACTCACCCAATTTCTTTCCGATTCAGAATCCCATCGATCAACGCACTCCGCGTATCAATCTCCGTAGTCACACGCTTCGCTGCCGGATTCGCAATAATTTCGCGCAACCGCATCAAGCGACGCCCACCCGACTGCACATCGTAGCTGTTGAAACCGATCTTAAAGCGCCGACCTGCCGCAACCGGCTCGCCTTGATACGTAAAAATTTTCGGATTTCCATCACGGTCCAATTTCAACTCAAACGGCCATAAAAGTCGGTCAGACTGCCGCTCCTTGCGGTCTTCCCGGACAATTTCAATCAACTCTTCAGCCGTCACCTCAGCAATCGCCAATCGATTCTCGTAGGGCAACAATTTCCAACAATCCCTCACACGGATCTCACCAGCCGCCAAATCCCCGGTGCCAAAGGTGCCATGAAAAATACCGTCCACGGGCGTCCCGTTCCGGCTCAAGGCGTCGCTGAAAAACTCGCAAAATAACTGAACCAAGCGACTGCCACGGCCCGTTCCAGGAACCACGGATTTTACCACTCCTAACTTCCGCGCCAACTGCACCTCCGCCTTCTTGATCTCAGGCTCAGCCAACTCCATCACCACCGGATCCAACTCATACCGCTGGTCCATCAACATCGAAAATGCACGCTTCGAGAGAAGCTTCCGGCTCTCCACATCCAATGTCAGATCAACACGCCCGCACTGGATTCCATGGTAGCCGGCTTGCGAACACAGCACGCTTCCAAGCATCCACGACGGCTGATCCTGATGCGTATGCCCGCCCAGAAAAACATCCACCCCCTCGACATCCTTCAACATTTCACGGACGGGGTTCGCAAAATCATCCTCCTGCCGCCACCCCATGTGACCTAACACCACCACCACGTCCGCCCTCTCCGCCTTTGCCTCCGCAACCGACCGCTTCAGAGATTCAACCACATCCGTGGCTTCAACCCCGCCCAGCGTCTCAGGTGTCAGCCAATACGGCAAACCCGGGGTCACCAAGCCAATCAATGCCACCCGGAAGCCCCCAAGCTCTTTCATCGTCCAAGGCTGCACCGACTTCCATGCCCCATCGAACTGACCCGACTGTTTGCCGAGCCGACGGAGATTTCCCGTGAGCACAGGAGATTTCGAAATCGACAAATTCTTTTCCAGTGCCTCAGGCCCCCAGTCGAAATCATGATTGCCTAACACCCACGCATCGTAACCCAAACGGTTGAACAAGTGCATCATCAGATTTCCGCCATTGACCAAACTTTCCGCAGTCCCCTGATAGACATCCCCCACATCAACGAGCAACGAATCTGGAGCTTCTTTTCTCCAACGCCGAATGCAGGAAACGCACCGCGCAAAACCACCGACATCCGTCATCCCGCCATAAGATTGCGTAGGCAAAATTCGCCCGTGAAGGTCTGTGGTGTGGAAAATTGAAATCGTGCGCACCCGACCCGCTTGTGGGGCATCAGCACCCGAGCCAAACGCAAGGCCACCTAGCCAAGCTCCTGTGCCCAACAAAAAACGCCGCCTAGAGTCCACGAATTCATCCATCCTCGAAACGTGCCAAGTTATCCAAACAAAGGCAAGCCACGAGACGCCATCCGCATTCACTCAAAATCAAAAGACTTACGGCGGCCTTTCCTCAATGGAAATCGGCCCCCATTCGCCTGCCGGATCCAATCGAAAACTGAGTCCATTCCAACAGACTTGATCGCCTCCACCTCCGCCAGCAACTCACCCAAACGACCCTTTGGAAAACCGCGCTCCTTAAACCAACCCAAGTATTCCGGCGGCAAATCGATGATCGGCACACCCGAAGGTGGGTAGTGAGAAACACCGAATTTCCCAAATGGCATCCTAGCCTTCGAAATCTCGATCAGGAGATCCCTGAAACCATCATGGTCAATCTCCATAAACTTTATTGAATCGTTTTTGAAGACTACCGGATACCCTGCGACTACTTTTGATTGACCTTCAAAGCACTCTCAGACTGCGACTGTGCCCAAGTGTCATATTGCTCTTTCGGGATCACTTCCAAAGTCCCTACCATGTTGGCATGACCCTCACCACAAAGCTGGGCACAAACCACGTAGGTTTCCACAGTCGCAACTGGTGTGAACCACATCGGAATCTCTCTGCCTGGAATCGCATCTTGCTGTATACGCATCGGAACGATCGCATAGTTATGAATGACGTCTTTCGTCCCAATGTTCAGAACAGCAGGCTGATTGACCGGCAACTTAAGAATCGGGCTGGTGAAATCATCCAACGCATTCGGGTCACTGTAATCGATCCCCAGATCATTGGTCCCTGAAATCAAATTGGGGTCAACTCGTCCAAATTTATTGTCGGCTCCAGGATAGTGATACGTCCAACCGAACTGCCAACCCACCACGCGCACGCGAACCGGATTCAGATCTTGCACGCTCTTCCAGCTATCCACGCGCTCGGCCCACAAAGGAAACGCGAATCCAAGAAGCAAAACTGCCTCCACGATAATCACCCCAATTTCCAAGTGACTCGATAAATGGCTTCTCACCCCTTGATAGGAGGCCTTTGGGTTGTTCTTATGCCAAAAGCGGAAAACACAATAAAAGAAAAACAACGTCCATCCCACGAACAACGCGAGCATGAACCAGTGCACCACATCAAGCATGTGATCAACTTGGCCACCATGGGCAGAAAAGCTTTCAGGAATGCCTAGTAACTTGGATGGACTCATAGAATGAAAAAATAGATGAATGAATAAATAGAAAATCAACGCCCGGCACCCGGCCCCACATAATCGTCGGACAGGCTAGGATCAAAGTGAAGCCGCTCCCGGCGGGCAATCTTGAACATGAAAAATGCAATGCCTCCTAAC
>JBEGOB010000523.1:0-5294 GCA_041182265.1 Verrucomicrobiota bacterium | reverse complement strand
GATCCAATGGAATTGCCTCGGAAAACTCAAGCTCCAGCCACAAGTCTTCATTGCCAATTTTCCCAGCGCTCTGAAATCCCAAGCGGTTGCCGCTATTCACACCGGTGATCACGGATAGCCCCGCCAACTGGCGATCAATCTCTTCGACTTCTTGCCGCAAGCTCACCAACTCCGGGACGGCAATTTTGGCCAAACGCTCCAGCCACGGCTGATCCTCCGCAGCTTGGCTGAGGAATCCGGAGGCCATCAGCCCGCTAAAGATCCACGCTTTGGTCATATATCAACGAAGTCTCAAAGCTACTGTGCACGCTTGAGGGATGCAACCCATCACAAACTCCGACTCCTCACAAATTCTCGTGAGGTGACGCCACCGCCCCAAGTTTCGCAAAGTCTGGACGCTGCATCAAGGAAACCCTTTTGACAACTCAAGATCCCAGTCGGGCTCTGATCGTCCCAAGGGCTGACTCTCACTAAAATCCCAAAACGCCCGCGACTTTTCAACCTCACTCTGAAAACCCATCACGACCATGACTAGAAAACCCAATTCCCCGCTCATTCAAGCCCCGCTCCGCGCTCGCAAATCCCGCAACCGCCAAGCACTTATCGATTGCCGCAAGCTCACCGCCCTGCTGGTCACTCTCTCCAGCGGCTCGCTTGTCGGTGCCGACCTGCTCCGCTGGGACATCACTGGAACGACGGGAACCAGCGGTGGCAGCGCGCCCAGCGCACCCGCACCCGGCGTCTCGGGCAGCGCGATGACCGGCGGCGGAGGTAGTGGAAATTCAACCTCACCCAGCGGCACATGGAACCGCAACTTCACCGCTCAATCGGATTTTGACTCCGCTCTCACAGCCGGAAACTACTATGCCTTCACCACTAGCGCCAACGAAGGCTACACAGTAAGCATCTCGGGTCTCACCGGTCTCAACCTATCGAGAACCTCAACAGGCCCCGGCTCAGCTGGACTTTTCTACAGCACCGATGGTGTAAATTTCATTCAAACCGGCAGCACCTTCACCGTTGGCACCACCCTCGCTTCTGCCAGCACGAACTTCTCACAAAGTCTGGCAAGCAGCCCTCTTGAAATCTCAAGCGGCTCGACGGTTTACTGGCGAATCGTTGTTTTTGGCGGCGGCAGCCGTCTCGGCATTGGCAAGGCGGATACCGTGGATGTGACCTTCACCGGAACTTCCACTGCGGATGTCGCAGCTCGAAATTTGCTTTGGACTGGCAACGGGGGCGAGGACTGGAACACGGATCCTTCAAACACGAATTGGGCTGACTCAGACGCGGCGAATACTCCAACCTATTTCAACACCGCCGACAATGTCACCATCAACAGCCCGGCAAGCATCTCGGTTGATCTCGCAGGGCTCTCCGCTGGATTGGTGTCGATCAATAGCTCGGCCGGTGACATCACTCTGGCAAATGGCCCGCTGACGGCACTCGCTATAACCAAAAACGGCACTGGAACTCTCACGCTAAGCGGCAGCAATTCCTTCTCCGGCGGCAGCATTCTCAACGCGGGAACCGTGGTGATGGATGGCAATCTCGCTCTCGGCACCACACCGATTGCACTCAATGCCGTAAGCCTCGAGGCCACCAGCAACACCAACTCCGTCAGCAACAGCATCACCCTCGGCAGCGCCGGTGGAGTTCTGGACAACTCTGCCGATGTGAATTTCTCCGGTAACATCACTGGCACAGGCTCCGGAACTTCACTCACGAAAACCGGCAGCGGCCAAATCACGTTCTCTGCCAGCCTCGGCACCATGAACACCGGCCCGGTCGATTTCGATCTGCTCGCTGGCTCAGCCGTGTTCTCCGGAACGGGCAGCACACGCCAAAAAAACCTCTCTGGCACCAACACCTTCAACGGCCCACTCACGCTTGCTGGCCCGGTCCTCTCACTGCACGGCTCGACAGTGTCCGGAACCGGCGCAATCACGGTCACCAATGCATCTTCAACTATCAGTTCACGTCTGAACTATGGAACTGTCGATGTGAATCTACCCATCACACTCAACACCAATCTTATTCTGGATTCACCCAACGGAAATAACCTGCTCCGACTCAATTCACCAATCTCCGGCACCGGTGGCTTGATCAAGTCCGGTAACGGAACCGCCGGACTTTCTGCCACAAACGACTACACAGGCCTCACCACAGTCAACGCCGGGACGCTCCGCATCGGCTCGGGCACCAATGGAACGCTTGGCTCGGCCGATGTTGTCGTCTCCGCCGCAAGCATTCAGTTCAACCGCACGGACAGCGTCACAATCCCAAACCAAATCTCAGGAACCGGCAACGTGATTCTATCGTCTCCAGACGGGACAACTTCACTAACCGCTGAAAACACCTACACCGGAAAAACCACTCTCAACGGCGGGAGACTGGGCGCCCCGGTAATCTCTGACGGCGGCACCGCCAGCAGCATCGGCCAATCTTCATCCGAAGCGGTAAATTTACTCTTCAACGGCGGCAGCCTTCTCTATCAAGGCACCGCTGACACCTTCACGGACCGCGATTTCAGCCTAGGAACAAGCGGCGGCGGCCCTTCCGTCGGCAGCAGCGGGGATTTGACCTTCACCAGCACCAATCCAATCACTCTCTCAGCTCCCGCGCTGAGTGTTCTATCCAGAACGGTGGATTCAACGGCGATTGCCGCTGGCACGGTCTATCAAATCGTGACGCTTGGCGATACGGATTTCACCAGCATTGGCGCGGCCAGCAACACGGTTGGCACGGAGTTCACTGCCACCGGGCCCGGCACGGGAACGGGCACGGCCACCTACGGCGCTCTCGTGATCGGGGAAACTTATCGCATTTGGACAAGCTCCGCGGATTTCACATCGCTCGGCGCTTCCAGCAATGACGTAGGGACGGTCTTCGTCGCCACAGGCACCGGAATTGGCCTCCAAGCGTCCGCGGGCGTCGTCGCCTACCGCCACGTCCGCTCCCTCAGCCTAGGAGGATCTGGCACGGGCAAGGGCAGTCTCGCTGCTGCAATCATCGACGGGACTCCCGAGGAAATCGATGCGGGCGGCCCACTTCTCAACGCAAGCGGACTGACGAAAAATGGCAGCTCAACTTGGGCAATCAGCGGTACCAACACTTACAGCGGGCCCACCACGATCAACTCCGGGACGCTGCTGATCGACGGCGACAACTCGGCTGCCAACGGTCCAGTGACGGTCATGAATGGCTCGTTCCTTGGCGGCAGCGGCACCAGCGGTGCAGCCGTCGCATTCTCAAACGGCGCGGGCGTGGCCTCGAAAATCACCAACTGGACCGCACAAGCCGGCACTGGCAACACCCAACTCACAATCGCGAGCGCCTCGATCGACGGAAGCCTAGCTGTCTCACTCGACACTTCGGAATTGATCAATTTCACCGAGGAAGCCCGCTCTTTCACCTTGCTGAAGGCAGGCAGTGTCACGGGAGATCTTTCTCCCAGCACCACGGTCACAGCACCGGGCTTCCCAGGCACCGGTTCGTGGACTCTGAACCGAACTGGTGGGGACTTGATCCTGAATTACAATCTCGCATCCGCAGATCCTTACGCTGCATGGGCCACCGCGAACCAACTCAGCGGAAGCTCCGCTCTCGCCAATGCGGACCCGGATCAGGACGGAATTTCAAACCTCGTCGAATTCGTGATCGGCGGAAATCCAAACGCGAATCAGGAAGCTGACAAGTTGCCCTCCGCAACGTTGAACGGCGACAACTTGGTCTTTTCATTCTTCCGCACCCAAGACGCTGCCTATCTAAACCCAACCGTGCAGTATGGCTCGGATCTGACCGCATGGACCACGGCGGCAAATGGCAGCAACGGGGTGAGCATCAATGTCACCGCCAATGTCTCCCCCGGCACTGACCAAGTGCTCGTCACGATCCCACGCTCTCTAGCATCCGGCGCGAAACTCTTCGCCCGCCTGAATGTCACGAACACCGCGGATCAATAAACCTTCGCCCATCCCTCACCTCATGAAACTCCACCACCCACGCACCCAACCATCCCGGGGCTTCACCTTGGTTGAGCTGTTGGTCACCATTTCGATCATCGCGGTCCTAGCAGCACTCACCTTTCTCGGCACCTCATCCCTGATCAAAAAAGCGGCGGCATCAAAGGACACCTCCACCATGCGTCAGGTCTCGCTGTTCATCAATATGTATGCTGCCGACAACAATGACTATCTGCCCGGACCGCTCTTCACTCGCCAAAATCCGATCTACAATAAGGCACTTAGCAAGAATCCGCGCGAGTGGCGGCGACTCGCTGACTGCGTGGCAACTTACGCCGGATACGAAAATCCAAAAAGCGGCGATTTCATCCAAACCATGGCGGCCTCATGGCAAAAGGAAAGCAACCCGCAATCACTAACCGCATCCTCATACTACATGCAGCAAGCCCTCCCCTTGGGCGAGAACGGCAGCACCACTCAATGCCCATGGGGACTGCCCGCACCGGCATCGAACGATGACCGCCTGCCTATGAAACTGCAAGCTGTACTGGCCCAACCCAAAACCGCACGCACTTGGGCCATGACCGAACTGGACCAAACCCACCCCGCCATCACCAACCCATCCCTCAAGGAGGGCACACCCGAAGGGATGGCGCATGGAACCTATCGCCTCGCCCTCTACTTCGACGGCACGGTCGGCAAGGTCAATCAAGACAACAAGCCACTCTAACTCAACGGGTAGGAATCAAAATCACACTTCGCTTTTCCTTCAACTTAGAATCCGCCGCTGAAAACAGGCCACCGATTTTCTATCATCCATTTCTCGATGAATCATCGTCGGCCCTTCTCAGCACGGATTCAAAAAGTTCTTCTTCATTCATATCCATAAGTGCCTATCCGTTGAAAACTTTCTCGAACCGCAACTGTCGATGTGATTCCCGCCTCATTTGTCAGACTTAACCTGCAAGTAGGATTGTGGGGAAATTTTGTCTCGATAGACTTCGCCGGCAGGCGTCAGCGATCCGTCCTTATTCTTAATTTCCCGAACTTCCTCCACCCAACTGTAAATCGCATAGCGTTCGACAAAAGGCGTCTCATCAAGCATCCTCATCATCTCGCGTATCGCATCCTTCTGCTGCGCCAGCGTTGGGTCCGCTGCCTTCGTCCAGTTTGCACCATTGTTCCACTCGGTCACCCACAAGGGTCGCTTAACACGATCATGGATCCCTTTTAAAAATCCATAAAATTGGGCCGCCGCTCCCTTGGCATCCTTCGGGTCATTGACAGCACGGTAGTAGTGCACCGGCACAAAGTCCACGCGTAGCTTCG
>JBEGOB010000522.1:0-14676 GCA_041182265.1 Verrucomicrobiota bacterium | reverse complement strand
TGGAGGCGAAGGGAAATGGAACGGTGTTGCCGGACTTGGGGATGGCGAAGATGCTGCGTTGCCGGGTGAGGTATTTCACGGATGGCGCGGTGATTGGAAGCAAGGCGTTTGTGAATGAGGTTTTCGACGGCGCGCGTGAGCGTTTTCCGGCGAAGCGCAAGGATGGTGCACGGCGCATGCGCGGGAGCGGCGCGCCCGCAGCGGGCGAGCTATGGAGCATCAGGAACTTGCGGGTGCGAGTGTGAGTGTGATTTCCAGAACGGGCGAAATTTCAGTAATCTAAGAACGATATTCGATTGATTCGAAGACGTGTTTGTTAGTCTGTTAAGATTCGAATCGGTCTGCCTGCTTCATTCGCGGCAGAGTGTGTTCTAATTCTCGCTTTCGGCGAATTTCGTTGAGTGACGACTGGATCTACTGGATCGGGACTTGGTAACACAATACGGGGGACATTCCGGCACTTGAAGGCTTGGCGCTTCAGCCGTGTTTGTTGAGAAATCCTTGGAACTCGAGGGAAAGTCTGGGGGGATTTTTTAGCAGAATCTTTGTTGGATCGTGGCGACGATTGATTCCACACTTGAGTTGACATCGATTGAAAATGCGTCGTCGGGAACCTCAAGAGTTGCGAATTGGCTATCGATGAGTGTGTCTGGCATGAAGTGGTCCGAACGTGCGCGGAGCCGGGCGCGGATAAGTTCTGGGGGACCGATGAGGTGGACGAAGTGGACGTGCGTGTGACCTGCAGTTAGGATGTCGCGGTAGCTTGCTTTGAGGGCGGAGCAGGCGAGAAAGATCGCTTGATGAGCGTGCTTGGGATCGGAGATTTGAGAGGCGAGTGTTGCGAGCCATGGGGTGCGGTCGGCGTCGTCGAGAGGCTCGCCGCGCATCATTTTCTCGATATTTGCGGGCGGGTGGAAATCGTCGGCATCGAGGAAGACCCCGTTGCAGGCATGGGCGAGTGCGCGGGCAATGGTGGATTTTCCGCATCCGCAGACCCCCATGATGATGAGAGTGAGCGGATGAGAAGGAGGGCTCATGCCGAGGGTTAGCGGAGGAGGGCCCAGATGGGTTGAGGCCAGATCCCGATGAGCAGGACGGCAGCGGTGAGGGCACCGATGCAGACTTTGCTGATGCAGGGGAGGACGATGGGTTGATGGTCGTGAGGAGCATTCCACCACATGGCGCGGACGACATTGAAATAGTAGTAGAAGCCCGCGGCAGCGGCGACGAATGCGATGCCAACGCCCCACCAGAGGCCAGCTTGGACGGCGAGAGAGAACACCATGAATTTTCCGACGAATCCTGCGGTGAGCGGGACGCCGGCGAGTGCGGCGAGGAGGACGGTGAGCGCGAGCGCGAGCTTGGGATTGGTTTTTCCGAGGCCGTTGAAGTCTGTGATGTTCTCACCGTCGCGTTGGATGCGGACTTGGGCGAGGACGAAAAAGACGCCGAGCGTCATGAGGAGATAGGTTGCGAGGTAGAAGGAGATCACCTTGACCGAGCCTTCAGAAGTGGCGGTTTCCGGAGCCCATGCGGCGAGGGCGAGGATGAGGAAGCCTGCGTGGGCGATGGATGAGTAGGCGAGGAGGCGCTTGAAATTCGTCTGAGGGATGGCGGCGAGATTTCCGAAAAGGAGAGTGGCGCAGGCGAGGATCAGGAGCATCGCGATGACAGGGCCGCGTGTGGCTTCGTGAGCGAGGAATGGATCAAGGAAGCGGAGGGTTAGGATAAAGCCGGCAGCCTTTGAGCCGACGGATAGAAACGCGGTGGTGGGAGTGGGTGCGCCTTGATAGACATCGGGGATCCAGACCTGCATGGGGACTGCGCCGATTTTAAAGCCGAGGCCGACCATGACGAGGGCGATGCCGAAGAGGAGTGGGGTGGGGTTTGAGATTTGAGATTTCAGGTTTGAGATCTCAGAGAGGTTCATCGTGCCGGTGCTGCCGTAAACCCAAGCGATGCCGTAAACGAGGAAGCCCGTGCTGAGCGCGCCGAGGATGAGGTATTTCACGCCCGCTTCGAGCGAGCCAACGTTGCGCCGCATGTAGGCGACGAGGATGTAGAAAGTGATGGTGACGAGTTCGAGTGCGACGAATGCGCCTGCGAGGTCTTTGGCGGATGCGAGCCACATCATGCCGGCGCAGGCGAAGACGGGGAGTGCATAAAATTCGCCAGTGCCGACTTCCGAGTCTGGGGTTTCGGTGAAGCGCGCGAGGATTTTCCGGTAATCCACGGCAAGCAGTAAGACGAGGATGGTGGTGAGGAGGGCGAAGATTTTGTAGAATTTCGCGAGATTGTCGAATTGGTAGAAATTCCAGAGGGGCCATGACGCCCATGCCGCGGCGGGTTTCGCGTCTGGGCCGATGGCGGTGAATGTTAGGGCGAGGATGATTGAGAGGCCGATGGCGGCGGAGATGCCGACCCACGCCTTGTTTTTGCAGGAGCAAAAGGCTTCGGCCATGAGTAGGACGATGCCAAGAGTGACGGTGAGAGCTTCTAAATAGTAGGCGGGCATGGGATCGGAAAAATAGGTCTTAAAGGTCCGAGTGGACTTATTTCAGAAGGTTGAGAAGCACGTTGGGATAGAGGCCGACGGCGAAGAGCGCGATGACGAGGATGATGGCGGGAATGCGGTCGGCGAGTGTGAGGTCCGCGGCGGATTCCGTGGTTTTCACGGCGGGGCCGTGGAAAATGTTGCGGTAAGCCCGGAGCATGTAAACGGCGGAGATCACGACGCCCCAGATGGAGAGAATGCACGCGATTTGGACTGGGCCGAAGCCTGAGCTACCGTCGTAGGCGGCGAATGCGGAGAGGAAAACGAGGATTTCGCCCGAGAAATTTGCGAGGCCAGGGAGGCCGATGGACGCCATGGCGGCGATGCCAAAGATGAAGGCGAGGCCGGGGGCTGATTTGGCAAGTCCACCGAGTTCGTGGAGGTCGAGAGATCCGGTGTTGCGCTCGATGCGGTCAGCGAGGCCGAAGAGGAGGGCGATGGAGATCCCGTGAGCGAACATCAGGAGGATGGCGGCCGAGCGCGCAAGTGGGTTTTCCGGGAATGAGATGAGCGCGGCGATGGCGAGGAAGATGTATCCCATGTGCATGACCGAGGAATTTCCGAGCATGCGGTCGAGGCGTTTTTGAGAAATGGTGATGAATCCGACCCAGAGGATATTGCCGAGGAGGAGGACGAGGAGGGGATTGAGCCAGAAAGCGAGTCCCTCGGGGACGAGCGGGATGGCGAGGCGGAGGATGCCGTAAAGCCCAAATTTTTTGAGGACGCCGGCATGGAGCATGGCGACGGGTGCGGGCGCACTGGCGTAGGCAGGGGCGGCCCATGAGTGGAAGGGAAAGAGAGAGACGAGCGTGCCGAAGCCGACGATGAGCAAGGCAGCAATGCCAGTTTGAGATGCAGCATCCACGCTGGCAGCGCGGTCCACCATTTCCGCCATGTTGAAAGTTCCCGTCAGGTTGGCGAGCCAGACGAGGCCAGCGAGCAGAACCATGGACCCGAGCCCGAGGTAAATCGTGATTTTCCAGGCTGCCTCGCGGCGGTCGCCACGGCCAAGCATGCCGATCATGAGGAAAGTCGGGATCAGTGCGAGTTCGTGGAAAGCGAAGAAGAAGAAGAGGTCAGTGGCGGCGAATGCGCCAAGTGCACCGCCGGAAATGAGGAGGGATGAGCCGAAGTAAAGTTTCTCCTGTCCGACGGGGGACTTGCCGGAGAGGACTGCGGCGAGGGTGACGATGACCGAAAGCAGGATCATGATCACACTCATTCCGTCCGGGAAACCGAAGGCGAGGTTGATGGCTGGTTTTTCAAGCACTGAGACTGAGCTCGACCAGAGACCGGCTTGTTCCCAGGTGGCGGCGGCGACGATGCCGAGCAGGAGGTTGGTGGCGGCAGCTGCGATGGCTGTGAGCCGGGCGGGCGCGCCGAGCAGAATCGCGACGAAGGCGATGATCGGGAGAAATACGATGAGAGAGAGCATGGGAAGTGAGTTGGAAGTGACCGGCGATCAGTGGATCAAAGAAAAAAGCAGACTCATGAGAAGCATCCTTAGAAAGCGGTGAAATAGACGACAAGGACCACTCCGAGGCCGAAGGCGAATGCGTAGCCTTGGAGGCTGCCGGACTGAACTTTGCGGAAGATGTTTCCAGATGATTCTGCGGCGCGTGAGAGGCCACCGACGAATAGGCCGTTGATGACGAGTTCATCGAAGAAGCTGACGATGGCGGCTAGGGCGTCTTGGCAATAGCGAACGAGGAAATTGTCGTAAATGCCGTCGATGTAGAAGCGGTTGCGGAAGAGAGGGATCGAGATGGGGTCGCGTTGTTTTCCGGAGTAGAGAACGAAGCCAGCGCCCGCGCCGATGACGAGGGCGGCGAGAGAAATCCAGAGGAGGAAATTCACGTGGAATTCGCCCGCGTGTTCAGGCAAGGCAGGGGCGAGTTTTCCGGCGACGGGTGCGAAACCGGCGATGAGGCCGAGAATGGCAAGAATGACGAGAGGGCCCCACATGAGCGGGCTGACTTCGTGGGCGTGGTCCGCATGATCGGATTTCGTTTTCCCGAGGAAGGCGACGACGAAAAGGCGGGTCATGTAAAAGGGAGTGAGGACTGCGACCACCACGGCGATCCAGAAAAGAGCGGTGGATTTGCCGTGTGCGGCCTCGAGGATGAGCTCCTTCGAGAAAAATCCGGATGTGCCGGGCACTGCGATCAGGGCGAGGAAGCCGATGAGGAAAGTGAAGCCGGTGATGGGCATTTTTTTCAGCAATCCGCCCATCTTCCAGATGTCTTGTTCGTGGTGGCAGGCGAAGATCACAGCGCCGGAGCCGAGGAAGAGCAGGGCCTTGAACCAAGCGTGAGTGAAGAGGTGGAACATGCCAGCTTCCCCGTGGACGAGGCCGACGGCCATGACCATGTAGCCGAGTTGGGAGAGTGTGGAGTAGGCGAGGATGCGCTTGATGTCATCTTGCTGGGTGGCCATGAGGGCGGCGGCAAGTGAGGTGATGCCGCCAGTCCATGCGATGATGGTGCTGGCTTGAAGTCCCTCGAATACGTCGAAGCCAAGCGAGACTTGGAGGCGGAAGAGCATGTAAACGCCTGCGGCGACCATGGTCGCAGCGTGAATGAGCGCAGATACGGGGGTGGGGCCTTCCATGGCGTCCGGCAGCCAGACGTGGAGTGGGAGTTGGGCGGATTTTCCGATTGCGCCGCAGAAGATGAAGAGCACGGCGGCGGAGAGGACACCTGAGAATACGAGCGGATTGGCGAGCTTGAAGGTGGCTAGTCCAGCTTGCATTCCATCAAATGCAAGGCTGCCAGTGATTCCCCAGAGCATCAGGATGCCGACCATGAATCCGAAATCTCCGACACGGTTGCAGAGGAATGCTTTTTTTGCGGCGTCTGCGGCGGAGCTTTTCTGATACCAATGACCGATGAGCAGGTAAGAACTGAGTCCGACCAGCTCCCAGAAGATAAAGGTCATGATGAAATTATCGGCGAGGACGATGCCTGTCATGGAGAACATGAAGAGCGATAAGCCTGTGAAATAGCGGGCCTTGGCCTCGTCGTCCTTCATGTAGGCGAGCGAGAAAATGTGCACGAGCAGGCCGACGCCGGTGACGACGATCATCATGCCGGTGGAAAGTTGGTCGAGCTTGATGCCGAGGTTGATGGAAAAGTCGCCAAGGCTTGCCCAAGCGAAGTGCGAAGTTTCATTTTTGCCGAGGAGGAGGACGGCGAGGATGAAAGTCGCGAGAGCCGAGGCGCTGGAGATGATGGGCGCGAGTCCGGTTTTCTTCAGGACGAGTTGGTTCGCCGCCGCGACGGCGAGCGGGAGAAAAAGAAGGATCCAAGGCATTGAGTTGAAAATTTGAGATTTCAGATTTGAAACGAGCCGGGCATCAGCCCTTGAGCGATGTCAGTTCATCCGTGTGGATGGTTTGGCGGGCGCGGTAGAGTGCGACGATGATGGCAAGGCCGACGGCGACCTCGGCGGCGGCGACGGTGATCACGAAAAACACCATCATTTGGCCATTGTAGTCCGGGAGTCCGTTGGGAGTGGTGTTAAAGCGTGAGAATGCAACGAGCGTGAGATTCGCTGCGCTAAGCATGAGCTCGAGGCACATGAAGACGATGATGATATTCCGGCGCAGCACCACTCCGGCGAGGCCGATGGCGAAGAGCAGTCCTGAGACGAGGAGATAGTCGTTGAGAGTGGCCATGAGAAGTGAGTTTGTTAGTCCGCTTGGCGTTTCGAGAGGACGACTACGCCGACGGTTGCGACGAGAAGGAGCACGCCGACGATTTGCAGTGGGAAATTGTATTCAGTGAAAAGCGTGTTTCCGATGAGGTGGACGTCGGGGAGCTTGCCTTGAGTGAGAGAGGCGGCAATTTTCCCGCTGGCGGGGAAATCTTTGGCGGCAGCGGCGAGAGTTTCCGGGTTGAGAGGCGGTGCGACTTGGTTCGGCGAGCGCCCGAGGACGCCGATGAGTTGGACGAGGAATGCTGCGACGAGTGCGATGGCGGCGGCCATGGGGAGGAGGGGTTTTCCCCGTTTTTGCTCATCTTGCAGGTCGAGCAACATGATGATGAAAAGGAAAAGCACCATCACCGCGCCGGTGTAGACGAGGATTTGAATGACGCCGACGAAGAATGCGCTGAGCCCGATGAAGAGCCCAGCCAGGCCGACGAAGCAGGTGACTACGGAGAGGGCGCTGGAAACGGGGTTGCGGAAGGCAATGACGGAGATGCCACCGATGAGCATGACGGTGGAGAAGAGCCAGAAGAGATAAGAGGGCATGGGAAAAGGTGAGGAATGATCGGTGATCGATGGTCCGTGATCCGAGAATGGCGCTTACTTGAGCTCGTTCCACTTATTGACGAGACCTTCGCGGACGCCGCCGATTTCGTAGAGTTTCTTTTTATCGTGCACCATGTCGGCGCGTTTTAGGCCGGTGATGAGGTAATCCTTGCGGAGGTAGATGGCCTGTTCTGGGCAGACTTCCTCGCACATGCCGCAGTAGATGCAGCGGATCATGTCGATTTCGAATTCCAGCGGGCGTTTTTCAACCTTGGCCCATGGGTCGCCGGCAGGGATCTCGCTGGGAATGATTTTGATGGCCTTGGGCGGGCAGATAAATTCGCAGAGTTGGCAGGAGACGCAGCGTTCGCGGCCTTGTTCATCGGTGACGAGGGCGGGAGCGCCGCGGTAATATTCAGGCAGGTGCTCGTCCCAGCGTTGTTCGGGGAACTGCATGGTCACGCCGAGACCGGATGAGGCGAGTTCATCCGCGCCGACGGATTTGCCACGCAAGGTTTTCACCGCGTGAGTCATGGTGAGGAAAAAGCCCTTGATGAGCGCACCAAAGTAAATTTTCTCCCCGAAATTGAGTTTCGGGCGTTGGAGTTTTACGACGGACATGGGACGAGGTTGGAAAGGAGAGATTTGAGTTGGGGATCAGGCGCGAAGAGGTTTCGTGTGCTCTTCAGACACCTTGGCGACCCAGATGACCGATGCGGTGAGGACGATGAGGAGGACGGCGCCGATGGCAATGATGGCGGCGGTGAGTTCTGGTGCGGCGATGATGAGCGCGGCGAGAAATACGTTGATGAGCGCGGCTTCGAAGAAAACGACCCAGCCAAGTTTCATGAGTTGGTCGTAGCGGAAGCGTGGCACGGTCCAGCGGACGAGGATGAAAAAGAGAATGAAGCCGATGAGCTTGGTGAGGAAGCAGCCCATGTGAATGAGCCCACCGAAGTAAAAGTCACCGATGTGGAGCTTGGCGACGGCGGCATCCAACCCGAAGCCGATGGACCAACCGCCGAGGAAGAGCGTGATGATTAGGGCGGAGCCGATGACCATTGCGGCGTATTCCCCCATGAAGAACATGGCGAATTTCATGGATGAATACTCGGTGTGGTAGCCGCCAACGAGCTCAGTTTCGCACTCGGGAAGGTCGAAGGGCATGCGGTTGGTCTCCGCGAAGATTGAGATGGTGAAGATGAGGAAGGCGATGAAGGCGGGGATTAAAAATAGCGCGGTGTTGAGGTCGGGAAGGGAGATTGTGCCATTTTTCCAGAAGGGAAGGAGGAGCCATCCGTGGTCGGCCTGTTGTTGGACGATGTTGCTGAGATTGAGGTCGCCGTAGTGGAGGAGAACGGGGATGATGGAGAGGCCGAGGGCGATTTCGTAGGAAATCATTTGTGCGGTTGAGCGCACGCCGCCGATGAAGGGGAACTTCGAGTTTGAGGCCCAACCGGCGAGGGTGATGCCGTAAACCGAGAGGGATGCGACGGAGAAAACGAAGAGCGGGCCGATGTCGATGTCTGCGATGACGAGCTTTTCCGTGTGGCCGAAGAGGTTGATGGGCGAGCCGAAGGGGACGACACAGACGGTGATGAGTGCTGGGACGACGGTGAGTGCGGGAGCCATCCAGTAGAAAGCTTTGCGGACGTGGGCGGGTGTAAAATCCTCCTTGAGGAACAATTTCAGGCCGTCTGCGACGGGCTGGATGAGCCCGAAGAGGTGGAAGTCTTTTTTGAACCCGAAGAGTGTGAGCGGGATGCCAACGCGGTTCGGTCCGACGCGGTCTTGGATGACGGCGGAGAAGCGGCGCTCAAAGTAAACGGAGAGAGGAACCAGCGGCAGCACCACCATGAAGGTGAGGATGATGATTTTGGTGATGATGATCGCGATCTGGAAGAGGTCCGGCATTGGGAGCGGAGGAGAAGTTAAAGTTGGTGAGTTAAAAAAGGACGGGAATTGCGTGTGGAATGAAGCTCGGTGAGCTGCTTGTTGCGACGATGACTAAGCGCAGTTGCAGAGATGCGGTGAGGCATTCCTGGTATTTGTGGCTTGTCATGGCGCTGCTTTGCATGATTTCCGAATCACTTTTGAGAAGTTGCGTGGGCGTGTTACCCATTGATCAGGCCGGCGGCTTTGCGCGCCCGTTCATTGGCGAGAAGTGGGATTTGGTATCCAGTTTCTAAGATGGGAGTGCCTTGGTGGCCGATTTTGGAGAGGCTGAGGCCGTTGAAGGCGGGGACCGTCTGGGCAAGGACGCGGAAAATATCCTCGATGTGGTGAACCTCGTTCTTTTCACCGGAGAGGGCGAGGAGGAGGTCGCGGAGGATTTCCCAGTCGTCGTGAGCTTGGCTCGGTGGTTCGACAGCGCGGTTTAGGCGTTGGAGGCGGCCGCTGAGATTGACCATGGAGCCACGTTTCTCGGCGAAGGCGGCGGACGGGAGAACGATGTGCGCGGCGTTGGCACTGGGGTTGGCGAGCACACTGGTTTGGACGAGGAAATCGAGTTTTCCAAGGTCTTCGGTCGTGAAGCCAGCGTCAGTGATGATGTCCTCGGTGAGAACAATGAGCGCTTTGATGCTGCCAGAGCGGACGCCTTCGCGAATGGCGTCGAGTTTGGCAAATGGATCTTCTGTTTCGAGAATCAGCTTGGCTCCCGTCGTGTTCGGGTTGCGATCGGCGGCGATGAGCAGCGCGTCGGGCTCGGCGAAGCGAGGAACGAGTGCAAGCGCGGTGGATCCAATTTCCGTGGCGATGGCGCGGGCGAGGAAAAGTTCCTCGTTGGTCATGCGGGCTGAGGCGATGATGGCGACTTGGTCCGGGCGGACGGAGCGGATGCGTGTTGCTGTCTCGGCGATGGCGGCAGTCCAAGTGGTGGTGGCGTAACTCGCTGGGGACTGGGCGGCGCTCCATGCGAGTGGCTCAGTGAGGCGCAGGTCGCTGTCGATATAATGGAAATTCAGGCGATGGGAATCCGGCATCCAAGCTGAGTTGACGGCGTCGTTGAGGCGCGGGGTGATGCGGTGGATTTTATTGCTGCGTGTCCAGACGGTGATGTTGGTGCCGGTGCCGCAGTTGACGTCGATCGTGGGGGTTTCCTTGAGGAACCAGACGCGCATTTGGAAGCGGAAGTCATTGGATGTCAATGCGCCGACGGGGCAGATGTCGGCGGTGTTGAGCGAATAATTTGAGTCCAGAAGGCGGCCTGGATGCACGGTGAGAGTGGTGTGTGTGCCGCGCTGAGTGAAGCCGAGGACAGGGTCGCTGGCGACTTCATCCATGAAGCGGATGCAGCGGCTGCACATGATGCAGCGCTCGTCGTCGAGGCGGATGCGTGGGCCGATATCAACGTTTTTGGGCTTTTTCACCTTCATGTCCACGAAGCGTGAGACGCCGCGACCGTGTTGGACGGATTGTTCTTGGAGGCGGCATTCGCCGGCTTGGTCGCAGATTGGACAGTCGAGCGGGTGGTTGATGAGGAGGAACTCCATGACACCCTCGCGGCATTTTTCGACGAGTTCACCGGTGGTGCGGATTCCCATGTTTTCGCCGACGGTGTTGGCGCAGGCGATGACGGGCCGGGGCATCCAGCCGATCGTTTCGTAGCCGTTTTCGTCGCGTTGGGGTTCTTGTCCGGGTGCGGGGCGGGGTGGCATGCCCATCTGGACGAGGCACATGCGGCAATTTCCCGGTGAGGAAAGTTTGGGGTGGTAGCAGTAGTGCGGCACTGTGATGGCCGCTTGGCGGCAGGCCTCGATCATGCGAGTTCCCTTAGGAAACTGGTGCCAAGTGCCGTCAATCTGGACGTTGACCATGCCTTTTTCGGCAGCAAGGTCTTTGGGCAGTTTCATTTCCGCAGTCGCCGAAGGTGTGTCGCTCATGGCTAAATTAACAGCGACGGGCGCTTGTGTTGAAGTTCGCCCGTCGGATTTCGACGCGGAATATGCCGACCTTGGATGCTGCCCGCAAGCGTGGTTTGTGAAAAGTTTCACAAGCTGCAATTTCCTCGGTTGGGCTTGGGGATTAGTGGGGGGCAGTTTTCCCAAGGCCGAGGAGGCGCATCGAGGTGGCGGGATCGACGACTTCACAGAGGCGGTAGCCCTCGCCATGGTGGGGGATGGCGTTAAGAAGTGCGGTGCGTTGTTCAGGCGACGGGAAGTCGAGCCCGATGAGGGCGCGGCCGATGCGTTCGCCGGATTGACGGTAATTAAAGTAGCAGAGGTTTGCCTGGCCTTGGATGCGTTGGGCGAGGAATGCGCGGAGTGCGCCGGGCCGCTCGTAGAAGTCGAGGCGGAGAAATGCGGGGTTTTGGAGGAGGTCGCCGCGGAGTGGGATGGCGCGGAAGGCGAGGTCCACGGTGTCGGTGACGTCTTGCCACTCGAAGCCGTGAAAATCGAGTTTGCGTGACAGTTCGGTAAGGTCTGAGGGGGTGTCAGCTTGAAGGGTAAAGGCCGGCCAAGCGTCGGAATTGTCGGTTTTTCCGTATTGGAAGTCCGTGATATTCAGTCCATCCAAAGCGTGCGTCATGAGGTGGAGCATGGCTCCGGCGCGCTCGGGAATGCGGATGCGGAGACTGCGGCTGAGGTGGGCGGTGTTGCTGAGCGACTGGGCGATGAGTCCGAGCTGGAGGAAGTCGATATTGGCACCGCATAGGACGATGAGGACGCGCTTACCGAGGAGATTTTCGCGGTTTTTCAGGACGGCGGCGAGGCCCATGGCACCCGATGGCTCGGAGACGCAGCGCAGGCCTTCCCAGAGGACGCGCATGGCTTGGCTGACCTCGGCGTTGGTGACGGTCTCAACGCGGCTGAGGGTGTTTTGGCAAATTTCAAACGGGAGTTGGCCAGCTTTTCGGACGGCGGTGCCATCGCAGAATAGGTCAACTTGGTCCAGAGCCACCGGAGTTCCGGCGGCGAGTGCGGCTTTCATAGACGCTTGGCCAATGCCCTCAACGCCGACGCAGTCGATCTGTGGCCAATAAGTTTTTAACCACGAGGAGACACCTGCGGCGAGGCCGCCGCCGCCGATTTGGAGGTAAGCTGCATCGAAGGGACCCTGGCCGGAAAGGACGACTTCATCGGCGAGCGTGCCTTAGCCAGCCATGACTTTGAGGTCGTCATAGGCGTGAATATAAATGGCTCCAGTGGCGGTCTCGTCAGCGCGTGCGGCGGAGACTGCGTCATCGTAACTATCACCGGCTAAGTGAATTTCTACAAATTTGCCGCCATGGTGTGCGACGGCGTCTTGCTTCACGCGCGGGGTGGAGCGGGGCATGTAGATCCGTGCGTGGATGCCGAGCGCGTGTGCGGCAAGTGCGACGCCTTGGGCATGATTCCCGGCGGATGCGGTGACCACGCCGACCAAGGCTTCGGTGGTGCTAAGGACGGCCATGCGATTGCACGCGCCACGCCATTTGTAGGCCTTGATGGGCGAGAGGTCCTCACGCTTCACCCAAATTTCCGGGCCGGGTCCGGGAAGAATGAGGCGTTCTAGGGGGGTGGCTTGGCTGAAGCGATACACGCGCTCGCGGGCGAACAGGATTTCCTGGCGCAGTTGGCGGTCGAGCGGCAGATCGGCAGGTGTCATGACGGGATCTTTGGAGGAAAACCGGCGTTTCGGCAAGGTGTGGATTTCTTAAGGTGGCCAGGTCAAGGCTCGGAGTTATGGAAGGAGGAGACGATTGGACTCACCAAGGAAACGCAGGGCTCAATTGTTGGAATGAGCTATCAAATGCTGTCCCGTGATGGAGATGACGAAAGTTATGAATTTTGGAGAATACGAGACCGGCCCCAGAAGCGGATCGGGTGAAATGCTCGTCCTCTTCAAATAGGCCGACCTCAGCTTCGTCACCAAAATCCATGGAACTCACGAAATTCTCGTTCTTCGATTTCGGAGCTTCCCCACTCGGGCAAGTGCAACGACTCGCCCAATTAACTCGGACCGGCACGGCTCCCATTGCTGTTGCAGTCACGAGCCTCACTTTTCTCAACTCGTCGGCGAATTCGGTTTCCACCAAGGATATCGGTCATCTGAAGGTTTCAGGTATTACAATCTCTGGCAACGGACGCGCTTCCCACTGGACCGTTTGTGCGCGTCTGCGGTGGTGGGTCGGGTGAACTTCAGTGGGGGATCATTCATCTTTGATCGCATCGGTTCAGTTTTTCATCATCAGAGGGAATGGCCGACAATTCCAATCTTGCCTGTTGCATCATAAATGGAGCGTAGGATTGATGTTCGGTAGGGTTGGGGCGTTGGCTCATCATTTGGACACCACGGAGAGTTGGTGGTTGGTTGGCCTATTTGACCATGGAGCGGCTTGGAGAGCTGCACCCAAGGGCAGTTTACCCCTCCGCTTCACGGCAGAAATCCGCGCGGCGTTGCCGGAACCTCTCTTTCACTTGAAGAATGGCCTTTCTCATCGCGAATGGATTACTTTCGGTCATCAATTCTCGGAGGGGAATTTTCTGAACCTTCTTGAGATCGCCTCTGTCGATACTGCGCTGCGCTGGCTGACTGGCTTGGGCGGATGTATCTTTTTGACGTGGTCACTTTGAATCCATAGAGCCTCCGGTCGATGCTCACGGCGCTGATTTTCTTAATCTGGCCATGCGTTTCCAACGAGCGGTCCAGATGCCTCGACCACAGCGGTAGCATGTCTTTCATGCACGTTGGCCATAGGGTTGAGAACTTTGCTGGTGCTACTGTCATCTTCCTTCGGTATTCAGCGCGTGCCAGACACGCATCTTTTTTGTATGCAACTCTATACTTTTGCTCACGGGCATGCTCTTCACCGGAGTGTCCTTATGTCTGAGGTAACGGGATCCTCTTTTAACAATCGATACATGTTTTTGGTGTTAGATTCAATGATTCAACACCCTTGTGATGACGCTGGAAGTTATCTGTTTGAAGTAGGATGTAAATTCGTTTAGGCCGTTCGCCATGCTAAGACTCGTAATACTACCGCAAAATTTCACTCGTGGAGCTCTCTATCTTTGCTCGATGCCGGGGAGGTTCGAGTCGCTTGACGTGTTCTTGCGTGAGATTCAAGAAGCTGGGGTGACGCAGATTGTCTGTCTTGTTTCTAACAAAGAAATCGAGGATAAATCTCCCACCTACCTTTCAGCAATCTTGGGAAATCGCATCGCCGCAGAACTGGTGAGATTCGAAATTCCTGACTATGGGATGCCTGAAAATCCAGCAAGTCTCGATGACATACTGAATCTAATTTCGACAAGGATGAATGCAGGAAAATCGGTCGTAATCCATTGCGCAGCTGGTCATGGACGAACGGGTATGGTTTCGACGCTGCTCCTTGCGCGCATGGGCCTGCAGCTGGATGTCGCTATTGAGATAATTAGTGCTGTCGGTTCCGCTCCAGACACACTCGATCAGAAAGCATTTCTATACGCTAGGGTGAATGCGTGGCGGTGACATAATATTTTAGTTGATAGAATCAAGTGGGTGACCTCAGATTAACAGAGAGTAAGCCAAGGTGGGATGCGTGGTAGTGGGCAATCGTTCGTACAGAATGGTGTCGTCGCCCTCTGGGGCTACTGCGGTGACGAAGTGTGTGTCGGGCTTGGACGTATTGATAAATATCTATCATTTTCCATACGCGAGTTCGACAGCGGTAGCGAGTTTCTCAACGAAATCCTTGATGCCGATCTCCTAGAACTTCATTCAAGCGATTCCTTTTCGCAAATCCCTCAAGCTCCATAAAGCAAGATTCGCAGGAGTCGCGTCTCCCTTCATTTTCCTCGCTCCATCCTTCCGCTTTGGCCCAAAGCGATCTCGCGCACTGGCAAAGGCCTCGTTCACAAACTCCTTGCTGCCAATCACGGCTCCGGCACTGAAATAACGAATCC
>JBEGOB010000521.1:0-2872 GCA_041182265.1 Verrucomicrobiota bacterium | reverse complement strand
GGCACACCCGGCGCCGGGCATCCCCGTGGTGCTCTCCGTCCGCTCGCGCTCGCGCAAGGAGTGGGAACCAAGGCAAAAACCGCAAGGGCACTGAGCCGTAAATTAAGAACTCCCGCACAGCGGCATCAAGGTCCGGTCTGAATCGCGCTCGCATTCAGCAGCAGCAAATCGGCGGACGAGCCAGCCGCCACCTTGCCGCGGACTTTCACCCAAGCGAGCTTCTCGATTCCGCGCACGCCTTCGATCGCTTCTTTGAGCACTCGCCCCTCGGCATCGACGATCTGAATGGTCGCGGTGCCGATTTTTTTATCCTCCGCACTGTCGCAGCAGACATCCCACGGCGTTTCGCAGGTGTCACCCGGAATCTCGTTGCACGGCGTCAGGATGTTTGGATCCCCCAAAACGAACAAGGCGCGCCCGGCGACGAATGGACTGGCGCTGCCCATGATGCGGCCGCGCAACGTAATCTCCTCCCCGACTTGCGCCGTGGTCCGCGCCCGGTGGATTTCCTGAGAATCTCCCGTCGGCAATGTCTCAAAAACTTGCCGCAGCGCGGGACTGGGTTCCACGGACTTCACGGCGACGGGCGCGACGCTGGACTTTTCACACGCGGCGAGCAGACAGGCTGTGACGATGCAACTGATACGGATCATTGGCTTCATAATTGTGCTATGTGTTTGGAATTTGAGAGAAATTTATGACATTCGGAGCGCAGTGTGAAGCGACGGTTTCAGGCAGCGCAGAGCAGGTGGCAAGGCACCGAGCAGGCCTAGCAGAAATCCTGTCAAAATCCCGGTCAAGGCCGCCGCCGGGCCGATTTCCATCGTGAACGCTCCAATCGAGAACGGCACTGTCCGCCCATCCAGCACCCAGACCGCAATGCATGCCGCCACCAAGGCACCCGTTAGGCAGGCGAGCATGCTCTCTTGAATCAGGCTCAAAAGCAAGGAACCGCGCCCGAAACCCATCGCCTGCAAGGTCGCCATTTCACGCACGCGCGAGGCGAACGCAGCGTAGAGCGTATTCATTCCACCCAGCAGCGCACCGGCGGCGATGAGGCCGGCCGTGATCCATGTCATCACACGCAGCGGTTTGAAAAACGCACTCAGGCGCGCGTAGTAGTCGCTCTCACGCAAGGCACTCAGCTCAAGATCGAGCCGTTGTTTTGCGAAAACATCCACCTCCACAAAGTCCGCCGGATCCTCGAGCCGTAGCACCACGCAAGAGACCGTCTCGCGTTTTGCCAAAACTCGGAGATCACCCAAGGTCGCCCACAACTCAGACTCCAACACCGTCCCGGGCGCAGCGAAAATCCCGGAAATCCGCAGTTCTTGAGAGTCCAACAGCACGCGCGTGCCGACTCCCAAGTCAGACTGACGCAAGCCTAACTTCCGCCACGCCAGCCGACCGATCATCATTTCCCCAGCCTCGGGAAATTTCCCCTCCACCAGCCGAATCTCCGGATGCACACGCAAAGCCTGTGGCGTGACACCACGAAACATCGCCTGACTCCGTCGCCCATCCGGCAATGATAGATAGTTCATGTAGTGGATCTCGCTGGAAATTGCCCGCTCTCCCAGTTGCTCGGAAATTCCGGAAATGCCAGCTTCCGCGATGCCCGCCGCACTCTCACGCACCTCGCTCCGCTGAATGCTTTCCTCCGAACCCGCACCGATCAGAATGACATTGTGCGCCGAGCCCGAGGCGGAGAGAACACGCTTCATCCCGCCATTGATCGCAACCGCAGACATCACCAACAGCACCACCAAGGCACTGCCGCCCACCGTCTGAAGGAGGCGACTGCGCGACCGGAATAAATTTCGAACTGCGTAGGAAAATGGCAACATGAGAGGATTCGTTTAAGATCTGAGATTGCGCACGATCGGTTGAGTCATCGCTAACAAAGCTGGCCAAAGTGAAGCGAGCACGCCAAGGCAAAACGCCGCAAAAACCCCGCTCACCAGCACGCTTGCATCCGCCTGGATCGCCAGCGTCTGCCCCTCATTGCCCATGGTGAAATTTTGCCAACGCAGAAATCCACTCGCAAGCCCGACACCCAGCCCGCCGCCTAGCAGACCCAGCATCCCGCCCTCACTCACCACCAGACAAGCAATCGCCCGCCCCGGATAGCCCAGCGTTCGCAAAACGGCATTTTCCTTCACGCGCCCGCGCACGACTAACATCAACGCATTCGCCAACAAGGTCGCCACAGCAATCACCGCGCCCATGCCAAGCCAGCGCGTGAAGCCGATCAACTCGATGAGTTCCGCCGCCGTCTCCGCGAAAAACGCCTTTTCCGGACGAGTGTCGGTGGGCTCCTGACCGGAGCGGAAAAAGGTATCGATCCGCCGTGCCACCGGCTCAAGATCCTTGGAATCCTTCACCCGCACATTGAACTGAGTGACCACACCCAAGCCGGCTTTTGACGCCTGTTGGAGAAAAGGCAGCTTCACATACGCAACATTGTTATCCTGCGGAAATGGCGAGCGCAAAACCCCAGAAACGCGGATCGTGATGCCCGCCGCATCAAAACGATCCCCCGGCTTCAGCCCGCGCCGTCGTGCGAAAACCTCGCCTAACAGCGCACCATCATCCGCGCGCCGCCACGCCTCTTCGCTACCGTCGATGATTTCAATCTCTGGCGCGAATTTCCTCAAAAGTGCATCCGGCACGCCGCGAAACGTGATGACATCCAAAGACGCGCCACAGTGATTGACCACGATTTTCACCGGGATCACCTCGCGCACGGCGGGCATGCGCCGGATCTCCGCCGCGTAATGTTCTGGCAAGCGACTGGCTGCGGGACAAAATCGGTTTTGCCGATAGACCACCAGCGTCGTATCCGCCGCGCCCGCCTCAGTCGCCTTGGCCA
>JBEGOB010000520.1:0-5001 GCA_041182265.1 Verrucomicrobiota bacterium | reverse complement strand
GATGCCGATGCTTGGGTGAGCCTAGCCAAGAAAGCGGGCATGAAATACATCGTCATCACCACGAAACACCACGACGGCTTTGCCCTCTGGCCCTCGGCCGCGAGCGATTGGGACATCGAGGCCACTCCCTACAAGCAAGACCTCCTGATGCCCCTTGTCGAAGCCTGCAAAAAACACGGCATGAAGCTCGGTTTCTACTACTCCCAAGCGAAGGATTGGATCAACGACGGCGCAAGCACTCCCAACCCGAAACCCAGCCGCACGATGGACGAATACATCGACGAGATCGCCGTTCCGCAGGTGCGCGAGCTTTTGACCAACTACGGCGATGCCCCCGTCATCCTCTGGTGGGACTTCCCGACAGCAATGAACGAAAACCGCGCCGCGAAGCTCATCGAGTTGCTCGCACTCAAGCCCGACATCATCCACAACAACCGCCTGCTGAAGATCGCTCCCTACGGCAAGGTGGATATGGAAAAAATCAAGTCCGACAAGCGCGATCCCTACTCTGGAGACACCGAGACCCCTGAGCAACACATCCCCGACACCGGACTCGGAGACCGCGACTGGGAAGCCTGCATGACGATCAATGACACCTGGGGGTTCAAAAGCAACGACCACAACTGGAAATCCTCAAAAACCCTCATCCAGCAACTCATCGACATCGCCAGCAAAGGCGGCAACTACCTCCTCAATGTCGGCCCCACCAAGGAGGGCCTCATCCCCGAACCCAGCGTCGAGCGCTTGGAAGACATCGGCAAGTGGATGGAAGTGAACAGCGAATCGATTTACGGCACCCAAGCCAGCCCCTTCCCCAAGCTCGCTTGGGGCCGCTGCACCCAAAAGAAACACGGCAACGGCACCACGCTCTACCTCCATGTGTTTGACTGGCCAACAGACGGCAAACTCCTCGTTCCCGGCCTGGAAAACGAAGTCAAAGCCGCCGCACTCCTAGCCAACAACGAGAAATTGGAATTCAAAAAAACACCCGAAGGCGTCGAACTCCAAATTCCCGAAAAAGCCCTCGACCCTAACGCCACCGTCATCAAACTCGAAATCGCCGGTGAGCCCAAGGTGGCTGAGATTCCCCCGAATCCAGCAGAATTATCCACAACCGGAAAGGTGGGAACCTTGGAGTGAACCAGAAAATGTCTACCAACGCATGCACCGAATGCCTACTTGCGTCATGCCCCCTGCTGACTCGCTTCGCTCTTTGGGCAGGAGTCGCGCAACGCGCCGGTGCCGGTGATCGGGGATGTTGCAAAAAATATTCCCAAGCAACATTGCGTGTGGTATGGTAACTGCGTGCCGACGGTTCTGCGCATCGGATCTTTCCGTTTCCACTTCTACACCGACGAAGGAAGTGAGCCGCCCCATATCCATGTCCGGACGTCCGATGGAGACTGCAAATTCTGGCTAGAGCCTTCTATTTTTCTCGCAAGCAACCGGGGCGTAAGATCGCATGACCTGCGACAGATCGAGCGCCTGGTTTTCGAAAATCAACAAATACTGAGAAAAGCCTATTATGAACGCCATCCTCGCTGAACCACCGATTTCCTTAGAACCGACCGCTGTGCGTGCATGGACAGAAGGAAGAACAATCTATATTGAACTGCATGACGGGCGCTTTGTTGGGTTTCCCGCCGACCGATTCAGTCGCTTAGCTACGGCTACGGAGCAACAATTGAAGCAAGTTGAAGTTGAAGTGAATGGTTTTGCGCTGCGCTGGGAGGAATTGGATGAGGACATCACAGTGCCAGGTATTCTTGCCGGTCGCTGTGAGCTTCCTCCGAAATAAAATGCCAACGGGTTCGTCCAGTTAACCTGTTGGCATCATAAAAAGGTTCGGTCCCGCGGGCATCAAACCCTGCTTGTCAGGTCCGGAATCGCTTCAGAAAACAGACTGATCCGGCGCTGACTAGCAGCGCCCTCCTCGGAAAGTCCAAAAGCTTTTTGCCTTCGGCTTTAATCGGTTTTGGGATAGGTTCTTTCAGGGAGTCAGTCCCACACATTGACTCAAAATTAACGCATAAAACCTTTAAAATAGATTAGGACACCATCAATAATGAAAGTTGCCATCCTAAACCTGGATTGTGTGTGTGGCCGGCTCTTTTTACTATCTTGGGCTTCATTCAAATCAATGCCCTGTGTTCAATAGCCCTTTTTTGTAGCCTTGATCGACGGCGGCGGGCGCGTTGGGGACGCCAAGTTTTTCATACATGCGGCGCACATGCGTTTGCACGGTCAGCTCCGTGATTCCGAGTTGATCGGCGATTTCCTTTTTGACCAACCCTTGAGCGATGAGGTGCAAGACCTGCACCTCGCGTTCCGTAAGTGTCCGGCCTGCGCTCTCGGGTTGCTTGGTGTGAATGTGTTGGACGATGTATTTGGCGACGGCGGCATCCAGCGGGGCGCCGCCCCCGAGCACGCTGTCGATGGCCGCTTTGATTTGTTGAATTTTCGAGGATTTGAGCAGGTAGCCTGCGGCGCCTGCCGCGATCGCGCCGACCACATCCGCTTCCCGATTCGACTGGCTGAGAACGATGATTTTGGCTTTCGGGACCAGAGAGCGCAGGGAGGGGATCGCGGCGGTGCCACTGATTCCAGGCAGGTAGAGGTCGAGAAGGATCACATCCGGCGGAATCGAGTTGGTGCGCGCGAGCTGGACGAGCGCCCGCTCCGCACTTCCCAAGGCCGGGCCAACCAACTCGAAACGCGCTTCCCGCTCGAGCGCCTTGCAGATGACTTGCCTGTATTTTGGATTGTCCTCGACAAGCAGGATTTTGATCGGCGTGGCTGGAGTGCTCATGGCGTGTTCTTGGTTGGCCTGGTGATCACGGAAAAAAATGGAAGTCTGCGCAATCGGCAGGTGAGTGTGATCCTCGTCCCGCCGAGGGCTGCCCTCGCCGAGGTGACTTTGCCGCCGAGCAGCTTGGCGCGGCGCTGCAGGGATTTGGGCGCACCGGTCTGGAGGCCTTTGCCATTGTCCTCGACTTGGAGTGTGATGGTGCGCTTGTCGGCTTCAAGCCGGGCGCGCACTTTGGTGGCATCGGAGTGGCGGCTCACATTCACGAGGCACTCCTTGTAAAAAAGCAGCAAGTCGTCCGAGAAGATCGGCGTGAGCCGCTGAAGGAATTTTTCACCGTTGATTTCCAGGTCCCATTCCATATCGGCGAGGATGCGTGTGGAGAGGTTGCGAATGTCTTGGGCCAGGTTGATCTGCATCGGGTGCATTTGCTTGTCGATGCAATGCCTCGCCGTGGCCCTTGTATCCTCGATGAGGTCTTGGATTTCCCCGATGGTGCCCTCCAACTTCTCGGGAGCATGCATATCTTCCCGGGCCAACTCGGCCAGCATCCCGATCGATTCCAGGTTCGCGCCGAGTTCGTCATGCAGATCCGCCGCGAAGCGGGCCCGCAAGGAAGCCAACTGCCGAACTTTCACGAGTTGGAAGGCGAGCAAGGCAAACGCGCCGCCGACCAGGGAAAGGCCGGCGATCCATGTGACCCTCGCCAAATTTCTCCTCTGTTGCTCGGTGAGTTGCTGGATTTTCTGCCGCAGCAGTGGCAGTTCGTTCTGCAAGTCGTGCCGCAGGGCCAGCTCGTTCATCCATTTCCTTAGCGAAAGAATACTGCCGTAGCTGTTGGTTCCGTTTGTGAGCGACTCGGGCCGCTTCTGTTGGGATGCTCCCTGAACCTGAACGCTCTTGCCGACAGAAATATTCCGGTCGTGGGAGAGAATCTCGATTTCCGCAAAAGCGACCAATTGGGAATGTGGATGACTGTTCGTGGTGCTCAGCCGCACATAGCGGCAAGGGGTCTTGGGAATCTTAAATCTCAAAATGGGGCCGCAATCGAACTGACCTGCCTTTTGCCGATCAGCCAACTCGACCGCATCGGAGAAATCCTCCCGGTTCGCTCCTTCAATTGAGAATTGCTCCGGGATGCCGGTGTCATTCCAGATTCCGCCCGGGGATGTTTTGTTGGGTTCCAGTGCATGAAAATTGATCTGCGTGACCGGGTGGGTGGCTCCCAAATCGATCGTTATGGAAATGGTCCCGCCAGCCAGATTGTCGGCGGTGAATGCGACACTCTTATCCCCGGGGGCATTCATGCTGTATGGCAGGTGGCCGTCCGTAAGGGCGCTCAGACTTCGCCGCTCCCCCTCCTGATTTCCTGTGCTCGAGGATGTCACAGTCGCTCCATGCGCCATATTCGTCTCGCCGGAGAAGGCAATAAGCTCGGCAAGTTGCAGGACGAAATCTCCGGATTCCACCCGTGGCGCCAGCTTTGTCGCCTCGATGCGCACCCAGGAGGCCGTGGTGCGGCACGGAATCACCAAGGGATTTTTCCTGGGCAACAAATGATCCTCTTCGCCAAAGCTGGCGATCTCGATGCCCTTCGGATTCTGCGGAGTTCCTGCAAGCACGCGAAATTCCACAGGGAACCCTCCTGCGGTGTAATCCTGGCTGGGCAAGAAGATCATCGGCACCAGCACGATCTGGTCGATCAGAGCCGGTGTTCCCCAATCCACTTGGAACCACTCGGTATTGTTTGGCCGGGCATGCACTTTGGACTCACTCCCGACCGAGCCCACGCCGCCGACCATGCTTTCCACAGCGAGGCTCGAGAGAGTCCGCTCAATCTCCTCAACCCGGTTTTCGAGGTTCTGTAATTCATCGCCGGCCCCAAAAAGGCTTTTTGGGGATCGGGAATCGCTGCAAGCGGCCGCAGCGAATAAAATCATCGCGACAACAGCGCGAACGATTCCTCGTGGGAACAGGGGGCGATTTTGGGTAGTTCGCACATTCATTCCGTAGCATGCGAAAGCGATGCAGTCTGTCCCTCGAACGAGGGATAGACGCGATTTAAAAACCATGGGTTATTAGGGGCATAATTCCACCCCGAATGAAACCCCTAGCAAGCCCCGCAAGTTCACACCCCTCGGCCCCTCGTTCCTTCTTCCGACTCCCTCTCCTCGCCTCATGTCTGCTGGCTCTGC
>JBEGOB010000519.1:0-6099 GCA_041182265.1 Verrucomicrobiota bacterium | reverse complement strand
CTTCAAGGATGAGCGGGCACTCGAGCATGGCGGAATCCAGCGCACCACGGGTGAGGAAGTGCGGCTCGGTGTGGAAGGAATTTTCCGCGATGGCTTGGGCGATGCCGAGGATGGGCGGGAGCGGCTCGTAGTCGATGGCGATGAGTTCGGCAGCGTGGCGACAGGCATCGGAGGATTCCCCGATGACGGCGGCGACGATCTGGCCGTGGAAGTGGACGGTGTCGGTGGCGAAGAGAGGTTCGTCGTGGCGAGCGGGGCCGGTGTTGTTCAGGCCGGGGATATCGGAGGCTGTTAGGATGGCGTGGATGCCGGGCGCGGACTTGGCGTCATTGAGTGCGATGTGGCGGATGCGTGCGTGCGCGTGTGTCGAGCGGACGAGCCAGACGGTGAGCATATTGCGGCGGAGGGCGGTGTCATGGACGTAGATGGCGTGGCCGGTGACGTGGCCGAGGGCGCTCTCGTGCGGGATTTTTAGGCCGGGGCCGTGTGGGAAATCTGTGTTGGCGAAGGGTGGGATGCGGTCGTCCGTGTCGGCATGGATGAATTTTTCAAAAAGTCCGCAGATCAGGGATTGGCGGTAGGCGGATGAGCCGCGGAGGTCGTCGAGCGGGGAAAACTCGGATGCGAGGCATTTCAGAATTTCCGGAGATGCGGTGAGAGTGCGGCCGATGAGTGCGGCTTCCGTGCGATGCGCGCGGGCGGGAGTGGCTGCGACGCCGCCGTAAGCGAGGCGGGCTTCGGTGATCTTTCCGGCGGCATCGGTGACGATGCGGAATGCGGCGGAAACAGTGGAAATATCCATTTCCCGGCGTTTGGAGACTTTGAAGAATTCGCAGCGTCCGGCGGGGTGGCGCGGGAGAATGATGGCGGTCATCATTTCATCCGCGCGCAAGACGGTTTGGCGGTAGCCTGTGAAAAACTCGCAAAGTGGGACTTCGCGCTCAGCGGTGAGGGAGGACAGGATGACCGAGGCGTCGAGCGCGAGGAGGACGGGCGCGGAATCTCCGATGGGCGAGGCGGTGACGAGATTGCCGCCGAGTGTGGCGCGGTGGCGGATCTGGCGCGAGGCGAAAAGCCGCATGAGTTGGTCGATGGCCGGATACTCGTGGGCCAGCGCTTTTTCGAGATCGGTGAGCGGGGTGGCCGCGCCGATTTTCCAGTGAGTGTCGGTTTTGGAAATTTCGCGAAGAGCCGGAATGGCGTCGAGTGCGATGAGGGCTGGGTAGCGCGCGTGGCGCTTGTTCATGAGCACTGCCAACTCGGTGGCACCGGCGATGAAGGGCGCGTCGGGAAATTTTGATTTCAGTGTGAGCGCATCTGCGAGGGTGGCGGGACGGTGCCAGGTGCTGTGCGAGTCCGAAGAAATGGCAGGTGCGGGCGGGACCGGAGTGAGGGCGCGTGCGGGGGCTGGCTCCGTGAGTGACTGGAGCATGGCTTCGCGGATCGGCCGGTAGCCAGTGCAGCGGCAGAGATTGCCGCAAAGTTGGTCGGCGATGGCGCTGCGGTCCGGGTTATTTTGGTGGTGAATCTCAGCCATCGAGCAGACAAAGCCGGGTGTGCAGTAGCCACATTGAGAGCCATTGCAAGAGACCATCGCCGCTTGCACCGGGTGGAGTTCGCCTTGGTGGGCGAGGCCTTCCGCCGTGATGATTTCACGCCCGACGAGAGATGCGACGAGGGCAAGGCAGCCGTTGATGGCGCGCCGCGAGCCGTCGTTTTCTAGCAAGAGGAGCGTGCAGGCTCCGCAGTCGCCCTCATTGCAGCCGACCTTGGAGCCGGTGCGGCCACTGGCGCGGAGGTATTCCAGAATGCTTTGGTGAATCGGCACGCCGGAGACATCCACAGGGCTGCCATTGATGATGATAATGTTAGGGCAGGCGGTGGACATCTTTGTAATAAAGGTAGCTGGCGGGCGCGTCTCCCATGGCGACGAACCATTGTGGGCAATAGGGAGCCATCCAGATGGCGTCCCCGGCAGTGACTGGGTAAAACTCCTCTTCCAAGCGATAGATCCCTTGGCCGGCGAGCATGAGCAGCCCGTGTTCCATGATGTGGGTTTCGACAAAGGGGAGGGTTGCGCCTGGCTGATAGGTGAAGATATTCATCGCCAAGTCGTAGCGTGGATCGATGGGCAGGAGAGTTTGCAGCAGGGCGCGGGGATTGCCGAGAAATGGCTCGCCGGGGATGTCTGAGGCGAGGCCATGGACGATGGGCGGCGCGTCAAGGCTGGGGTGCGGGGTGAAGATTTTTCGAAAAATGGTGAGGCGTGTGGTGGCGTCGCCGTGGAGGGTGAACGCGCTGAGCGAGGGGATGAAAATGAAGCCGGTGGTGGGGAGCTCGATGCGGCTGTCTGCCAACTCGACCCGGCATGCGCCGGATTCCACGTAAATGGCGTGTTCGTGAGTGTCTGCGGGAAACTCGGCGCGGCCGTCGTCCTTGCTGAAAGTCACGAGAAGTTGTGAGAGATTGGCTCCCATGGCGGGCGAAATCATCACAAAGGCCGTGGCGTTTTCCCACGAGGGGAAGGTGGATGGGACATGGCCGTCTGGGGCGATGAGGGCATGGCGCGCGCGGACGCGAGTGCGGGTGTGACCGAAGATTGACATAATTTGATCTTTCAGAGCTAGGCGGTCGGGGCGAGGAATTTCCCACGCGTGCCTGCGCGCGTGTCTTGCCCGCGGAGGTAGGTGGCGGCGATGCGGATGGCGGAGGATTTCCCGATGTAGGGTGAAATGGGGTGGCGCGTGAGCAGGCTGTCGCGCGTGATTTCGGAGTTTTCGCGTTGGATCACGACGAAATCTGCGTCGCAGCCGAGGGCGAGGCGGCCCTTGTTGGGAAGGCGGAAGCGTGCGGCGATGTTGGATGAAATTTGCGGAATAATCGCCATTTCCTGAGCGAGAAGGAGGGGCAGTCCGTGTTGGATACCGGCGATGCCGCCCCAGATGGCGAAGAGGTCGTCGCCCTGTTTCAAGTCGGGCGGTGAGGGAGAATGGTCTGAGCCGATGCTGTCGATCTCGCCGGCGAGAAGTTTCTCCCAGAGTGCGGCGACGGTGGCGGCGCTGCGGAGCGGTGGCGCACATTTCGCAGACGGGCCGATGGCGATGGCATCGAGGTCTGAGAGGAGTAAATAGTGTGGGCAAGTCTCCACGGTGACGCGCACGCCAGCGGCCTTCGCGCGGCTGACGAGATCGATCCCTTGCGGGCAGGTGACGTGGACGATGTGCAGTTCGCAGCCAGTCTCACCGGCGATGTCGAGGGCGATGCGGATGGCGGAAAGCTCGGCCTCGATCGGGCGGGAATCCAGCCACGCGCGCATGTCGGTGGTGGTGGCCGGGTGGGCGGCTTGGTGGCGTGCGATGAGTTCTGGATCTTCCGCATGCACGGCGACGGGGAGTCCGAGGCGGGCGGCGATCGCCATTCCCCGCCGCAGGGTGGAGGGGAGCGCAGCGGGAAATTCATCGATGCCAGAGGGGCACATGAAGGCCTTGAAGCCGATGGCGCCGGCCTCGGCCATGGGCGCGAGGTGGGCAAGGGAATCCGGGGTGAGGCCGCCCCAAAGTGCGAAGTCGAGGCAGGATGAAATTTCTCCGATGCGGCGTTTTTCCTCGAAGTCGGCGCGTGTGGTGACGGGCGGATTGGAGTTCAGCGGCATGTCGAAAAACGTGGTGCCGCCACCTGCGGCCAAGGCGCGCGAGCCCGTGGAGAAGCCTTCCCAATCCGCGCGGCCGGGTTCGTTGAAATGCACGTGGGCGTCGATCCAGCCGGGGAGGATGATCGAGTCCGCAGCGTCGATTTCTCGCTGGGCACGGCCGGTGATGGCGTGGCCGATGCCGGAAATCACGCCGTCACGGACCGCGAGTGAGCCGGTGTTCGAGTGGATGATGAGATCATGCTCGTTCATGGGCGGTGGGATTTTAGGAAATGAGCGAGGATTTCGATGCCGGTGCTGATGTCGGCGGGTGAGGTGAATTCTTCTGGGTGGTGGCTGAGGCCGTCACGGCAGCGGAGGAAAAGCATGGCGATGGGGCAAATTTTTGAAATCACCACGCCGTCGTGTCCCGCGCCGCTGGGGAGGATGAGTTGGGAGCCGGTGACGTGCGCGAGTGACTTGGCTAATTCCTCAGTGAGATTTGGATCACAAAGAGTTGCGTTGTTTTCTTGGACGAGGGTCCAGTTCATTTCCAAGCCGCGTTGGCGTGCGGTGTGGAGGCAGGATGCGTGGAGGAGGGCGAGCGCGTGGGCGCGTTGTGCGTCGTCTGGGTGGCGGAGGTCGATGGTGAAGGTGGCGTTTTGTGGGATCGAGTTGGAGGCCCCGGGGTGGATGAGGATTTTCCCGACGGTGATGACGAGGGGTGGCTGGGATTGGGCGAGGGACTCCGCGGCGAGAATGCATGCGGCCGCGCCGGTGAGTGCGTCGCGGCGCAGTGGCATGGGCGTGGTGCCCGCGTGGTCGGCGCGGCCCGTGAGCTCCACGGTGAGTCGGGATTGGCCGGCGATGGATGAAACGACGCATGCGGGCGCGCCCGCTTCTTCAAGCACGCGACCTTGCTCGATGTGGAGCTCGACGTAAGCGGCGCACTCGCCGGGTGCGTAGCGGATGGTGGATGCCCCAGTGTGCCAACCCTCATCGCGAAGGGCGTCGGCTAGGGGAATTCCTGCGGCGTCCGTGGCAGCGAGGGTGGCGGCATCCAGCGGCGCAACGATGCTGCGACTGCCGAGGTAGGTGGTTTGGAAGCGGGTGCCCTCCTCGTCCGAGAAGGCGAGGACGTGGATGGGGAAAGGGAGGGAAATGCCCTCGTTTTGTAGCGTTTCGATGGCGGCGAGCGCGGCGATGATCCCGAGCGCGCCATCGTAGGCCCCGGCATCGATCACCGTGTCCATGTGTGAGCCGAGTAGTATGGGTTTTGCGAGAGGCTCGGAGCCTACTAGAATTCCGCGGACGCTGCCATCCGGGGCATGGGAGATTTCCATGCCGAGCTCGCGCATCCAGTCGTGGATTTTGCGAGCGGCGGCGAGATTGGCAGGCGAGAGGAAACTGCGGGCCAGACCGTCCGGCGAGTCCGAGATTTTACGCAGCTCGTCGATGCGTGCGATGGCGCATGCCAAGGGAGTTTGCCTGCGAGGTGCCATGGTTCAGCTCCCGCGGTAGGTCGAGTAGGCGTAGGGTGAACACGCCAGAGGGACGTGGTGGTCGCGGCCTTCCGCGACGAGGAAATGGATCGGAACTTCATCGAGAAAGGCCGAGGGTGAGTTGCGTGAGTGGAAGTAGGCACCCATCGAAAAAATCAGTTGGTAAGCGCCGGGGGCGGCGTCCGCGATGAGTGGGGGCTCGCAACGGCCGTCCGCATTGGTGCGTGTTTCCGTGATTAAAACGCCCTCATGGAGCAAGCGGACGCGGACACCGGCGGCTGGAATTCCCGACGCCGTGTCGAGAACGTGTGTGGTGATTTTCCCCATCTGTGAGAAAAGAGCAGATCGCGGGCCGGGATGCAAGGCTGCTGAAATTTCCGGATTTCGGGAAATTTTTGGAACGCATGGTGAGTCGCCGCAGATGCGCGGACTTGGCCATTTAGAAAAAGAAGAACCAGCGACGGTTTTTGCGTTTGTAGGGGCCGTCGCCCACCGAGATCACCTTGATGTGTGTGGTGGTGAGGCCTTGGTCGCGGAAACCAAGTTTCTTCGCGGCGCGTGGCGTGACGTCCAGATGACGGCCGGGGATGAAGGGACCGCGGTCGTTGATGCGGATTTTCAGAGATTTGCCGTTATCGAGGTTGGTCACCTTGACGAGGCAGGGCAGCGGGAGGGTTTTGTGAGCGCCAGTGAGATGCCAGGGCATGACTTTCTCGCCGATGGATGTGTTGCCGCGTTTGAGGCCGAAGAACTTGGATTCGTTATACCAGGAGCAGGTGCTTGTTTCCTCGAAATTGAGCGCTTGTTCGACACTCATCGGGCGGTAGTTCTGGCCGCGCACGGTGTAAGGACGCGTCATGTAGCCAGCATAGCCGCTGGGGCGTGACACGCATGATGTGCATGCAAAAACCGCCGCGCCACAAAGCGTGGCGAGGCGGATGGATGAAATTTTCAGCCGAGTCCAGTTCA
>JBEGOB010000518.1:0-2607 GCA_041182265.1 Verrucomicrobiota bacterium | reverse complement strand
GGCTTCTAGATCCCCGGCGGGATCAAAGACTGATCCATCAAACAACGTTTCCTTGTCTTGATTCATCCCTCCGTGAGCGTAGCCGATTTCCTTCATCGCTTCCTCGTAAATATCCGTGCGCATCACTTGTTTTGCCACACCTTCATAGTCTGGTGCACCCTCGGTAAAGCCCCAACGACGGAGTTGTGTTAGCCACCACTTTGCATACTTGGGTTGCGGGTAGTTGCAATTCCGCTCGCTGAAGATCATGTAATTTGGATCACGGAATCTACGTCCGTCGCCCATGTCATATTTTCCTTGGAGACGTCCAAGGATAAGCTCCGGCGGGCAATTGATATAAGTCGGCGCGCTGACGATTTTCGCTTGCTCCGGTCGATTCTCGATTTGATCGAGCCAAACGCTTGCCTCATGGAGCGCCTTGAGAATTGCTTTGACCGTTTTTGGATTCTTAGCAGCGTAGTCTTCATTGAATGCGCAAACTTTTTCCGGGTGATCTTTCCAAATCTCTTGAGTATTGATGCCGGTGAATCCAATTCCATCTTGGATTGTTTTCGCGTTCCATGGCTCTCCTACGCAGAAACCATCCATTTTTCCCGCCTGCATATTCGCCACCATCTGTGCGGGTGGAATGGTTAGGAGGGCAACATCCGCGCCACCGCCATTCATATCGCCGGGGTTGATGCCGCCAGCAGCAAGCCAGTAGCGGACCCACATGGCATGAGTTCCAGGCGGAAACGTCATTGCAAAATTCAATGGCGTTCCCGCCGCCTTAGCCGCATCAACAAAAGGTTTCATGGCCTTAGGGTCCGCACCCACTTTGCCTTTGAGTGTATTTGAAAGGCTGATCGATTGCCCGTTGCGGTTCATCAACCACGGAATAATCATCGGCTTCTTGGGAGCTCCACCGAGGCCCATGGTGGATGCGATCGGCATACCAATCAGCATGTGAGTTGCTTGGATGTCACCGTTTGATAGCGAGTCACGAATGGCAGCCCAGCTTGCGCCTTTGGTGACTGTCGAGTTAATCCCGTATTTTTTAAATAGCCCTTTTTCGTGAGCAATCACAATCGGCGAGCAATCCGTTAGAGCGATGATGCCAAAGTTGACATTCGGCGATTCCGGAGCGTCACCGGCAGTCTGGGCCCCACACCACCCGCTGGGCAGTCCTGAAGCAAGTAGCCCGAGGGCAGTGGTCTTGGTGGTTGCCGAAAGGAACTTTCGGCGGGATAGCGAGTGATTTGATTCCATGGTGATTGAATTGCGACATAGGGAGTCTAGCGGCCCGAATGCCAAATCAATCATGCTGGATGATTCAAGCGGGATGTGGATTCATTCAACGGATGAGGTGGGTTCATACACCTTGAGAACACAGGGTTGCAGCGTGAAAGAGGTCTTCGCGGTAGATGCGGGACAGCGAGCCGCAAGTGACATCCGGCAGAATTCCAATACTTCGCAAACCAGCAAGTACCCAGGACGCTTTCTCCACAGTCGGACAATTGACACTTTCGCCGTGAAATAGGTGAAAGGCCCCGGCACTCGTGGAACCCGCGCCGCTGTTGAAAATCGGGCCAAGACTGTTCTTCAGAACTGCCTCAGAGGCTCCCGTGTAGTTCTTGTGGGCAAGAATGGAAATCATCTCATTGCGGAATTCCGGGTCTTGACAGAGTTTGCATGCGTCGATCAGCGCGGCCACGAGTGCGATGGACTCCTCCTTGCGCTCACGGAGAAATTTCCCGGAAACTAACAATATTTTCTCGGGGTGCCCATGTGACAGATCGGCAGACGTCGCTGGACACCAACCAATTTCGGAGAGAATGGACTCTGAATTCCATGGCTCACCGACACAGTAGCCATCGATATGTCCCGCCTTGAGGTGTCTAGGCATGAGCGGTGGTGGCAGGAAAATGATATCCACATCCGCTGGAGATGTGAGTCCATAGCGTTTGAGCCATTGGTAGAGTAAAATGTGGTGGGAAGAAAATCGATGGGTGGCGGCGAGTGTGAAGGGGCGGTCTTTTTTCCATGATTGCGTGAGATAGCTTCGTAGCCCCTCACCACGGCCAATTTCGGACGGCTTGATCTCAGATGACAGCGTAATGGCGTTGCCATGAAGATTTAAGATCAATGGCACTGCAACATCACATTTCAGCTCACTGAATCCCATGCCAAGTGCGAATGCGATGCCTGCAATCGACTGCGCAGCGTCAAGATCACCATAGAAAATCTTATCTCTAACACTGGCCCAGCCGAGTTCTCTCGATAGTGAAACATTCAAGCCGTAGCGTTGAAAAATTCCAGTTTCCATAGCCACTGCGATCGGTGCGCAGTCGCTGAGAGGAACGAATCCAAGTCGCAGTGGGTAATTCGCTTTTTGGTAGCCGTTTAGAATATCCATCGCGGCGCGATAAGCGCGTAGAATGCCAAAGGTGGATTTTTGGCACAAGCAATGCTCATGGTGTTGTGTATTGCGATGAGAATCATTCATTTATGGACTGGGTTCCGGATTTAAGGCAACTGAGGGCGTTTGTCGCCGTGGCGGAGGAGGGGAGTTTTACCCTTGCCGCTCGGCGTATTTTCGTCACTCAATCTGCGGTGAGCCACTCACTC
>JBEGOB010000517.1:0-10472 GCA_041182265.1 Verrucomicrobiota bacterium | reverse complement strand
GTGTGACGGCGACCTTGAGCAACGGCGGAAAGGCCGTCACGCAAGGCGCTGTGATCGCGGTGACCGAGCCCGCGAGCGATCCATGGGTCGTGCGCATGCCCGACAAGGACGAGCAGCCGGTTGACAACCAATTCTATGCTCGAGACGACAAGGACGAAGGCACGCTCCACTACAATGGGACCTTGGACGAGGCCGCCGACTCGGTGTTTCTCAAAGTGTATGCCAACGACAAGCCCTACAAAGGCGAGACCGCCAAACCGGGTGCTGACAAAAGCTATGCATTCGCCGTAAAACTCAAGCCGGGGCTGATCCGGTATAAAGTCGAGTTTGGCACCACCAACGGCGGCACCCAGAGGGTCCTGCGCACCGTGAACAATCTGGTCTGTGGGGACGCCTATATCATCCAGGGCCAATCGAACGCCTTGGCCACGGATACAGCGGAGCAATCCCCGCCGGAAACCAGCGAGTGGATCCGCAGTTATGGTAGCCCGGAAGGAAATCCCAAAGATGCTCCGGTGAATCTGTGGTGCAATCCGGTTTGGAAGGCTCAGAAAGGCGAGCAAGCGGAACTTGGCTATTGGGGTATGGAACTTGCCAAACGATTGGTGGAGAGCCGCAAGATCCCGATTTTCATCGTCAATGGCGCGGTCGGAGGAACCCGGATCGACCAGCACCAGCGGAATGAAGCCGACCCGGGCGACTTCACAAGCATCTACGGGCGGATGTTATGGCGCGTGCGGCAGGCCAAGCTCACCCACGGCATCCGCGGCATCCTCTGGCATCAGGGAGAAAGCGATCAAGGGTCGGATGGCCCCACGGGCGGCTTTGGTTGGGAATCCTATCAGGATTTTTTTGTGGAAATGTCTTCGGGATGGAAGAGGGATTTCCCAAACTTGCAACACACGTATGTGTTTCAAATCTGGCCGGACGCATGCAGCATGTCGGGCAACCTTGGCGGCGGAGACATGATCCGTGAAGTCCAACGAAGTCTGCCAAGGCTATATTCTAACCTGAGCGTGATGTCCACCCTTGGAATCCAACCGGCTGGGCCTTGTCACTTTCCATTGGTCGGCTGGGCGGAGTTCGCGCGGCTGATCCAACCGCTGATCGAGCGCGATCACTATGGCAGGCTGCCCACCGAATCGATCACACCACCCGACCTCAAGCGGGCCTGGTTCACGGGGAAGGATTCCATCGCCCTAGAGTTCGACCAGCCTGTGATCTGGATGGATTCGCTGGCCGGTCAGTTCTATCCAGACGGAGAGAAGGACAAGGTCGCTTCGGGCTCCGTGAGTGGAAATGTGATCACCCTCAAATTGAAGGAACCTTCCACGGCGAAGAGTATCTCCTATCTGAAAGAATCCGCATGGAACCAGAACGACTTGATTCTTGGAACCAATGGAATCGCCGCATTGACCTTCTGTGATGTGCCGATTGAAAATATTAGGTAGCTTTAAAACCCATCCATCATCAATGAGCATGATCTCTCGAATCCTTCGCTTTCCCCGCCTCGTTGTGGCGCTCGCATCCATCTCCGGCGCGCTCGCAGAGGTGCCTTTGCCGCCGGATCTCACCCAAGGTGCCACCGTTGATCGTGCACTAACCTACAATCTCGGGGCCACGGGGCTCCGCGGTTGGATTTATACCAAACCCGCGACTCATTTCGACGGGCTGCAAGGCCGGACCACCGCGGCCAGCAGGCAGATTCTGGTCACTCATGTCGGGGCAAAATCGCCGGCGGACGGGGTGATGAGGGTGGACGATGTGATTCTCGGCACCGGCGGCAAGCCATTCACCGAGGACGCTCGAAGAAGCATCGCTTTGGCGATTCAAGAAGCCGAAAAGCAGGAAAAGCAAGGCATCCTGAAGCTGACCGTCTGGCGGGAGGGCAAAACCGGAGAGTTGTCGATCAAGCTGGGAGTGATGGGAAACTACAGCGCCACCGCGCCCTTCAATTGTCAGAAATCCAAGCGGATTTTCGACGGAGCATGCAAAGCCCTGGAGCAGGAAACCTTGGAGGTGAACTGGCATGGTGCGATCAGCGGACTCGCGTTGTTAGCCACTGGCAATCCGGACTATCTGCCCGAGGTGCAGGCCTTTGCCCGCAAGATGGGACCGCCCACTCTGAACCTCGAAATGAAGAACCTGGGAACCTGGGAGAGCGGCTACCGCGGCATTTTCCTCTGCGAGTATTACCTCCGCACCGGCGACAAGGAAGTGCTGCATGCCATCCGTGAAATCACCGTCTCGATGGCACGCGGCCAAGGCATGTATGGCACCTTCGGCCATGGATTCGCCAGCCTAACCGACGACGGCAAACTTCACGGTCCGATCCCTCCCTATGGCCCGGTCAACCAGGCGGGTCTTGCCGCGAATATGGCCATCGTCATGGGCAAAGCCTGCGGAATTGACGATCCGGAAATCGCTCCTGCCATCGAGCGCGCGTCGAAATTTTTCGGTTACTTCATGGACAAGGGCACGATTCCCTACGGCGAGCACGAGCCCTATCCGTTTCACGAAAACAACGGCAAGAGCGCCATGGCCGCTGTGTTCTTCGGCATGCAGCGCAACCGGGTGGAGGAGGCGCAGTTCTTCGCGAAGATGTCCGTCGCCGGCTACAAGAACCGCGAGTGCGGCCACACCGGTCAAGGATTCAGCTATCTCTGGAGCGCGCTCGGAGCCAATGTCGGCGGACCCGCGGCGGCGGCGGCATTCTTCAGGGAAGCTTCGAGCCACCTCGATCTGGCACGGCGTTGCGATGGCTCGTTCACCTATGACGGCGGCGAACAATACGGCCCCGGCAAGACCGACGATAATACCTACTACGGCAAGAGCGGCTACTACGGCCTGAGCCCGAATGCCACCTATGTCCTAACTTATTCGCTGGCCTTGAAAAATCTCTTCATCACCGGCAAGGGAGCGAATCCAAAGGCATGGTTGAGCAACGACGAGGTTGCCGCCGCCATCGCTTCCGGCGGTTTCGATACGGAACGCTCCCGCAAAACTCCGGAGGAGCTTGTGGCCGCATTCCGCGATTGGTCGCCCGTCGTCCGTGGCTGGGCCGCGGAAGAACTCGCCACGCGCCCCGAAGCGAAAGCAATGACTCCCGAACTGATCGCCATGGCGCAAGGCACGGATGTGCATGCCGCGCAGGGTGCCTGCGAGGCCCTCGGCTATCTCAATCACGCCGCGGCACTTCCCGTTTTGGTCGGCCTGCTGTCCCATGATGACCGCTGGCTTCGCTTCAAGGCCGCGCAGGCGATCAAGCAGATGGGTGGCAGCGCGAAGCCCGCCGTCCCCGCGATTCTCAAGGCCTTGGTCGATACTGCGGAACCCCTCGATCCGATCGTCTGGGCCGATTCCATCCAGCTCACCCACGGCCAGTTGGCCGCTGCCTTGTTCGCGGGAGAATTGACCGATGCGCTCAAGGACGCGGACCCAAAGCTTCTCCATCCGGCGATCCAGGTGGTTTCCAAAAACGCGGACGGCATGGCCCGGGCAACCTTGAGGCGCTATTTCGAAAACCGTCTGAGTCTGGAGGATGTGCAGGCGCTAGCGCCGGACATCGACGCTGCTGTTAGGATACCCAGTCCGGCCGACAAGATGTTCTCTAACGAGATCCGCATGGGGGGATTCAAGGCGCTGACAAAATATCACTTCAAGGAGGGCATTGAGGTGGGCGTCATCCTCGCGAAAACCCAGGGCGGGCACGGCAGCGAAAGCCGCACCGGCGAGATCATGAAGGAGATTGCGGGCTACGGCACCGCCGCCCGCGAAGCCATTCCGGGAATGAGGGAGTTGCTCGTGCAGTTCAATGATGAATGCAAGAACGGCGAGTTTCCGGCGGGCGAACTCAACGAGCGGAGAGTCACCGCGGTCGAAGATGCGATCAAAGCCATCGAAGCTTCCACCACCCAGCCGGAGCTCCGGAGCATCACGCGGTGAGCAAACGCAATCACCTGTCTAGCGAATCATGGAAGAGCGTGCGATGGGATCAGTTCGTGCTACCAATAGTTCCCGGCCAGTATTTGGCGACGAATTCGCTGTTGCTCATGTTGGCGCGGATTTTGTCGACGTGGCCGTCCGCGAAAAGGACCTGCTGCATCGATCCGAGCGTTTTGGCAGGGCCTCCGATATCGTGATAGGCGTGGTTGCCGTGGCCGAGTTGGTTGGCGGTTCCGTTACCGCCTCTGTGCCACTGGACGACCATGGCGTTCTTTTCCGGTGAATCGAGGGCTGAATACGGAACGCCTGTGTTGTAGGGCCGGTTCTTCCACCCACGGAAGGCGGTGCCGTTCGACCAATTCGTGGTCCATGGGACGATGGCGAAGCTGCGTGCGTAAAACGAGGGATCATGCTTTTCCTCGTCTTCGGGCGTGATGAAGAGTTTCGCGGTCGCATCCAGTGCCGGGTATGCGCTGATCTTAATGGTTCCGGTGCCGGCAATGATTTCGGAGTAGCCGAGATTGGAGATGATGGCGCGGTCCCAAACCGGGTCGCCGTTGAGGCTTGGGAAGCGGCCCTTGTCCGAAGTGAAGGATATTAAGGCAACTCCGATCTGGCGCAAGTTGGCTGTGGTGATCGCTTGATTGGCGGATTTTTTCATCCGGACCGATAGCGTGAAGCCGAGCGCCGCAAGCACGACGATGATGAGAATCACGACGAGGAGTTCGACCAGGGAGAAGCCCCGTGGGGCGGTGTGTGGACGTTTCATTAGGTTTGAACGGGCGGTAATTGTTTCAGTGGGTCTCGCGAACATGAGTTGTGAATGAACGAATTTCAGTCAAATTGACGCGGTCGGCAGTTTCCCCTCGATGAACGCCGACCCGCTTGAAGGTCCGAGTCCGGGAGGGATATAGGTTGGGGCATTCATGGGAGAGGACAGTTGGATTGATAGCGAATCAAAGCTACATGGCGGGTCCTCGCAATGAAATGGCTGGAATTAGCCATTGGCGAGGGCCTGTATTCGGTGGACAGTCTTGGACATGCTAAAAATCGCCGTGATCGAGGACAATTACGACTACCGCTTGATTCTCAAATCGGAGATCGATGAGCAGGACGATATGGTCTGCGTCCATGATTTCGGTTCGATACCGGCGGCGATGGCGGTTTTGCCGGGGACGCCTCCGGACATTCTTATTCTGGACCTCGGGCTGCCGAAAGTGGACGGACTCGATGCAATTCCGGATCTGCTGGCAGCCATGCCTGCCGCGAAAATCCTGGTGCTGACCATTAGCGAGAACCGATCGCGGGTGATGCAGGCGATGGCGCGTGGCGCACACGGCTACCTCTTGAAGACAGATTCTCTCACACGCGTCATTGAGGGCATCCGCAATACCGCTCGCGGCGAGGTTCCGATGAGTCCGGCCATTGCGGAAATCATTCTCAGGGTGCTGCGGGATCAAGCTCCGCGTAACACACCGGTGGGGCTCTCCGCCCGTGAGCTGGAGGTGCTTCAGTCGCTCGCCGACGGGCAGTCGAGAAAGATCGCCGCAGAGCAACTAAATCTCAGCGTCCACACGATCAACAACCACGTCCGCAACATCTACGAGCAACTCCAGGTGCACAACCTCTCCGGAGCACTCAAGAAGGCATCCGAGGGCGGGCTGATTTGAGTATGAAATCCCGCACGAGCAAACTTCTGTGGGTCGCATTGGGCGCGACTTGTATCATGGCGGGCTGGTTGTTTCTCAAACTCACGGCGGTCTCTCCGTTTCACTTCGAGGACAAGCCGATCTATCGTCCACTGATCCGGTGGATGCATCCTGATCTATCCGTGCAGGAGGCGAGACTGGCTAACATCCGGATCGCGCTGCAGGATCTCCCGGATTCCACCCAGCCGCCGACGGGTGGCACCCTGGGGTATTTGTCCCAGAATTACCAAGCAGACAGCAAGCCCACCGAGGTGCGGTTCGAATTGACGGAGGTTGCCACCGTTGACGCCCTCTCGTTGGTCCCCGCTCAACACCCGAACAGCATCAATCAAAAAGTATCTCTGGGACTGCCCGCCAGCACCGAGTTCCTGCTGCTGCGGAACGGAATCGAAATGCATCGCGTTGTGTTTGAGTTGGCTGTTGGCGCCGAACGCGACCGCCGTGCGACACTGCCTTTTTTCGCGGAGTTCGATCCCTTGGAAGTGGATGCTGTAATCATGCGTGACGTCGGAGGCTCCAGATCTCCGAAAGGAACCGCCATTGGCGAGGTTTTCATTTTTTCTGGCGCACGCAATCTAGCTCCAACATCGCGCGTCAGTTCCAAAACGACCCGAACCGAGGCGATCCCCGGGGCCGCGCTCGCTTACATCAACGACGAACAAACCGGGCTCGGACTCCCTCAACAAAACGTGCGCCAAGCGAAGGCGGGCTACTGCAGTCGTCCTTACCCCGACAGCCATCGGAGCGTCCTGTTGGAGATGCGCTGGGATTCGCCGGTGGAGGTGGATGAATGCCGCTTGTATCCCTGTGAAAGATTGTTAGCCGCCTCGGAAAGCGCGGCTGGTTTTCCCACGGGATTCTGGATCGAGGTCTGGAGCGATGAGTCCTCAAGCTGGCAGCGCCTGAAGACCACCCTTCGTGAAAATTTCCCAGCGCCCGGACTGAACCCGGTTTCCCTGCGGTTTCCTGCGATTTTCTGCCAACGGCTCCGCCTCGTCGTCTCCGACCTGTGGCAGCGTCCGCCGGCACCAGCCACATTTGCGCTATCAGAAATCGAAGTGCGCCACGATGGCAAGCGGGTGCTCCCGCGATTCCGTCCCGAAGTTTCGGAGGCCATGCAGGATGCCCTTGCGCAGGAAATCGGTGGCATGAAGCAGTTCTGGACCTTGGCGGGTATCAATGACGGCATGACGACGGCGGGGCGCATCCTGCACGAACGCGACTGGTTGCGACAACTCGCGCGGCGGGCGGATCACCTCAATGAACAGGCTCGTTTGCTGTCCTCCATCCAACCCGCCGTGGCAGCGGCGGACCGTCTTTGCTGGCGGGTTTCACTCGCCACTCCGCTGATGTTGTTGTTAGGCTCTTTTGGCTGGTTGGCCCGCCAGCAGCACCTGCATCGGGTCCGGCTGCGGCGCGTCCGCAACCAATTGGCCGCCGACCTCCACGACGATCTCGGCAGCAATCTCAGCGCGATCGCCGCTTATGCCGAGCAGATCAATCGCCAGCTTTCCACCGATGACCGCGCCGCCCCCGCGCAGTGCGCACCCATGCAGCGCCTGATCCGGGAAAGTCTCGGCAGTCTTCGGGAAATGGTCTCGGTCACTTCTCCGCAGATCACCCGCCGCATTCCCTTCGTCGAGCGTCTGCATGATCTGGCGGAAATTCACCGTGCGGGCCTGCCTATCATCTATCACATCGCGCCGGACTTGCAGGGCCTCGAAGTTGATCCCGCACACCGCCGCACGCTGCGGCTTTTTCTCAAGGAAGCGCTCACTAACATTCTCCGGCACAGCCAGGCCCGCCACATCGATCTCGCACTCCGCCGCGACTCCGCCGGAATCGTCTGGCTGCAGGTTCGCGACGATGGCGTAGGTCTCAACGGTGAGCAGCTCAAGGCCATGCGAATCGAATCCACCCTGCGCTTGCGGGCGGAGGAAATCGGCTCGCGGTTCTCTGTCGATCTCTCTCCAGAGGGCGGCACGAAGGTCGCCATTTCCATCAAGCCTGCCCGCTGAGCTCCAACAGATAGGTCTCGCAACCATGGCTATTTCCAGCCATGGACGGCCTATGGTGGCAGCAATAGTCTTTCACGCTGTGTCAGAGATTATCTCCATTTTCCTTTCAAAAGCCAAGCTGCCCGGTTCTCTTGCCCGCTCCATCGCCGCGGTGGTGATCCAGCTCGCGCCCGCCCCGCAACTCCATGCACAGGCGACTTGGGATACCTTCGCGGACACATGGGCAGCCACCGATGCGCTGGGCCGCACGCTGCCTTCTCCCGCAGTCACCGGACCGCCCCGTGCCGATAAGAAAATCGCCATGTTCTACTTCCTCTGGAACGGCTCGCACACCAACGGACTCTATGATATCTCGAAAATCATCAGCCAGGATCCGGATGCAATCCACGAGTTTGACAACCCGCTGTGGGGACCGCGGAACTCCTTCCACTTCTGGGGTGAGCCGCTATTCGGCTACTATCGGATGCAGGATACTTGGGTGATCCGGCGCCACGCCCAGATGCTCACCGACGCCGGGGTGGACGCGATTTTTTTCGATGTCACCAACTCGATCACTTACAAGCCGGTTTATGATTTGATCATGGACACTTACGCCGACATGCGCGTGAACGGTCAGGATACGCCGCAGATCGCGTTTCTAACGTGGAGCAACTCTGGAACCACCGCCCAATCTCTCTATGAAGACATCTATCTGCCGGGACGTCACTCCGACCTCTGGTTCCGCTGGAATGGCAAGCCGATCATTCTCGCCAAGCCGGAGGAACTCACGCAGCCCATGCTTGATTTCTTCACCGTCCGCAAATCCTGGGCCTGGCAGCCGGGCGAGGACAAGTGGTCGTGGATTGAAAACGAACCGCAGCAAGGCGGGTGGTCCGGCAGCCCCGGAAACCTCGAACAGGTCAGCGTCGCCACCGCTTCCCATCCCTCATGGAACTCCACCTCGAACGGCAAGAGCTTCCACCTGACCGCCCAGCCTGCCAACGAGCAACGCAACACCGCCCTCGGCATCAAGTTCGCCAACCAATGGCGCCGCGCGCTCGAGCTCGACCCGGAGCTCGTCTTTGTCACCCAGTGGAACGAGTGGACCGCTCAGCGATTTCAAAACACCAAGACCGTCAACAGCATCTACGCGAAGCGCACGCTCTATCCCAACGATCCGTATTTCGTCGATGTCTGGGACGACGAGTTCAACCGCGACATCGAACCGATGAAAGGGGGTCACGGCGACAACTATTACTATCAGCTCGTGGATAACATCCGCCGCTTCAAAGGGGCGCGTGCCGTCGCCGAAGCGTCCGCCCCGGTCACCATCAACTTGAGCGACTTCGCGACTTGGGAGGGTGTCGGTCCCGAGTTTCGCGACGATGCCGACGACGTTCGTCACCGCTCCCACGCTGGCTTTGGCAGCCAGTTCTACACCAACACCACCGGTCGCAACGATTTCAAGCGCGCCCTCGCCGCACGCGATGAAACAAACCTCTATCTCTATGTCGAAGCGGTGGCTCCGCTCAGCGACAAGGCCGCCGCCGATGCAGGCTGGATGAATTGTTTCCTGCGTGATGAAACGTCGTCCGCTCCGGCATGGGAGGGCTATCACTTCCGGCTCTCCAACGAGAATCCGGGCTCCGTTAACCTCACGCTTTCCCGCTGCACGGGCGCATGGACCTGGACCGCCCTCGGCGAGGTCGCCACCCACCGGGACGGCAGCCGCATGGCCGTCGCGATCCCACGCTCGCTGCTTGGCCTAATCAGTCCATCCACTTTTGCCAATGTGTCGTTCAAATGGACCGACAACCAGCAGGGGACCACCGCCGAGGCCTGGCTGCTGAATGGCGACGCCGCGCCTAACGCCCGATTTCGTTATTCGTTCCGCGCTGCGGGTGCCCATACCGCAACACCCAAGAATGGCAGCAGCTATCGCCTCATCCACCGCGAAACCCAACAAGTGGCAACGCCGAAAGTGTCCGCCCTGAGCGCGGGTGCCGCGCTGGAGCTTGCCGTGGGAAGCCCGGCTCCCGAACAAAAATGGTCGCTCTCCGACGCCGGCGGCGGGCGTTGGACAATTTTCAACACCCAGGCATCGATCATCAACGGCCCGGCTGATCCCTTGGTCATCGAGGTTCCCGGCGGAGCGGTCACCGATCGGCTACCGCTCAGCCTCGGCACCTGGGTCCAGGCGGACTATCAGAGTTGGTCGCTCGCGCCGGCTGGCGACGGCTGGTTTCGGCTCGTCAACGCCGCCACCGGCATGGCGCTCACCACGACCGCTACCGGTGCGCTGGTGCAGTCGAACGCCGCGGATTCCACCGCTCAACACTGGTCGCTTGAGCCGGTCTCACCGGTCGAGGCGGGCGCCAGTTATCGATTTTCCAACCGCAACTCCGGCATGCTGGCCGTTCCTAAGCAGCGTGGCATGAACTCGGGCGACGCCGTGGTCCAACAATCACCGGCCGGGCAGTGGTATGAACCTTGGACCGCTTATCCTCAATCGCCCGAAAGCGTCCAATTCGCCAGCGAGGAAAGCCGCCGCCCGCTGCAGTCCGCGCCGGGCATCGGAACGCCCGTCGTGCAGGGCGACGTGTCGACCGATGCCATCCGACAATGGGACGTGCGACTGTCCGCGCCCGGGTATTTCCAGTTCCTCAGTCCCGATACCGGCCACGCAGTCGGTGTCATGAATGGTGCGGCGGCGGTCGGCACGCCGCTGGTTCTTTCAAGTGCCAGCCCGCCAGATGCGGCGACGCAGTGGCGCTTCGCCAGCGTCGTTTCTCCTGCCGGTCACCAATGGTGGGACCCCGCC
>JBEGOB010000516.1:0-3596 GCA_041182265.1 Verrucomicrobiota bacterium | reverse complement strand
AGATCGGCCCGATAGGCTCCTTGGCCTATCCGCGCTTGAACGAGAGCCGTCTTCATAGTTGCCGAGGAGTTGAGGATGTCCTGGAGGTCTTGGACGAGTTCTGGCTCAGCCGGATTGCGGGCCAGGATGTGGAGCACTGCGTCACGCAACTCCTCGTCGGAACGGTCCTTCCATGCGTCCATGGTCGTCTTGAACAATCCCTGTGGCTCAATGGGATTGCCGTCCTTTAACCGCCAGCCCCTTCGGCGGGACTTGAGGTGAGCGTCGAATGCATCCCGTGCAGCCTTGAGGCTGTTTTGAAATGTTCGAAGTTCTCTTCCGTCGTGGAAGTGGGGGTAAAATAGCTCGTAGGTTTGCCGCCAATTCGATGTGTTGAGAAACGCTGGGGGCGCGTCACGCCGACCTTCCACTTGGCGACCCAAGCGGGCCAGTGCGTAGGCGGCGAGGACCATTTCTGGTGATCGACGGATCACCTTGGCGGGCTCTTTGGGAAGTTTTGGGCTCTGCTCGACAGCCATCAGGTTTCTTGTTCGTCGCTCGCGACCTCAACGGCGAAGGGCAGATCGACCAGCCGCCTCCCGTTCAGGGTCCAATATTCGAATCCGCTGACCGTGGGCCATGTGAATCCCATTTCGTGGACGGCGATCAATCCCGCCCGAGAGGGACTCATGATTTCGCCTCGGAAGTTCACTTTCCGTCCGTCATGAACGGTGCACCGCTTAGCAGCCATCGCCCCAAGATCAGAGGTCGGGAGTCCCGCGCGATTTTGCGTCCGAAGCCTCGCGGGCGAGATTGCGAGCCCGGTTACTTGCTATGAGGCGGATACGCTCTTGACGCAGCGGCTCTTCCACCACTCCATTTGTGACCTCGACCAATAACATATCAGACAGGGCTCTATTTCTATTCGATGGGCTTATTTGAATGAATACAAATTCACCGCATCTAAAATTAGCTCCGCCAACTATAAACGATTCTATATTTAGAAAATTGACTCCCGATTTACACGTACTGACTTCAGACTCGACCGGAATTTCCTGATTATCGCCAGACAGTCTATAGTATTCGCCACGACTATAGGGCGCAAAGTATCCTTTTGATGGGTCTGGTAATGACTTGTATTCAAATAAGGGTCCGTATTTCGCAAAAATAGACTGCCGGACCTCATCTACAGAAAGTTCCGAACCTTCCTTTGAGGGGCCGATAATTCGTAGCATACCGACAACCTTCTCGCTCCCACTGAGGCCACCGAATCTGACGGCTAACCGATCCCCATCTCGTTCCGCAATCACTCCGTAATCAACATTGTTTGCGGGGTTTCCGTCCATAATCGGCCCTGCCTTAACTTCAACGGCGTATCCCGCACACCTTAGAATTCGAATAGCGGTCGCATTATCCATTCCCAAACGAACACCAAGGATGTCCACGCCATTTCCGACATCCGGCTGGCTACAGTCAGGGCCGTTGACTTGGAGATTTTCGGTGCAGGCTGCCAAGGCAGCGACAACCAAGAACCAGAAATACCTCATATTTTATCTCCATCGACGTTGCATCGCCGAAGACCACGAGGCGGGGCGGGGATTGCCCATGTATGCGACGGAAGACGCAATCAAAGGGCGCGGGTGCCTCCTTTGAGTGGCACCAACAGAGCAGGGTGATCCGTCTTCGTCCAGTTGCACGCGATCTAAAGATGCGAGATTGCCCCGGTCGATGTAGGCGTAGAGCATGAGCCACGACATCATCGGCGACAATAACGGCTAGGCTCAGTCGAACGGGCGAATCTCGGCATCGAACATTTCGGAGAACCGCAGGACGAGATCGTCCAAATCGCGCCGCAACCGATTGCGATCCGCGATGGCCCTATCTCTCACTGCTTGATCTTTCGACGCGAGGTTGTCGCCAGCATCCTGATAAGCGACCGAAGTATCCCACAGGTCCTCTATCAGCGGCCTCATCGAGGCCGGGAAGAGATATTCCGCCTGCCTTGTAGCAGCTACAAACGCATCATCTTCGTCGTTCCAGATATCGGTTTTCGACCGGATTCGACCGACAAAGGCGTAAAAGATTGTAACGAATTCATACCGCTTCTCGAAAAGTTCAAAGCGGATTTTCGCTCGCTCGATGTCGGCCAACTCGGAACTAATTTCCGTCTGACGACTGAGAAGTTTCGTTTGCATGACACCAACGGCGAGTGCCGCCGCGACCGCGAGGCCGCCCGCCGCCAGCGTCGCCCACGCCTGCCAATCCACCACCCACCCTGAAGGAACGATACTCATCGGGAAGCAACCGCTCCGCCGCCCCAGAAGCCAAGTCCGATCATGAAGCCCAGATCGTAGAACCACCCGGTGTTCGGGAACGCATAGATGCGACCATCCCAAAGCCAACCGAGGAAGAGCGTCACGGGTGCGGCGAACCCGTGGAATAACGCCTGGAAGAACCCTGGCACATCGGACGTGCCGGAAGGGACGGGCTGAGAAGCGCAGCTTGCCAAAGTCGCAAGGACGAAAAGCCCGAGGAAGATGCCGAAACGTTTCCTCGTCATGCTTCGTCCTCCTCGTCGCTCGCGACCTCAACCGCCATGGGCAAGTCGACTAGTCGCTTCCCGTTCAGGGTCCAATATTCGAACCCGTTAGCGGTCGGCCAAGTGAAGCCCATCTCATGGATGGCCAACAGGGCGGCCTTCGACAGGCTCATCACTTCGCCCCGGAATGAGACCTTCTTTGTGTCATGGACGATACAGGTGACAGCGGGGTCTTTGACGAAGACCAGTTCGGTTCCTAGCTCGATCCCGAGACCGCCAAGGGTGCGCTTCACCTTCTCGGCCTCGATCTCCCGACGCTCCTCCGGGGTGATGTCCTGGTCGGCATCAGAAGGGGTGACGTTCTGAATCGCGACCAGTTCGATGATGGCTTTCGCCAGATCGGGGGATGCGGTGAAGAACTCGCGATTCAGCCGGGCGCGAGTTACACCTTGGGAAACCACTCGATCTTGCTGACCTTGAAATCCATTCCGGGGTGGAGCCGTCCAATAGCTACGATAGCGTCAGAGTCTTTCCCTCTCAGAATGGCAGTGACGCTCTGTTGGCGGGTTTCGCCCTCGACCTCGTAGGTGACCCTTGCATCGGCAAGATGGTTTTCGTCTATCCAAGTGATGATGGAGGCCAACAGCCCGCCGACGATTATCCCACCGACAAGGATGAGTAGCAAAGTCGGCATCCCGAAAAGGTAGGAGATGATCTTCTGAACGCCCGCCCATCCGGTTTGAGGCTCAAGGATGCCAACCTTTGCTAGCGTTCGCTCAATTGGCCAACGGTCCCAATAGCCGTGGCGTAGCCAAGTCAGGACCTGCCAACCTAAAAGGATGATTGGACCAATGAACGCCGCGGTTCCCGCGAGAAGCATTGCCGAAGACAGTATCTCGCGTGTGCTGCTGACAGCGCGTTGAAGCCAAGACTGTTGGCGTAACACTAGTGGTGGTTCTGACATGATCTTCCCCAGGACCAGTGGACGGTATCAGGGCAACGTTGATTGCCAAAGTCGGATCGTTTTGGATTTGAGAATCTGTCGGGTGGATTTACGTGTGGCCCCGGAATCCTGCCC
>JBEGOB010000515.1:0-4245 GCA_041182265.1 Verrucomicrobiota bacterium | reverse complement strand
GCAAAGTGCAGCCGGAAAAAATGAACACGCCAACCCCATTTTGAGTCATTGAAAACCTATTCTGCCTAGGGCGTTACGATATGATCAATCAATATTTCCCCATCAACTCGATGTAATCGGCGCGCTGGTTTTCCGCCAACTGCTTGCATTCATTTTGGAACTGCTCCTCGGAAAACTCGCCCTGACCATACTTGTCGGTGCGGGCCTTTAGTTCCTTGAGATAGGCTTGGTGAATGGCCAGGATTTTGTTTTTGGCGTCCTCGCTCTTGTCGGCCAGTATCACGAACACTTCTTTGTTGTCCGGCACCCACCAATGAGTCCACCCGCCGGCCCCGGACTGTAGGAACCAACCCTCCGTGAGATCCATCTTATCGCCAGGCTTCGAAATGAGGTAGTAGAGCGTCTTCCCTTCGGGCATGTCGAATTGGGGCTGCAGGTTCAACGAGTAATTCATATTTCTCAGCTCTTTGAGCAAACGCTCCAACTCTCGGCGGTTGGGGTATTTTCCGTTCACATCGGGGTTCAGGAGCGAGAGCGCGCGAAGCCATTCCTTGCGGCCCAGCAGGTGTTTCATCTCTCCATACTTGTCGCCTTGGGGCTGAGCGGTGACGCCCATCTTTTGGAGGTTGGCGCTCAAGTGCACGGTCGGCGTGAGCGAAATGTTCGACAACTCTTGCGCTGCATACGCGGCGAGTTCCTTCTGCTCCTCGGCCATCGCCTCTACATTCATCGATTCGCCAGCAGGGCGCCCGTCTTTCATCGACAGGACGGCGAGCCGGTGACGGCTGAATTGTTTGTTTTGCTCAAGCGCCTTGCGTTCGCGCTCCGCCGCAGCCTGCGCCAGCTTGGGGGAATCCGGAGGCAGGGCCTGAATCTGCACGCTCGCCTCCTTCAGCCCCTCGGAGGATGCCTTGATCTCGATCGGCCCGGCGTTTTTGGTCGACTGCACCACCAGCATGCAAAGCCCTCGGAAGGAGTGCACTAGGTTGCCCTTCGACGGATCGTGGCTGTAGGAACTGCCGTTGGAGACACCCACAATCTTGCCCGCGCCTTTAACCTCGAAATGAATCAGGTTGCGATCTGCATCCGGGCAGGTGCGGCCTTGGGCATCCGTGACGCGCACCGTGATGTAGCTCAAGTCCGAGCCATCCGCCGCGATTTCGGTCCGGTCCGGAACCAGGGCGATTTGGGCCGGTTCGCCGGTGGTGGAAACCGAGGTCGTGCACACCTGCTGGCCATTTTTATAGCCCACCGCTTTTAAGGTGCCCTGGCGATAGGGGACGCCCCACTCGAAACGGAGGGTTTTCTCGCGGTCTATCGTTTTAACGCCCAATGACTTGTTGTCTTGAAACAACTCCACTTCATCGCAGTTGCTATACACCCAGACCGGAAAGACCGCGCCCGGATACTGGGACCAGTTCCAGTTTTGGGGCAAAATGTGCACCATTGGCTTGTCGCTCCAGTCGCTCTGATAGAGGAAATACTGATCCTTGGGAAAGCCGACAAGGTCCACAATGCCCCAATAACCGCTGATGGCAGGCCATTTAAACGGATGCACCTCACCGCGATAGTCAAACCCGGTCCAGGCAAACTGACCCGCCATCCACGGCGAGGCTCTCATTTTCATCAGGGTCACATCGGCATCCCGATCTCGGAAAATGCCATACGAAGTCAGCTCGATATCATTTTTTGACCCTAAAATTTGCATGTCGCCACGCAAGGGGCGGAAGTAGGAGTAGGACCCGCGCGCGCTCCAATCGGTCGAGTTTTCCGTGCCGATCATGGCGCGTTGCCCTTTCAGTTGGTCATACACCTCGTAGCTGTAATTCAAGCCGAACACATCCAACGCCTTTTCAAATCCATTTTTACTGGCGTCATTGGGCGAATTGCAGCCAGCGGTGATCGGGCGGGTGGGGTCGTGTTTCTTGACAATCGAGGCCAGACGCGCCGAGATCTTGCCGCCATCCGGTCCGTGCTGCTCGTTGATTTCGTTGCCGATACTCCACATGATGACGCTCGGATGATTCCGGTCGCGACGAACCATGCCCGCCAAATCCCTCTCGCTCCATTCCTCGAAATGACGCGCATAGCCTTGGTTTGCGGCGAGTTTTGGAATCTTCCACTCGTCAAAGGCCTCATTCATCACGAGGAATCCCATCCGGTCGCAGAGCGCGTAAAACTCCGGATCCTGCGGGTTGTGCGCGGTGCGGATGGCATTGCAGCCCATCTCCCGCAAAATTTCCAACCGACGCTCCATCGCACGCGGATGGAATGCCGTGCCCAGCGGTCCGAGATCGTGATGCAGGCAGACGCCTTTCACATCCATCTCTTCTCCATTGAAGATCAGACCCTTGTCTTTCGTGAACTCAAACCAGCGAATCCCGAGCGGTGAGGTCACCTCGTCGCTCTTCTTTCCATCGGTCAGCACCGTCGATACGACTTTGTAGAGATCCGGCGTGTCCGGCGACCAGAGCATCGGATTTTTGACCACAAAATTTTGGTCGAATGGATGCATCCCTCCCGCTGGAACATCGTGCGTGGAGGTGGCTTCCGCCACCGGCCGACCCTGCGGATCCAGCACCACCGACTTCAGCGTGACCTTCGCGGGTTTATCGGACTTGTTTTCCACCTCGGTCTGCAAGCGGACCGAGGCCTTCTCCGCAGACACCTCCGGCGTGCTCACAAAGTGACCCCAATGAGCGACATGGACCGGGTTGACCGTGGTCAGCCAAACGCTACGATAAATTCCGGCCCCCGGATACCAGCGGCTCGAGCCAGGGCGGACATCCGCCTGGACCGCGATCACATTTTCGCCGCCGATCTTCAGGTGCGGCGTCAGGTCGTAGCGGAACCCGAGATAGCCAAAGGGACGATATCCCAGCAGGTGACCATTCACCCACACCTTGCTGTTCATGTAGATGCCATCAAAATCGAGGAACACCTGCTTGCCCTCGGCCTCTTTTGGGATCGTAAAGCTCTTGCGATACCAACCAATCCCGCCCGACTGATACCCCTCCGACAAGCCGCCGGGCGCTCTTGGGTGGGGTTTTTGCTCGATGCTCCAGTCGTGTGGCACATCCAGCGTCCGCCAGGCCGCATCGTCCAGTTTGGGCTGCTCCGCGCCGGGCACATCCCCCAGATGAAACTTCCAGTTCTCGCAGAAATTTTCCCTGGCACGGGATTCCCCGCTCGCCGCCACGCTCCCCACCGCCAGAAAACACAGGACGAGCATCCATCTAAATCTATTCGTTAGTTGTTTTAAGTGATATATTTTCATAGTTGTTTATTTATTTTGAGAATCTGAATCCCGGAACAATCCCAACCATTGACCCGCAGGACGGACTTTGGGTTTACGGAACATGTTAAGAGAGAAATAATATGGCAATGTGTGGGTCCCCATTGGTTGCTACTCCGATTTCGGAACAAGAATGATGTTGCCGCGAGAATTGGCGCCTCCCATGGAGCGGATATCGGCGCGGAGAATCAGGGTGTTGTTGGCGCGTGTTTCGGCGGGAATGTCGAAGCGATAGACATGGCCGCGATGGACATTGCCGGCGGTGCCGTCGTGTTTGTCGCTGGCCACGACCTGGCCATCCGCCACGATACTGACTTCGCGGATGTCGAGTCGGTGGTCTCCACCGGTGAATTGGAAACGCACGCCGCCGAGTTTTTCCAGCCACGCGGCGCCAAGCGGCCATTCGACCACGCTCCAGTCGGTCTTGATTTTTCCCGGCTCCCAGGTGCCGACGACCTCGCCCACTTGGCTGCCGATTTTTGGGATCGCGGATTGATAGGCGGCATTCACCCATTCCGAGGCTTGAGTGGCGGGATCATCGAGCGGCTGGACCGGGCTGATGCCGGGGGATTTCAACCAAGCGGCTTCCCATGTTCCTCGATCAAACGGCTGGCCGGCGGCCATCGCCTCGGTCACCGCTTTCATTCGCGGAATGTAAAAGTCGCGGATCAGGCCGGACCAGACGCGGCACGCATAGTCGTTCACCGGCGGGCCCCAGGTGGTGATGATCTGTTTGGCGTTGGACTCCCAGGCCAGTTTGTCCGCGTCGCTGCCGCCGTGGCGACGGGTGAAGTCCAGCCAGGGGGCGAGGCGCAGATAGCTGTGGGAGTCCAACAGCGTGTCGGCCTGTGTCAGCAGGGCGCATGCGGAATCCACCGCTTTTTGGAACAACGCGGCTTCGCCGGCGGAGTGCGCGCTGCGGGCGAGCGCGAACCAATCCTCGGCACGCA
>JBEGOB010000514.1:0-6256 GCA_041182265.1 Verrucomicrobiota bacterium | reverse complement strand
GTCTTCACTTGCGGATGCCCTTTGAGACAGCCGACCCAGTCGTTGAGGTCATCCACCGCAATGAGGACGACGTTCGGCTGCGCCTGGACGGCAAGCGATAGGGCGAGGAATAGAATCAGGCGACGCATCATCTCGGTATCAGACTCATCGCCCTGCGCTGGAGCAAACTTAAAGCTCAGGAAAATTCCATTCTCACGGAATTCTCCAGCACGCGACTACCTCGCGCTCGGTGGCGGAAACGGCTGTTCGGAAAGCACCCAATCTTCATTTTTGTCGGCAAAGGTCTTCAATGCCCATTCGCTCGGCAGAAGCGCGACAAGCCAGCCGTTAGAATCGCGGGCGAGCGCCGCACCGAGTGATAGATTGGGTCTGGCCTCCGGTGCCATCGGATCGCCTTCCTTCGGCTTGAGCCAGCGCGCAAGTGACCAATTCGCAGCTTCAATCCGCGTTTCCGCCGCGTATTCCCCCTCAAGACGGTATTGGAGCACCTCGAACTGAAGTGGGCCGACCGCGCCTAGCAGCGGGACTTGCGAGCCACCGGTATCGAGCAACTGAAACTCGCTGGCCACGCCTTCTTTGAGAAGTTGTTGAAGCCCATCCCGGAAGCGCTTGTACTTGGCCGTGCTCTTGTTATGCAGGAAGGAAAAACACTCAGGGGCAAAGCGCGGAATTTCGTCGAAGCTCACTCCCGGTTTGGATGAAAGCGTGTCGCCAATGAGCAAATCATAGTTGCCAACCAAACCGACGACATCGCCGGCGAAAGCATCATCCACGGTCTCACGCTCGCGGGCGAACAAGCGCTGCGAGTTTGCAAGACGGACTTTTTCTCCGCTCCGACCGTTGATGACGTCCATGTCCCGCTCGAATTTTCCGGAAACAATCCGCACAAAAGCAATCCGGTCGCGGTGCTTCGGGTTCATGTTTGCCTGAATTTTAAAAACGAAGGCGGAGAACTCCTCGGAGGCGGGATCGATCATCATTCCGCCGCTCTCACGCGGTGTCGGCGGTGGAGATAGTTCGAGGAAGCGGTCCAGCAAAAGTTGCACGCCAAAGTTATTTGCCGCGCTGCCAAAGAAGACCGGCGTCAATTCACCTGCAAGGACTTTGCCAAGGTCAAACTCCGCGCCCGCGCCTTCGAGCAGTTCTAACTCATCGCAGACTTGCGAGTAAGTCGCCTCTTCCATGGCTGCCTTGACGCTGTCATCGCCGATGCCTTTGACGCTCACCGGTGCCCGATACGCACCATGGACGGTCCGCTCGAAAAGATGCACTTGCTTCTCGTCACGGTCATAAACTCCGCGAAATCTTGGGCCGTCACCCAGCGGCCAATTCACGGGGTAAGCGTGGATTCCAAGGACGGATTCCAATTCATCCAACAGGTCCATGGACGGGCGCGCCGGGCGGTCCAGCTTATTCATGAAGGTGAAAATCGGCACGCCACGCCGCCGACAAACTTCGAAAAGTTTGCGGGTTTGACTCTCAATGCCCTTGCCGGCATCCACCACCATGACCGCCGCATCCACGGCGGTCAGCACGCGGTAGGTGTCTTCCGAGAAATCTTTGTGCCCCGGGGTGTCGAGGATGTTGACGACACAGTCTTTGTATTCGAACTGCAAAACCGTGGAGCTCACGGAAATTCCGCGTTGTTTTTCCAAATCCATCCAGTCCGAGGTCGTCGCCCGCTGGTTTTTCCGGGCGGTCACACTTCCGGCCAGGTTGAGAGCGCCACCATAAAGCAGGAATTTCTCCGTCAAGGTGGTTTTTCCGGCGTCCGGGTGAGAGATGATCGCGAACGAGCGGCGGCGTTTCACCTCGCGCTGAAGCGCGGGCGAGGGAGTGGCATAGGAAGAAATGGACATGAAACGTGTGAGACGAGGTAAACCGTGAGCGTTCCGGGATCAAGCCCGGATGAGTCGCCCGGCTCCGGCTGGATCAGGGGTCGAGCAGCGAGCGGACCATCGCCGCATCCAGTTTTTTGGAAATATCCGCGTCCGCAAGGATCCCAGCGGCAAGTTTTCCCTTCTCCTGCTGCAGTTTATGAATGCGCTCTTCCACGGTTTCCTGGCACAGCAGTTTGTGAACAAAGACCGGCTTGTCTTGGCCAATCCGGTAAGCGCGATCCGTCGCCTGCGCCTCGGCCGCTGGATTCCACCAAGGATCATAGTGAATCACCGTATCAGCGGCAGTTAGGTTGAGGCCGGTGCCACCCGCTTTGAGGGAAATGAGGAAGAGCGATGCCTTGCCTGTCTGGAAATCCTCAACCAATTTGCCCCGATCCTTGGAGGCTCCTGTTAGTTTGATGTAGGCAATTTTCTCCTTCACCAAGTGCGCCTCAATCAGGCCAAGCATGGTGGTGAACTGGGAGAATAACAAAATTCTGCGACCCTCCTCGATCAGCAATGCAAGTAGCTCAATGAGGAAGTTCAACTTCGCAGACTCGTGCACCTCATTGGTGAAGTTCTCGGGCAGCAAGCGTGGGTCACAGCAAATTTGACGGAGCTTGAGAAGCGCATCAAGAAAGACGATTTGCGATTGCTCGATGCCGCGTGCGGCGATGGCCTCGCGAACGCGCTTGTCCATGGTGGCACGCACTGTTTCATAGAGATCCTTTTGTCCGGTGTTGAGTTCGATGAGGTGAACCAACTCTGTCTTCGGTGGCAATTCCTTCGCCACCTGATCCTTCGTGCGGCGGAGAATCAATGGCGCGACACGCGCCTTGAGAATTTCGTTTCGCTCGACATCGCCATCCTTCTCGATGGGCGTGCGGAAGCGTTTGTTGAATGCGTCCTCCGTCCCAAGAAAGCCTGGAACGAGGAAATTCATCAAGCTCCACAACTCGCCGAGATGATTTTCAATCGGAGTCCCTGATAGGCAGAGCCGATTCCGTGCATTGAGCTTGCAAGCGGCTTGCGCGACCTTTGAGCGAGGGTTTTTGATGTTTTGCGCCTCATCCAAGACCACCATGTGAAATGGAACAGCGGCGAGTTTATCGATGTCTCGCTGGAGCAATGCAAAGGATGTTAGGACAAGGTCCGCATGCGGAATCGAGCGGTAGTATTTCTTCCGCTCCGGCCCGTTGAGCACGAGCACGCGCAATTCAGGCGTGAATTTCTGCGCCTCCGCGCGCCAGTTGGGGACGACGGACGTCGGGGCGATGACGAGCACCGGCAAGCCGCGCGATTGGCCGGATGTCTTGTCCGTTAGAATGTGCGCTAGAGTTTGAAGAGTTTTCCCCAAGCCCATGTCGTCTGCTAGGATGCCGTGCAATCCGTGCCTCGCGAGAAACTGCATCCAATGGAATCCCGCAAGTTGATAGTCACGCAAGGTGGCCTGCAAACCTGCCGCCGTAGGCACCGGATCGATGCCGGAAAACCCCTGAAGCTTGCCCGCAAGCTCGGCAAGATCCGGCGGCGTCTCAATCCCCAATCCCTCAAGCCCCGCCAAGGAGGCGGCATCCAGTGTGTGCAGTCGCGCACGATCCGGAAATTTCGGATCAATCAAAGCTGCAAGGTGTTGGAGAATTTTCCGTACTCTTCCAATCGGCAATTTCAGCGCGTCACCATCCGGCAAGGGCGCATAAATGTGGCCGTTGTTTGGCCGGTCCAGCGTCTCTTCCAGAAAATCATTTTCCAACAAACCCGCAAGAATCGGCAGCAGATCGTAGCGTTGGCCGGCGACATCGAAACCAACAGATAGACTGAACCAGCCACCATCGCCGGGCGAAAGTTGGCTGTTCCACTTCTCCGGCGCAGCTTCGTGGACGCGGTGGCCGACGGCATCTGCCACGGTGACCGACCAGCCTAACTGCTCCAAGCGATCGATCATTTCCCCTCGGAATTGATGCCAAAATGCATGAATCGGCACACGCCCCGGGTCAGGAAACCAACGGTCCGGGCTCCCCGTGCGACTGCTTTCCCGGGACTTGAGATTGAGCATGAATTTCCATGCGGAGTTTGACTGGAGGGATGACAGGCCGGTGTCGCGAAGCTGCTGAGCGGCAGCAGCTTCTGCAGCAGCATCGTGTTGAAGAATCGCCGCTTGCCCATCCGCCGTGATCGAGCTGATCCAGTCGGGCGCGGTCGCTCGCAGGGAGCTGCGGTGCGGTCCATAAATGACTGACGCCTCGGCGGAAATCCAGAAATCCGGTTCCGCTTGGCCGAGGGACTGCAATAATAGACGAGTGGCGCGGTCCACCGGATCGCGCGTGACATGCAGGGCAAACTGCGGCTCGAAGCGCAGCCGTGGTAAATCCGGCGGCGGATCATGCATCAATTCACGCGCGGATGGCAGCGCCGCAGCCACAGCTCCGGCGATCCCTCGCCCGTGCAAGCGGGATGGATCTCTTTCCTTCGCCGCCTTCATCAACAAGGCCGCTGCATGATGACAAAAACTGCCGATTTCGCAGGAGCAAAATGTCTCAAACTCCCAGTCTTGTCCGGATTGCCAGAAATTCACCTCCACCTCGTCCTTCGCCACCATGGCAACCAAACACACCGAATCCGGCGCATTTTCCTCCATTTTCAAATCCCGAACTTTGCCCACAAGCGAGTTCGCCGCCCCGAGAATCTCGTCGTCGAAGCGATCCTTCCACCGGGAATCCGCAAGAAAAACAGACGGGCTCAGTTCTCGCATGGTAACATTTTCAAAAGTTTCACGCAGATTTTTGGATGTTTGCGTCACCCGAACCCTGCCGGACCGGACGACTGACGGCGCGGTTATGATCCATTTTGAAGCGTTCGACCAGTCATTCGTTGCACACACTGGCACAAGTTTTGACCGGAATCATTCACTCATTCGACCTCCGCCAAGCGGATTCTTTGGAACATTGAGGCCGCTGCAGCAGTCGAGCTCCGAGACTGCGATGGAATTTTTTGCATCGTGGCACGCAAAAAATGTGACCAACTCGCAAATTGGCGCGTCGCGTATAAATCGAGAGGTCTTTTTCAGGTCTTTTGCAAAATCACCAAAACCCAAAGGCTATGAAATTGAACGTCAATTTATTGCCGAATAAACAAAATCACCATGGCTTGCTTTTCGGGCGGAAAGCGCGGTGCGAACTTTTAGTTTCGCCTCATTTCTCCGCTTCGGCAATTTCCACCCTCGAGCGCATCAAATAAACCCGAGCAGTTTTCATCTCCAACCGAACATTTTGTTCCACGAAAAAATGAAATTTAATCCATTCAGTATCGCCATTTGTTTCCTAATCATAAGCGCAGTTGGCCTCGAAGCGGACACCAGGGGGAGTCGCACGCCGACACCTGTCAAAAATGGTCGCGAACCCAAACCGGGCAATCCTAGCAAGGTCACCCGAGTTGATTTTGAAAAGAAGGACAAGGAGGACAAAGACCGCAACGAGCGCATCGAGGCTCTCGATCGTGAGGAAAAAGACTCTGATGATGAAGTGACAAAACAAGCCAAGCGTGTCGAACGAGATGCCTTGGAAGCGATCGCTAAAAAACTCGAGGAGGATCTAAAAGATGCGAAGGGGAAGAATCCCGAAGACTTCGCCAAGGACGCGACTCAAGTTCCAATGACAGAATCCACGAAGCTTGCATCAACTCACGAAACCGTCGTCACCGAGACCGCGGTCGTCGAGAAAGCGCAGACAAAAATCGTCCGCCGTGTCCGGTAAAAGGCGCAATCCATCAACTCATTCCATTCAAAACCCAATCCGATGAAGTTCATTCTTTTCTTCCTGACTCTTCAACTCACCGCAACCGGAGCCTTGATCTGGTCCGAGTCCTTTGAAGCATTTGATCCTGCAATCAATAATTTAGAGGGGCAAAATGATTCTTGGCTCACCGATCCCATAGGAACGGATTCGATGGCAGTCATTTCTACCGTTGGCTTCGAGCTGCCGCTCTCTTACGGCGACAAATCCCTCGCGATTGGCGGGATCCCACCTGTCGGAGAATTGAATCCAGGGATCGCCTACTTGTCCTCGCCAACAGTCGCTAGCTTCACACCCGACAGCGAGCTGAAGGAAGCGGTTTTCTCCGTGGATTTAGTCTTCAACAGCGCCAATCTTGATTCACTCACAGATAGCTTCCGTGTGACGTTCTTGGATCAGGGCTTCGAGGAACTCTCAACGATTCTCTTCGCGCCATCATCCACTTCAGGCATGGTGAACGTCTATCGATCCAACACGATCAATACGTTCAACACCCAGACAAGCTTTTCTGTTGATACCGCTGTGACGCTGAACCTTGTGATGAATTTTGATTTGAACAAATGGTCCGGAACTTTGTTGGAGGAA
>JBEGOB010000513.1:0-9684 GCA_041182265.1 Verrucomicrobiota bacterium | reverse complement strand
GTCGAGCGTGTGGCAAGTGGAACGGAATTTTGCGGCGGTTGATCGTTCAGAGCGATTTCCGGGAGTTGGTCCGAGCCGATTTCATGGGGCGATGGAGATCCACCGCTGCGGCGCCATTTGGCGGGGTTGTCCGCCCATTCCTCGACGTAGTTGCCGTTGCGGTCGAAGGGGCCGGTGTTGGCGAGTTGGGTGGAGCCGCCACTTTTTCCGGGGAGTCCGCAACTGGAGAGCGCAAGGACGATTGCGGAAGATACGGAGGCGCAGACGGCGGTTTTCATGGGCGGAATGATGCGGAATCAGTGGGCTTTGGCAAACATTGTTACAGGCGAAGGGGAATTTTCCTCACGCTTGGAGGGCGCGTAGAGCTCCGCGGATGAGGGCTTCTGTGGGGGCTTTGGCGTCGGCATCCAGCACCTTGCGGACCGCCTTGCGAGCGTCCACCTGCTTGTAGCCGAGGGCGATGAGTGCGAGTTCGGCATCGGCGGCGGAGGCGCTGACTTGGCCGGCGGCGGCGTCCATCCAAGTCTCGGTGACGCCGACTTTGTCTTTGAGTTCGAGGACGATGCGCTCTGCGGTTTTTTTCCCGACGCCTTTGAGTTTTGAGAGTGCAGCGACGTCGCCAGTGACGACGGCCTGCTTGAAGCGGGTGACATCCATGCCGCTGAGGACGGAGACGGCCATGGTGGGGCCGACGCCGCTGACGCGGTCGAGGAGGAGGAGGAACACGTCGCGCTCTTCCTCGCTGGCAAAGCCGAAGAGTTTTTGGCCGAGTTGGCTGAAGTGGAGGTGGGTGCGGAGGTCCACTTCCAGTCCCTCTGCGGCGTGGAGGCGGTCAAAGGTGGAAAGGGGGATGAATACCTCGTAGCCGACGCCGTGGACATCCACGACGAGGCGGTTCGGGTAGGCCTCGATGACCTTGCCGCGGAGTCTGGCGATCATGATGTCCAGAGGTGGGAAGTCCGGATTATTGGACGGGTGGGGTGCCGGTGAGGCGGGCGATTTCGCTTTCCATGGCGAGCGCCCATTTTTCGTATCCCATGGCTTGGGGGTGGAGGAAATCTGGCATGATTTCCTTGGGCAGCGTGCCGTCTGGGGCGAGGAAGGTGGGTGACATGTCGAGCCAGTGGATTTTATCGCCGTCGGCAAAAGTTTTGATTTGCGCGTTGATGGCGTCGTTTTGGAGGCGGAGTTTGCCGTCGGGCTTCTCGTCGCGCGGGAAGATCGAGAGGAGGAGGATTTTTGCTTTTGGGCTGTGAGCTTGGAGCAGTTTGAGGATGGCTTGGACGCCTTCTGCGGTTTGTGAGGCGGGTTCTTGGCGGTGTCCGGTGTTGTTGGTGCCGATCATGACGACGAAGAGCGCGGGATCGACTTGCTTGAGTTCGTCGTGGGTGAGACGCCACAGGACGTGTTCGGTGCGGTCACCGGAGTAGCCTAGGTTCAATGCCTTGCGGTGTGCGTAGTATTTTTCCCAGACGGCTTTGCCATGGGATTCCCAGCCTTGGGTGATCGAGTCGCCGATGAAGACGAGTTGGTGTCCGCCTTGGGCGGCGAGAGGTTTTTTCGCCTCGTGGCGGTCTTTCCACCAAGCTTCGGCGAGGCGCTCAGCCGGAGCGAGAGCGGTGATCACGGTGGGTGCAGGCTCGGCGGCGAAAAGGAGGGAGGAGAGCATGAGAAAAAGGGCGGTGATGCGCATGGGTTATCTTACGCAAATCACGGCCCTTGATTGCAAGCGGCAATGCGGATTTTCAGGGGCTTCCAACGTTTTCTCACTCCTCGGGCAGCACGGTGACGAGGGTGGGTGTCGCGGAGAAAATCCGAGCGGCGACCTCGCGGACCTGCGCTGGGGTGAGCGCCTTGTAGGTGGCCGGTAAGTGGCGGTGCTCATCTGCGGCATGGCCGAACATGAGGCTGAGCGCGACTTGGCGGGCGGTGGCGGAGGGCGATTGTTGCTGGATGGCGAGGCCGCTGAGGACTGTTGAGCGGACGCGGTCGAAGGCCTCATCCGGGATGCCGATTGCAGCGATTTTTCCGATTTCGAGGAGGAGTTCCTTGCGGGCGAGTTCGACTTGCTCGGGTGAGGTTGCGACGTAGAAGGTGAATAGGCCGGTGTCGTAGCCGAGGAATTGGGTGGCGCCGACTTGGTAGGCAAGGCCGAGCTCCTCGCGAATGCGTGTGAAAAGCGGGCCTGCCATGTCGGAGGCGTATTCTTGGATCATCGCGAGCGCGTGGCGGTCCGCGCTGCTGACGGCGGTGCCGGGGAAGCCGATGGTGAGGATAGCTTGTTTTTTAGGCAGGCGGAAAAGGTGTTCTCCGCCCTCGGTGAGCGTGCTCGCGGGGGCGTTCCATGCTTGGCCAGGCGGGAGAGTTGCAAATTTCCGGGTGATGATGTCGAGCAGGGCGGCGGGGTCAAAGTCGCCGGAAATGGCGAGCGTGATGTTGGCGGCGGTGAAGTGGCGAGCATGGTGAGCGGCGAGCTCTGAGTGATCGAGCGCGGGCAAGGTTTCCGGCGAGCCGAGGGCGTCGAGACCGTATCCCGCGCCGCTGAATACGGCGTGGCGCAGACCGCGGAAACCAGTGTGCAGTGGGTCTTGCAGGGCTTCTTCAAGGGTGGCGAGTTGGCTGGCTTTTTCCCGCCCGATGGAGTCGGCTGGGAGCGAGGGCGAGAGGATGACGTCGGCAAAGACATCGGTGATCGCTTCCAAATCGGGTGCGAGGCCGGCGGCTTGGATGAGGATGGCGTTGTTACCGGTGTTCGCGCTGATGGACGCGCCGAGCGATTCCAAGCTGAGCGCAATTTCAGAAGACGTGCGTGTGGCGGTGCCTTTGGAAAGGGTGGAGGCGAGGAGTTGGTTGAGGCCGTTGGTATCGGCAGTCTCAGAGGTAAGTCCTGCGCGGACAGCGGCTTGTAAATGGACGAGTGGCACGCGGTGGTCTGGGATCAGCGCGAGGGTGAGGCCGTTGGGGAGGGTGTGAACTTGGATTTCCTCAAGGACGCGCGCGGTTTTCAGAGTGCGTGTGGGGGCGGGGGCGTCGAGGGGATCGAGAATGGTAAGGCTCAGGCGCTCTTCGGTGAGGGTGGCCGCGGCGCGGCGGATGTCGGCGGTGGTGACGGCTTGGATGGCGGCTAGGTAGCGGCGTGTGAAATCCAAGTCGCGCGCTTCATGCCAATTGGATGCGAGATCAGCGGCGCGGCCCGAGGCGCTTGTTAGGCTGCGGAATTGGCTGGCCGCGATTTGGCGTTTTGCCTTGGCGAGGTCCTCGTCGAGCTCGCCGGTGGCGATGGCGGAAATTTCGGCTAAAATCGCGTTGATGAGCGCGTCACGCTTGGCGGGCTCGGCATCGGCGGAGGCGGCGAGGAGTCCTTCGCGGCCGGGTCCGGTCCATGAGAATGCGGAAATTTCGAGGGCCAGTTCCATTTCCTCGCGGAGTTTCCGGTGGAGCCGTGAGGCGCGGCCACGGCCGAGGATGCCGGCGAGGACGTCGAAGGCGGCGGCGTCCGGGTGATCGAGCGCTGGCATCTTCCACGCGAGGCAAATGCGACTGCTTGGGATGGCGAAGGTGTCGCGCGCGCGGCGTGGACCAAGCTGTGGCGGGTCGGTGACGAGCAGTGGCTCGCGGCCGCAGGCGGGCAGGCACTCGGCGCTTAGCTCCTTGAGTTGCTGGCGTGCGGCGTCTGCATCGAAGTCCCCGGAAATGATGACGAAGCAGCGGTCCGTGGTGTAGCGTGCCTGATGGTAGGCGGTGAGATCCGTGTGGCGGATGGCGTCGAAGAGGTGGCGGTGCCCGATGACTGGGTGGCGGCGCGGGTCGAGAGTGAAGGCGGTGGAGAAAAGTTGCTGTGAGGCGATGTTGTCCGGACTGTCGAGGCCCATGTCGATTTCCCGGCGGATGACGTCTTTTTCTTTTTCGAATTCAGATTCCGGGAGTGTCGGGAAGAACACGAGGCCGGTGAGTGTTTTCAGGAAAACTGGGAGTGAGTCTGCGGGGCCGTCAATGTGGTAAACAGTCCGATCAAAGCTCGTGTAGGCGTTCCAGTGTCCGCCGGCGGCTTGGACTTGGTCGGCGAGGGTGTCTGCGTCGCAATCGCGCGTGCCTTTGAAAACCATGTGTTCAAGGAAATGCGAGATTCCAGCGCCGAGGTGTTGGTCCTCGTGCATGCTGCCGGTGCCCACCCAGATTTGGGCGCTGACGACGGGGGCGGTCGGATCCGGATCGAGAATCAGGGTCAGTCCGTTGGGCAAGGTTTCGACAGTGGCGGTGGTGGCGGGATATTCCATGAAATTTCTGGCTTGGATCGGGGCTTGGATGAATTACAAAGGGCGTAGATGCAACGATGGATCGTTTTAGGAGTGGTGGCGATGGTGTTGGCGGCGGGCGGCGCGGCCTTGGGTTACCGTGCGTATAAGCAGAGCCGACCGCACCCGGTCTGGGTGCCGATGCCTGTGAACCCTGAGTTGACGGGTGAGAAGCGTGACGAGCTTGCGAAGGATCTTAAGGTGAAGCTCGGCACTTCGGAAAAATTGGAACAAATCTGCAAAGATCTGAATTTGACCAAAGAGTGGGCGCTGGCGTCGGATGCCGCCGCTGCGGATGAGCTGAAACGGCGCTTGTTCGTGAACTCGGGCGAAATGGCCGGTAAAATGGGCATGATTCCCTCCATCAACGTCGGCGTTTCCGGCAAGGAGAAGGAGAGAATCATATCCGAGAAAATTGCGATGCGGCTGATGGATGATGTCTGGGACATTCTCGGCATCGAGCCGCCAAAACGCAAGGGGCCGTGACTTCAGCGGTAGGTGATGGTTCGTTCCCGGGTGAAGCGCGCCTTCGGCATGCTTGCCGCCTTATCATCTGCCGCGCGGTAGCCTAGCGCGCAGGCGACTGCCGTGGCGTAGCCGCTTCCTTCAAGCCCGAGGACGTGGTCGTAACCGGCTGGGCTGATGCCTTCCATCGGGCAGGCGTCGATGCCGAGCAGCGCGGCAGAGCTCATCAATTGCCCGAGTGCGATGTAAACTTGCCGGACATTCCAAGCGTGGCGCGCCTCATGACTCATCGCTTGAGCGAAGCCCTCGACGACGCCTTTGAGGGGGGCCACGGCTGCGAGGCTGGTGGACTGGACCTCGGCAAGGCGCTCCATCCATGCGTCGATGTCATCTTGGCTCAGATCCGTGCGTGCCGTGAGGACGACGTAGTGCGAAGCGTCCGTCACTTGCGGTTGGCGCCAGGATTCTTCCGCGAGCAGGGCACGCAGGCCTGGGTTCTCAACGACGATGAATTTCCATGGTTGCAGGCCAAATGAAGAAGGTGTCAGGACGAGGGAATCCTCCAGCGCCGTCCATGTGGCGGCGGGAATTTTCCGGGTGCTGTCGAATTTTTTGGTGGCGTAGCGCCATTGCAGCGCGGCGAGCAGTTGTTCAGGAAGAAGCGTCATGTCGCGCAACTATTCTGCATCAATGCCGAAAGGCAAGGACACGGAGGGAAAATCCTTCAGAGTCAGGCTGAAAACCACGCCATATTCTTCTTCCAGCCGATTGTCCCGGTGGGTGAGGCCGACGCCGGCGACCCAGTTTCCTAAATCTCGGTGGAGGGAATATTGCTCGCTTTCCAGAGTTCCGTCGTCGAGCTCAAGCACGTGGCGCGTGCCGATGCCCCAGTTCTCGTTGAGGCGAGTGTAGGCCTGGAGGTCGATGCGGTTGGAATCGGTGAAAACCGGGTGCCCGTCGAGCATGCGGTAGCCGAGCGAGAAATTGAACGAATCCGTGGGCGTGAAGCGCAGGCGCGAGTCGAACTCGGTGAATCCTGAACCGCCGCTGACGATCGGAAACTGCGTGTTCACATCGAGGCCAAGCCATGGCAGCGCCTGCCAGCGGAGGTCGTTGTAGAGGTTGGAGAAATCCCGCTGGCCCTCGGGGTCATTGATGAAGGAGTCGATGTAGGTGTCCACAAATAACCACTCGAAGCTTTGGCCGTCGCGGCGTGTGAGGAGGCGGTTGCGCGTGCCCATGCGCAGGACATTCCAGCTTTGCAGTTCATCCACGGCGGTGAAGCGCGTGGGGTCGAGCGGGCGTGGGCGCGTCGTCGGGGACAGCCGGTCCACAAGCGGTCCAAGCGGGTCGAAGTCGTCCGTGGAGACCACGGACCACATTGAGTAAGGTTGGACGACGTGTTTTAAGCCGTCGAGCGCCCATTTCGAGTCGCGATGCCCATTCCAGTTTTTGGAAAATTTCACGGAAACTTCTGCTCCGGCGTGCAGGTGGGTGAGGTCTGAGCTGCCGACCGGCCCTTCCACGGAGCCATAGTGTGTGTAGCCGGCCCCGGCCTGCGGGGTGACGTTGAGGAAACCGCCGAAGGTCATTGGCAGCGACATTTCCTGATAGGTGTTGAAGCGCGTGTAGCTGGAATCCAGAAGTTGGGTGCGGATCGCCTCGCGCTCGGGATCTCCGGCGGGAAGGGCGAGGATTCTTTCTGCAAGCCGTCTTTCGTAACCCGTGAATTGGCGCAGCAAGGCCTCGGCCGCAGGATCGCCGGAACTCATGGTTAAGAGCGGCGCAATGAGCGTGTCACGAGTGCTATCCGCCGTTTTTTCCCCGATGATGCCGAAGGAGGTGCCTCCTTCATGGAGCAGCGGTAGCCCGAATCTTGGGGCGCGCGTTTGATCGAAGGAAATCTCGGGAAGCCGCGTGTCACTACGATAGAAGTCATTGATTCTAAGTCGTGTGTAGAGTGAGAGCAGCGAGTCGTCAGTCCTTCGGTAAATTCCGAGTGTGTTGTCTGGCGCGGGGTCGCGGCGGTATCTCTCTGGCTCGAAGTCCTCCAGATAATACGGATCGCTGAGGAGGGTTAAGTTCGAGTCGAGCCGCCAATCCGCATCGTCTGAGAAGTCCAATTCCCGGCGATGTTTGAGCTCGATGCGGAAGCGGTCCTCATTCACGAAATCTCGAGGGACGCCCGAGCGGCGGGTGTCTGGTGCGAGGTCGTTGAGGTAATAGAAACCCAGGCCAGAAAGCAGTTTTGGGTCTTCGACGGTGGTGTCCACCAGATCCACACCCGTGCCGATGCCGCGCGTGGTGCGGATGTCAAAGTGCCAGCGTGAGAGGAGCCATGCGTCTTCATTTTCGCCGGTTTCCGGGTTGCGCTCGCCGCCGAGCATGATGCCGTATGTGTTGAGCAGGTATGGCCCCCAGTTGGTGCGTGCGCCGGGGACGAAATGGTAGCCAAGCTCTGCGTCAAGCGGTTGGCTGAGATAGGGCAGCCAAAAAACTGGAGTCTCACCCGCGTAGAAGCGCAGGTCGTTGAAAACCACTTTTTCACCTGGATAAACCGTCGTTTTCTTTGCGCGGAGCCAGTAGTTGGGTGTCTCGACGTCGTGCGTGGTGATTCCAGCATTTTGGCCGATGTAAACGGGTTTTCCGCCGACGCTGCCGAGTGTGAATTTACCGGATTCAAGCAGCAAAGGGTCCACGGAGGCGCGCATGCCGCGGAGATCGAGGAATTTCCGCTCGTAGAAATACACGGCCTGCTCGCCGCGCTGGAGGATGTTTCCCTGATAGACGCTGACATTTCCCTCCAAGATCACCTTGGCCGCCGCGCGATCCACGCTGGCTCGGTCGGCGTAAATTTCCATGCCGTTGTCACCGGAGATTTTGATGCCGGGTCCGCCGTAGTTGAGCAAGCCGCGCGCGTTGTCCCAGGTGATCGAGCCGCCGCCGTAGTTCGAGAGTTCAAGGCCTTTCGGAGTCTCAATGCCAGCGCCACCGAGTGAGCCAAGCTCGATCTCCGGCGTGGGCACGGGGGTGATCATGTCCACGGGTGTGGGCGGCGGGACCACGCTCTTTGGCGGATTGGCAGGCTCTTGCGCCTGAAGTGGCAGACAAAGCAGCGGGGAAAAAATCCATGCACCAAGTTTCAACATCGGTTTGATAAGAAAACCGCAGCCCGGTGAAGTAAAGGGCGAAAGCCGATCTGCGAGACTCGATGGTAAGAATTCACCGAGCCTCTGAATTTGCCGTAACTTAATGAAAATCATGCAATTACGTCAATTTATTCAAGCGCGCTGGCTTATTTTTGCAAACCCAGTTTCCCCGCGAGGTCGGGAGCGGGGTTGTAAACGAAGGCCTTGCCAACCTTGCAACGCAGCAGAAGCCCCTTTTCTTCGAGAGCGACGAGGTCGTTTTTCGCGGTTTGATTGGACGTGCCATGGGAATTCTGGTGACCGGCCACCGTGTAATTTGCGAAGGGGTGCTTCAGGGCGTGCTTGAGTAGGGCGATTTGACGGTGGTTGAAGTCTCCGCCCGCCCCGAGATTCCGGCGCAGGGCCTCGGCGCTCTCGTGCTTGGCGAGGAGCGAGTCACGCAAGGAATGAATCGCGGAATGGATGACCTCAAGCTGGTGCAGAATGAAATAGTTCAGATCATTGCCATCGGTTTCCGTGTGGAGGAAGGCGCGATAATACTTTTTCGGGCTTTTGAGGATTTCATGGGAAATGGAGAAAAACTCTGCGAGCCAGTAGCCACTGCGCAGCATGGACCAGTAGAACAGGGCGCGCGCCGTGCGGCCGTTTCCATCCACGAACGGATGGTCGTAAGCGATCCAGAAATGCAGGAGAACCGCCCGGACAACCGGGTGCAAAAAGCCGGTCGATTCCGCGGCGTTGGCAAATTCACACAGTTGTTCCATCCGCTGAGGCAATGCAGCTGCGGGTGGTGGTTGGTGGAAAATCTCACCGCTTTCCTCATCTTCGACGCGCACGTCATCCTCCGCGCTGCGGAATCTTCCTTCTTGCGCGTGGTTTTTGAGCGTGCCAGCCGTCACTTCGCGATGGATTCGCAACACCATTTCTGACGTCAGCGGCATGTCTTTCAGCTCTGAAAGCAGGCGCATGGTGCGGAAATTATTCATCACCATCCGTTCATGTTCGGTGGTGGGAGACCGTTTTAGCCGGATCATTTCACGGGCTTCTGAGCGGGTCACCACTGCGCCCTCGAGTTGGCTGGACGTCAAGGCCTCCACCATCCGTGAGTCCAATGGCTGCCGGTTCACCTCTTCCCGGACCACGGAGCTGTCCGCAGCGCCGGTGCCGGAATAGAGATCGATTTCCCGTAACATGTTGAATGCCTGAGATGTGAGGAAGAAGCTGAATGGCCGCCCATGCGTGTCTTGCAAAGGAATCGCCTGGGCACGGATGGCCCGGCCCATGCGGAGTGCTGCCCATTGTTCTTCCGCCGAGAGGCCGTTTTTAGGTGCGGTCCGGTGCCGGAAATCGTCCCAGTGCAAGTAGCGGTCGGTTTTGAGGTTTTCCAAATGACTGGATTCCATGAACGCGACGGTCTTCCCCTCTTGGATCGCGCGGTCCATCAGCGGCTGCCAGTCCGGTGGGATTTGAGGGAATTTCATGGATTTGCTCCTAATTTTCTAAAAACTAGGAGTAAATTAGGAGGTGGTGCGAAATCTTCAAGTCCAATTCCTAATTTCAAAAATTTTAGGAGCAAATTAGGAGTTGGAGGGACAGTGGCACCAGACAGGGCGAATAATTTTCACTGCCCGCAAAATCGTGGGGCGACAAAAAATCACGGCGAGTTGACTGACAGAGTGTGGGAACTCGTTCGCTCGGCGCCGCCTGATGCATTGGTCGCCGTTACCCGACATGAAATCCTGGCATTGCGATCTGCTTCGGTTACGAGATAGGAT
>JBEGOB010000512.1:0-9761 GCA_041182265.1 Verrucomicrobiota bacterium | reverse complement strand
AAGGCCGTGCGAATCCACAGCGTCGGGTCCGCATGATCATGACGGCGGAGCAGAGGAGCGGGAAAAATAACAGCCGAATCCAAAATGAAAGGTTCCTGAGAGAGTAGGACATGCAAGTTAGGTGCGAGTTGTTCACGTTGGCTCAGGAAAAAGGGTTGTTCCCAGAGGCTGCCGGGGCCGCCATAATCGTGATTTCCGGGGATGACGAGGACGGGGACTTTCATCTGGCCGATCGCCTCACAAGCTCTAGCAACCGTTCTTTTGACTGGGCTTGGGCTGTCGAACAAGTCGCCAGCAACGAGGACGAATTGCGCTTTGTGCGTGTGGACGGCTTGGCTGATGCGCTTCAAGACGTCGAAGCGTTCATTTTGGAGGCGGGCGCGATTTTCCGGGTCTTTGATGCGTTGATAGGGTTTGCCGAGCTGCCAGTCGGCGGTGTGGATGAAAGTGGTGGTCATGAGCAGGGTGCAACTAGCAGATTTACTTAGCGGGCGCAACGAACTTGAGAGGTTTTGAATACAATTTGTAAGATTGGATGATAAAGTGAGACGAACTAAGTGGCGGCGAGAGAGATTTCAGTCGCTGAGTGTGAGAAGAATCACTTGGCAAGTGGGCGGTTGGGGTGGAAGTTCGGCGCGCGATGGGACTGACACTTTCTAAATTGCGAGATGGGATGCCGGAGGGCGGACTGTTTGGAGGCGGAGCTTGGCGATGGTCGCCGGAGCCGATGAAATTGAGCGCGGGGGAAGCGCGTCAAATGATGGCGCTGGGTCACCCGTTGGCGCGTTTTCAGCAGGCGTGTGATGCGCTTTACCGGCGGAGTGCTGCGGGAAAACTGCCGGATTGGCTTGCAGAGTTGTTGGACGAGGGCAAGCCAGACTGGTTGGCGCGCTTGCAGCGCGAGGCGTCCACGGCCGAGCAATTTCCGCGGGTGATTCGGCCGGATTTGATTTTGACCGAGACTGGATTTGCCATCACCGAGCTGGACAGCGTGCCCGGCGGGATCGGTGTGGCTGGGTGGTTGGCGAAAATTTACTCGGAGGCGGGATTTGAGGTGTTGGGCGGGCCCGATGGGATGATTGATGGATTCAAGTCGTTGCTGCCCAAGGGGGGATCTGTTTTAATTTCCGATGAGTCGGCCGACTATCGGCCGGAGATGGAGTGGTTGGCGAGCCAGCTCGGCGCGGAGTGGAGCGTCTCTGCGGCGGAGGAATACCAGCCGAATGGCGACGCGCTCTATCGGTTTTTTGAATTGTTCGATTGGGAGTCGATTCCGAGTGTGCGTCGCTTGGCCGAAGAGGCGGCAGCGGGGCGGGTGCAGATCACCCCGCCCTTCAAGCCGCATTTGGAGGACAAGCTTTGGCTGGCGCTATTGTGGTCACCTGCCTTGAAAAAAGTGTGGGAACAAACCCTGCGTGGAAGTCATTTGAAGCGACTTCGTGAGCTGGTGCCCTTTGGCTGGGTGCTCGATCCAGCACCGCTGCCTCCCCATGCAGCGCTGCCACGACTCAATGCGCACTCGTGGGAAGAGGTTGCGAATTTCAGTCAAAAAGAACGTCAGTTGGTTTTGAAGGTCAGCGGCTTCCATGAAACGGCTTGGGGTTCGCGCGGGGTATTCATTGGCCACGATCTGTCGGGGAACGAGTGGTCAGAGCGCTTGCAAGCTGCGTTGGATCAGTCGTCGGAGCAGCCGTGGATTCTCCAAGAATTCCGCGAAGGTCGGCGCATTGAACATCCCGTTTTTAGGGAGGATGGTTCTGTGGAGATGATGCAGGGCCGGGCGCGGATCTGCCCGTATTTCTTCACGGATGATGAAGGTGAAACGAAATTCGGTGGCGCGCTGGCGACAATTGTCCCAGCGGATAAGAAAAAGATTCATGGCATGAGCGACGGGGTGCTGGTGCCTTGTGTGATCGGCTGACCCGGCGCGATACGGAGGATTTCAATTGCCGAATTCCGGCGGCGCTTGGGTGCGCATGTTCCCCATGATTTTCCGAGTCTCGGCGAGGGCGGCTTGATACTGGCCCATCTGGCCGGGAGTTAGGATGCCGTCGAAGCATTTGAGGACCTCCTCCAAGTCTTGTTTTTGGCGGGTGATGACGGCTTCGTGTGCGGCGACAGGATCCGTCGCATTGATGGGTTCGCCAAGTTGGGCGAGCAGAAGAATTCCATCCACGGAAAGTTCTTTTTTGCCGGTGGGCAGCATGGATTTGTCGAAAAGCAGAGTGGCTGCGGCAGGAATGGATTGCATCTCAGCCTTGGATTTCAGGCGGAGGCGGCTCATGACCTCGTCGCGCTGGGCGGGTGATAGATCGATGTCTTCGATGGCTTGAGTGAGCATTCTCTGCGAGCGAAGTTCGATGCGGTTGTCACGCTCGCGCTCGCGGAGTTCTTGAAATTTCGCGAATTGTTCCGGATCGAGCAATTTCGCCAACCCATCCTCGATCGCTTTGCCGCGGGTGGCTAGGTCCTCGATGACCGGCACGGCATCTGTCGCAGTGGCTTGGACTTGCTCGACGAGTTGAATAATCGCGCCTTGTTGGTCGATGGTGAGATCGAGAGCCTCGGTGAGTCGGAGCATTTTCGCCTCCTCGCGGTTTTGCGGCCCTTGTTCCGCTTGTTCCGCGAGCGGGAAATCACTGGCGCGGACTTCTGTAGGACGCTTGGAGTCAGCGGAGGTGCGTGTCCGTGATTCCGGGCGTGCCGGGCGGGTGGGCGGAGCCTCCGTAAGTTTGGATTCGACGATCTGTGGTGCTGGCGCGGGCTTGGCGATCCATGCGATGGAGAAACCGATGAGAGCGGTGACGACGGAAAGGAGATAAGGAGATTTCATGCGTTTCGAATGGCGTGGATGGCGGCGGCCATGTCGGTGGCGCGAAAGGTGGATGAACCAGCAACCATCACGTTGGCTCCCGCAGTGTAGCAGAGATCCGCCGTAACGACGTCGATCCCGCCATCCACTTGAACGTGATAGGATTGACCATTTGTCTGACGAATGTCGCGGGCGGCGGAGATTTTCCCAAGAATTTCTGGCATGAAGGCTTGTCCACCGAAGCCTGGAACCACGGTCATGCAGAGTAAAAGGTCGATTTGATCGAGAAATGGAGTCGCGGCGCTGAGCGGAGTGGCCGGATTCAGAGCGAGTCCCGCTTGGCAGCCTGCGGCCCGGATGCGGCGGAGCGTCTCCGCGACGTCGTGCTCAGCCTCGACGTGCACGGTGATAAGATCCGCGCCGGCAGCGACAAAACGCTCCAAGTAGTGATCCGGCCTAGAAATCATCAGGTGAACATCGAGGAAAATATCGTTCGACTCATGAATCGTCTGCACGATCGCCGGGCCAAATGAGATATTGTCGACAAAATGCCCATCCATCACATCCAGATGCATCCAATCCGCGCCAGCGAGGATGGCGCGGCTGACTTCTGCGCCGATGCAGGAGAAATCCGCAGCCAGCAGGGAGGGGGCGACGACTCGATCATGAAAATTTTTCGGAATCACGGGGGCAATTCGAACCATGAAACGGCGTTGTAGGCACGGAAAATTTTCCCCACGCCGCGCTCCTTGCGCCTTGGGTCAGACGATGAGTCGTGGTTCGATGAGGGTGGCGACACGAAAAAGCACTCGCAATTTTCGACCTTTCCAAAATTGCAAATCACGGGACCTTAGTTCATTGCAGATGTTGAAATGCAAGGGACCTCCCTGAAAGGGGCCATCATCCAGGGCGGGCAAACGACCGGGCAAGGCTGGCTTGCGAAATTGGCCGCATGACCGCCCCATGGCTTACATGTCGAGCAGGAGGCGAGTCGGCGATTCCAGGCAATCCTTGATGCGGATGAGGAAAGTCACGGCTTCCTTACCATCGACGAGGCGGTGGTCATAACTCATGGCGAGATACATCATTGGACGAATGACGACTTGGCCATTGAGAGCGACCGGACGTTGCTGAATCGTGTGCATTCCGAGAATTCCGCTTTGGGGCGGGTTGATGATCGGTGTGCTGAGGAGCGAGCCGTAAGTTCCGCCGTTGGAAATGGTGAAAACGCCGCCGGTGAGGTCTTCGAGCGTGATTTTTCCGTCCTTGGCCTTCTTCGCGTAATCCAGAATTTCCTGCTCGATTTGGGCGAAGGATTTTTGATCCACGTCGCGAAGAACTGGGACCACAAGGCCTTTTTCAGTGCCAATGGCGACGCCGATGTCGTAGAAATGGTTTTGAATCACATCGTTGCCATCGATGCGACCGTTGATGGATGGCACATCTTTGAGCGCTTGGGCGACGGCTTTGACGAAAAACGACATGAATCCAAGTTTCACACCGTGTTTTTTCATGAATTGATCCTGCACCTGCTTGCGAAGGTCCATGACTGAGGTCATGTCAACCTCGTTGAAAGTCGTCAAAATCGCGGCCGTGTGCTGCGCATTCACGAGATGCGTCGCGATCTTACGACGCAGCATCGACATTTTTTTACGAGTCGTCCGGCCATCACTGACAGCCTCGGAGGACTGGCGCTGGGCGGCAACTGGAGCCGCCGCAAAATTTGGCTTCATCACAGCGGCCGTCGCCGCTTGGGTCGGGACAGCGACCGCTGCGACCGCTGCGGCCGGAGTGACTGGAGCTGCCACGGTGGCCACAGGGGTGACGGGAACTACGGCAGGACTTGGGGCCGCAGCGCCTGAAACCACGCTGGTATCGATGCTTGCGATGACTGAGCCAATGGAAACTTCCTCGCCTTCCGGGATGATGATCTTGAGGCGTCCGGACGCTGGGGATTCAAGCTCGTTTGAAACTTTATCCGTCTCCAGCGTGACGAGAATTTCGCCTTGGGTGACAAGCGCGCCCTCGCCTTTATGCCATTTTGCGACATTGGCAGACGTGATTGACTCACCCGCAGCCGGAACTTTCAACTCGATCACTCCGCCGGGGACGGCGGCAGGTGCTGGCGCTGCCACAGCGGCAGGCGCAGCTTCCGTGGGTGCAATCGCGGCACCGCCGGAGATCCGGGCGATGACCGTGCCGATGGTGACTTCCTCACCCTCGCCGACGAGAATTTCGAGAACTCCATCCGATGCAGCTTCAAGTTCATTGGAGACCTTGTCCGTTTCCAGAGTGACGAGGATGTCACCCTTGGTGACAGGATCGCCGTTGTTCTTGTGCCAGCGGGCGACATTGGCGGAGGTGATGGATTCGCCAGCGGCGGGAACTTTGACGTCGAGTGACATGGGTAAAACTGAATAAATTGGGTGAAATGAAACGGATCAAATGCTGAAGGCCTTCACGAGAACTTCCTTCTGCTCGCGGTAGTGGACCGTCTTCGATCCGGTGGCTGGGCTGGAAGCAGTTCCCCGGCCAGCGTAGCGGATTTTGGTGCCAAGCGTGGTCTCAAGACGGGGTGAAATATACGACCATGCGCCCATATTAAGCGGCTCCTCCTGACACCAGACAAACTGATTCGCCTTGGAGTATTGGCTGATGATCGCCTGCACCATTTCCTCATGGAACGGATACAACTGCTCAATCCGGATGATCGCCGTGTCCTCAATGCCATGCTCAAGACGGTAGGCGACGAGGTCGTAGTAAATTTTCCCGCTGCAAAACACGATCCGGCGGACCTTGGTGGGCTGGGCAAATGACTTCGTGTCAGGAAGAACTTCTTGGAAACACGTGCCTTCGAGGAAATCCGACTCTTGGGAAACCGCTTCGGCACGCCCGAGCAGACTCTTCGGCGTCATGAGGATGAGCGGTTTGCGGAAGCTGCGGTGCTTTTGGCGACGGAGCGCGTGGAAGTACTGGGCGGGCGTTGTGAAATTCCCGACGATCAGGTTCTTCTCCGCACACAGTTGCAGGAAACGCTCGAGGCGGGCGCTTGAGTGCTCCGGCCCCATGCCTTCGTAGCCGTGCGGCAACAACATCACCAAGTCACTGGGTGTCTGCCACTTGGACTCAGCCGAGGAGATGAATTGGTCGATGATGACTTGCGCGCCATTCGAGAAATCGCCGAATTGCGCTTCCCACAGCGTCAGCATGCTGGGGTAGGAAAGTGAGTATCCGTAGTCGAAGCCAAGCACCGCAAACTCGGAGAGGAACGAATTGTGGACGCAAAACTTCGCTTGCTGCGGTCCAAGATGCTCCAGCGGGATGTAGCGCTCACGGTTTTCGTAATCATAGAAAACAGCGTGACGGTGAGAGAAGGTGCCGCGGCGGCAATCTTGGCCGGAGAGGCGGACGGGAGTCCCTTCCAGCAGCAAAGAACCGAAGGCAAGCGACTCGGCAAGCGCCCAGTCGATCGGGCCGCCATTGGCCAGAGCCTCGACGCGGCGCGGAATGAAGCGCTTCTCAAGAGTGGGGTTCAGATTGAAATCCTTAGGAACCGTGGTCAGCGTTTTTCCGATGGCGTGTAGGTTATCCTTGGAAACACCGGTCGGCACGGGCGCGTGCGAATAGGCCTGCTGAACGACGCCGGTCGAGCCACTGAAGGCGGTGCGATCCCCAGCCTCTTGGAGCTCCAGCATTTTCTGATAACCTTGCTCAAGCTTATCCCAGATTTCTTGGTCGAGAGCGTCCGCAGCCGCCTTGGAAATGACGCCCTGCTCTTGAAGCTGCTGCCGATAAATTTTCCCAAAAGTTGGGAGGCTGGCGATTTTCTTGGCGACGGTCGGTTGCGTGAATGCTGCTTGGTCTGCCTCATTGTGGCCTTGGCGACGGTAGCAATACATGTCGATGACAATGTCGCGGCCGAATTTTTGGCGGAATTCCAAGGCAAAAAGTGCCGCCCAGTAAAGCTCCATGGGCTCCTCACCATTCACATGGAGGATCGGTGCCTCGATCATTTTCGCCACGTCCGTTGCATAGGCAGACGAGCGGGCGTCTGCGGGAACGGTGGTGAAGCCGATTTGATTGTTGATGATCAGGTGGATGGTTCCACCCGTGCGGTAACCCGGAAGTTGCGAAAGATTGAGAACCTCGGCCACTGAGCCTTGGCCAGCAAATGCGGCATCGCCGTGCAACAAAATGGGCAGAACCTGCGCCCGATCAATTTCCGCGCCTCCTTCACTGAGAACGCGTTGGCGCGCGCGCGCCTTGCCCTCGACGATGGAATTGACGGCTTCAAGGTGGCTTGGATTTGCAGCAAGGCTGACGCGGACGCGGCCGTCTGCAAGCTCACGCACACTTTCGTAACCCAAGTGGTATTTCACATCGCCGTCACCCGCCACGAGACCGGGCTCGTAGGTGGGAGTGAATTCATAGAGAACGGTGGTCAGAGATTTGCGGACGAAATTCGCCAGGACACTCATGCGCCCGCGGTGCGACATGCCCATTTCGATCTCGCGGACACCGTGCGACGGACAGCCTTCGAGGATGGCATTGAGGAGGATCATCGCCCCTTCCCCACCTTCGTTGGAAAAGCGCTTCTCACCGAGGAACCGCTTGCCTAGGAAATTTTCAAAGGCCTCGGACTCCAGCACCCAGCGGAGGGAATTGAGCTTTTTCTCGGCGGATTCTTCAGAACGAATGGCATGCAGCTCGATCCGTTCACGCACCCAATGACGAATGGTCGTGTTGTGGATGTGCATGAACTCGAAGCCGATTTTCCCGGCATAGGTCGCCTGAAGAGCCGCGACCATTTCGCGCAACTTCATCTTGTCGCCATGGCGGAAAAACGAATTGGAAACCTCGCGATCCAAGTCCGACTCAGAAAGACCGAATTGATCCAGGCTGAGCCGTGGATTGAGTTCCGGGCGCTCTTCCAGCGGATTGATGTGCGCCTGCGTGTGGCCAAGCGTCCGGTAATTGTAAATGAGACTGGTCACCCGGCTGAAAAACGCCATGTCCGCCTCGGAGGCAGGCCCGGAGACGCTTGAAGAAGCCACAGCACTTGGGGCAGCGGCCTCTTCTTTTTGTTTCAATTGAGCACAGCCAAGTTCGAAGCCCTCGAAGAATGCGGCCCAGCTCGCCTCCACGGATTGCGGGTTCTCGCACCATTGTGCGTATTTGGCTTCCATTAGATCTGCGTTGTGTCGCGCCGAAACCGAAGAGTTCATGTGAAATGGGTAATTTTTGAGGCGCACCCGCGAATTTCCCGCTTGGCCCGCCACGCACACGGCTTCATTAGTGGGCGCACCACGCGACGTCAACCGTACAAGCGCGGAATTTCCACCATCCACTCCCTGCCGCCCGGCATTATGATCGAAGTCAATCAACTCACCAAACGATACGCACGCCACGAGGCAGTCCGCGGCATTTCATTTTCCGTGAAACGCGGGGAGATCGTTGGCTTCCTCGGCCCGAATGGCGCGGGCAAGACGACGACGCTGCGCATGCTCACCGGGTATCTCCCGCCCACTTCTGGCTCGGCAAGCATCGCAGGCTACGACATTTTCCACCAATCGATTGAGGCACGCCGGAAAATTGGCTACATGCCTGAAAACGTGCCGCTCTATGAAGACATGCGCGTCCGGGAGTACCTCAGGTTCCGCGCCCAGATCAAGGGGCTGTCCGGTGGTGACACGCGGCGGCGGGTCGGCGAAGTCATCGATACCTGCGGGCTCGGAAATGTCCGCCGCAAGATGATCCGCACGCTTTCCAAGGGGTTCCGCCAACGCGTTGGACTTGCAGACGCGCTGGTGCACGATCCTGAATTACTAATTCTCGACGAGCCGACCAACGGACTTGATCCCAACCAAATCCGCCAAATTCGTGAACTCATCCGCCAACTCGGACGAGCCCACACCGTGCTGATTTCCACGCACATTCTCTCGGAGGTCGAAATGACCTGCAATCGCGTCATCATCATTGACGGTGGTAAAATCAAGGCCGCAGACACCCCGGCCAATCTCATCGGGCAAATGCGCGCGGCTGGCAGGCTCCAAGTGGAAATCCAGGGCGATCCCGACGTCATTTCCGGAGCCTTGCACCGCATGGAACATGTGAAAAAAGTGAGTCCAGAGGCGCTTGAGGACGGTTGGTCCCGCTACACGGTCTGGGTGGACTCGGGGACGGACTCGCGCGAACGAATCGCCCATGTCAGCGCCCAGTTCGGATGGCCGCTGCGCTCGCTTTTCCGGCACACGGCGACGTTGGAAGACGTTTTCGTGGAGTTGACTCGCAAAGACTGAGTGCGCGCAACGATCTCGGGCCCGATTCTCGATCTCGGGCCAGAGTCTCGCACGGAGCGTCAACCCATTTTAAAAAAACGAAACAAGCCCGGTGTTACCACCGAGCTTGAGATCCAGCAACTGGACTTTGAGTCAATTTGAAAAACGAAGCGGAAGAACAAGCCTCAAACGATGCCAGCCTTCTTAAGCGTCACGAAGGCACCATTCTTGTTGATGGTCTTCAGGGCGCGGCAGCTCAATTTGATGCGGATGAATTTTCCGAGCTCAGGAACCCAGATGCGCTTGTTTTGAAGATTCGGGGAAACGGTGCGTTTCACCACTTTGGTGACGTGACGACCGATACCACCCTGTTTCTTGGCCAAACCAGAACGGTGAATTTTTCCGCCAGAGCGGACGCGGGTTCCTCGGATACTGCAGATGCGTGCCATAATAAAAATTTGTCGGGGTTGCGGGACGCGGAGAATGATCAGGGAAACCACCCCGTCAAGACGAATCCTGACAATTCCGGCTTAAAATTTCACAATCGGTCTTTGCGGAGCTTGTTGAGCCATCGCTCAACATCACGGAAAACGAGGTCTTTTTTGGCGTCATACATCAAGAGATGGTAGGCGGCTGGGTAGTGGTGGTAGGTTTTTGAAACCTCATCCGGA
>JBEGOB010000511.1:0-5608 GCA_041182265.1 Verrucomicrobiota bacterium | reverse complement strand
GAAACCGCCGAATTCTCCCAGAAAAGCCGACGCACCGTCGGCACTTCGGGACATCACCTCACCCGTGATTCTTACCCCACTGTCATGCTTCTGAGCCTTGATGCACCAGATCTCCGCCGCTTTCACACGGTTGACTTTTCCATCCGTATCGATCGTGAGGAAACGATCCGCCGCAGCAAATTGCCGCTTGGGAAGTTGGCGCTCCATGGGGGCAAGCACGATTTCCAAGCGCAGGGAATCCGCCGGTTTGCCCCAATCATCACTCCCTCCGAACTCGAATGCCTGACGTGCATGCGGGACAGCCTTTTCGTCACGATGGATCATCGGGCAGTTATGCGCCACGACTCCTCCACCGCGCGGATCTTTTCGTTCACCCGTCAACGGTCCCGCTACGCGATGCACGAGTGCCCGTGCGCGATGCAAGGGCACTTCTGCACGAGGTAAGACAAGCGTTGCGCGATACAAAGGCACTTCTGCACGAGGTAAGACAAGCGGTGACGCGATGTAAGGGCATTTCTGCGCGAGGTAAGACAAGCGTTGCACGACGTAAGGGCACTTCTGCGCGACGTAAAAGCCCCCTTTGAGCGCTGACATCCCCTGCCGACGCAAAAAGCCGCCCCGGTTTCCCGGGACGGCCTTTAAATCATTCCTTAGAATGCGAAACGCTTACGCTTTCTTGGCAGCGCGCTTTTCCTCGATCGCAGCTTGGGCGGCGGCGAGGCGGGCGACTGGCACGCGGTAGGGCGAGCAGGAAACGTAGGCGAGGCCGAGCTTGTGGCAATATACGACCGAATCAGGATCGCCACCGTGCTCACCGCAGATGCCGAGCTTGATGTCCGGACGTGTCTTGCGGCCTTTGGCAACGGCGATTTCCATGAGTTGGCCAACACCTGTGGTGTCGAGCGTGGCAAATGGGTTCTTCGCGAACACGTCGTTTTCAACGTAGGGCAGAAGGAACGCACCCATGTCGTCACGGCTGATGCCGAGAGCAGTTTGGGTGAGGTCGTTGGTGCCGAAGCTGAAGAACTCAGCGCCTTCTGCGATCTGGTCTGCAGTGAGGGCACCGCGTGGGACTTCGATCATGGTGCCGACTTGATATTCGAAGCTCACCTTTTTCTCAGCCATCACTTCTTTAGCGACGCGGTGGACGATCTCAGCTTGGAGATCGAACTCACGCTTGAAGCCGACGAGAGGAATCATGACCTCAGGCTTCACCTTGATCTTCTTCTTGGCCACGTCTGCGGCGGCTTCGAAGATGGCACGTGCCTGCATCTCGGTGATTTCTGGATAGGCGACGCCCAAACGGCAACCGCGGTGACCCAGCATCGGGTTGAACTCATGGAGCTCAGCAACACGCTGAATGATCGTTTCCACCTTCACGCCGATTTTACGGGCGAGATCCATTTGTTGCTCCTTGCTGTGAGGGAGGAACTCGTGAAGCGGTGGGTCGAGCAGACGGATGGTGGCAGGGAAGCCCTTGAGCGTGGTGAAGATTCCCGTGAAATCCTCGCGCTGGTAAGGCAGAAGTTTCGCCAAGGCGGACTTCCGAGCTTCCAGTGTGGTGGCGAGAATCATCTCACGCATGGCATCGATGCGGTCACCTTCGAAGAACATGTGCTCGGTGCGGGTGAGGCCGATGCCGGTGGCGCCGAAGGCCATGGCGATGCGGGTTTGCTCTGGCGTGTCTGCATTGGTCCGGACGGACATGCGGGTCGCCTGCTCACACCATTTCATGAGTTGGAGGAAGCTCTTATACTTCTCCGTCTTCATGGCAACTTTGTCACCGCTGACGATGCCGGAAATGATTTCCGAAGGCGCCGTCTTGAGTTCTCCGCCGTAAACGGTGCCGCTTGTGCCGTCGATGCTCATGTATTCGCCTTCTTTGAAGACTTGTCCAGATGCGGTGACGGTGAGTTTCTCGTAATCGATCTCAACGGCAGCAGCGCCGCAGACGCAAACTTTGCCCATTTGGCGGGCAACGAGCGCGGCGTGCGAAGAAACGCCACCTTTGGAGGTGAGGATGCCTTCCGCAGCGATCATGCCACGAAGGTCTTCCGGGCTGGTCTCGGTGCGAACGAGGAGGACTTTTTCACCACGAGCTTCGGCGAGCACGGCGCGGTCAGCATTGAGGTAAACCTTGCCGGATGCAGCGCCTGGGCCTGCGGGCAGACCGGTCGCGATGACTTCAGCCTTCTTCGCTTCCTCGACGTCGAAAATCGGCGCAAGAAGTTGGTCAAGCTGGTCGGCAGGGTTGCGCAAGACGGCGGTTTCCCAGTCGATGAGCTTTTCCTTCACCATGTCCATGGAGAACTTGAGAGCCGCAGCAGCGGTGCGCTTGCCGTTCCGAGTTTGGAGCATGAAAAGTTTGCCTTCCTGCACGGTGAACTCGACGTCCTGCACATCTTTGAAATGCTTTTCAAGGATGGCGCGAACTTTCATGAGTTCTGCAAATGGCTTAGGCATTGCAGCCTTGAGCTTGCTGACAGGTTCTGGAGTGCGAACGCCGGCGACGACGTCCTCACCTTGCGCGTTCATGAGGAACTCGCCGTAGAATTCGTTTTTACCGTTGGCTGGGTTGCGGGTGAACGCGACGCCGGAGCCCGAGGTCTCGCCCGTGTTGCCATAGACCATGGCCTGGACGTTGACGGCGGTGCCCCATGCTGCGGGGATGTTGTATTTGCGGCGATAAACGATCGCGCGATCATTCATCCATGAGCCGAAAACAGCACCGGCCGCGCCACGAAGCTGATCCCAAGGATCGTTCGGGAAAGTCTTGCCCGTGCGGTTTTGGACGAGCTCTTTGAAACGCTTGACGAGCTCTTGCTGGTCTTCTGCAGTCAGATCGGAGTCGATGATGTCACGACCGTAGGTGTCGTGTTTGAAAGTTTCGATTGCGACTTCGAAGGGCTCGTGGTCTTCGCCCTCGGCCTTTTGCACACCGAGAACAACGTCGCCATACATTTGGATGAAACGGCGATAGCAATCCCATGCGAAACGCTCGTTCTTGGTGACGGCGGCAAGGGAGAGCACGGTCTGATCGTTGAGGCCGAGGTTGAGGATCGTGTCCATCATACCCGGCATCGAGTCACGGGCACCGGAGCGCACCGCCACGAGAAGTGGCATGCCCTTGGCGTCGCCAAACTTGGCACCCATGATTTTTTCCATGTTTTTCACACCCGCTTCCATCTCGGACTGAAGCGAGACAGGATAGCTGCGCTTATTTTCGTAGAAATACGTGCAGACTTCCGTGGAGATGGTGAATCCTGGAGGCACTGGCAGACCGATGCGCGTCATTTCCGCAAGGTTTGCACCTTTGCCGCCAAGAAGTGGTTTCATGCTGCCGTCGCCGTCAGCTTGGCCTGCGCCCCAGTTGTAAACATACTTGATCCGCTTGGAGGATGCAGCAGCCTTCTTCGCGACGGCTTTCTTAGCAACTGGCTTTGCAGCAGGCTTCGCAGCCACTTTCGCGGCAGGCTTCACAGCTTTCGCGGCGGGCTTCACGGCTTTCGCGGCAGGCTTCGCAGCGGTTTTTGCAGCGGGCTTTGCAGCTTTTGCGGCCGGCTTTGCAGCAGTCTTTTTCGCTTGAGGAGCGGGTTTCTTCGCTGCGGGTTGCGCAGCTTTTGGAGCGCTTTTCTTGGCCGCAGGTTTTGCTGCCTTCTTTTTAGTTGCCATCGTTGTGGATTATATCGAGTTAGGGGCGTTGTGACCTGGACACTCGGGAAAAAATTTCCGCAGTCCAGCGCAAGGCGCGGGAGGCTATGCACCCGCCATAGCAGTGTCAATGAAGCAGTTGCCTGAAAATATCAGGCTCACAGCGTCATGCAACCCATCACAAAACCACCCTCTAACTTGGATCAATCATCCCTCAACGCAGCCCTCGAAGCAACAACTCCGCATTGGTCTTGGTCGCCTTGAGATTTCTCAACAAGGTTTCAATCGCATCGCCAATCGGCAACTGCGCGAGCTGCTTGCGGACGTCGATGACTTTGAGGAATTCGTCAGGATGGTAGAGCCGATCATCGTTTCTCGTGCCCGACTGCGGGATGTGAATTGCAGGGAAAACCCGCCGTTCGGCCAATTCCCGGTCCAACCGCACCTCCATATTTCCCGTGCCCTTGAACTCCTCGAAAACCACGTCGTCCAGCCGGCTTTCCGTCTCGATCAAGGCCGTTGCCAAAATCGTCAGCGAGCCGCCTTCCTCGACGTTTCTCGCCGTTCCAAAAAATTTCCGCGACTTCTGAAGCGCCACCGGACTCACGCCACCGGAACCAATCGGCCCGCCTTGCATCGCCGAGTTGTGACCGCGCGCCAAGCGGGTGAGACTATCCAATAGCAAAATGACATCGCGCCCTTGTTCGACCAAACGCTTGGCACGCTCAATCACCAAATCCGCAACCTGCGCATGACGCCGTGGCGACTCGTCGAAGGTGGACGCATAAACCTGCGCTCCCACAGTTTCCTCGAAATCCGTCACTTCCTCCGGCCGCTCATCCAGCAATAAAATGATCAACTCCGCATCCGGATGATTTTTCCGAATCGACCGCGCGATCTGCTTCAAGAGAATCGTCTTCCCACCACGCGGCGGTGCCACGATGATCCCGCGCTGACCCTTGCCAAGCGGGGCGATCAAATCAATCACGCGCACCCCAAGGAAATCGTTGCCCTCGCCTTCCAAGTGAATCCGCTGATCTGGGAAAAGCGGCGTCAAGCGGTCAAATTCCTTGGGCACTTGATAATCCGCCACTGGCTGGCGCTCGACTTCCAGCACCTCAAAGCCGGACAAATATTTATCCCTCTCACGCGCCGCGCGCACACGCACCTTGACCCACTGGCCGACACGCAAACCGTGATCACGCACCAAATGCGTCGCCAAATGAATGTCGTCCGGCCCCGGTCGGAAACTCCGCTGAGGATCTCTCAACATCGCAAATTGATCTTTCGACAACTCTAAAATCCCCTCACACACCAAGCCAGTCCCTTCTCGGCTGTAAAAACTCAGCAGTTCATAAACCAACTGACTTTTCGGAATCCCTCCTGGAATCCGCGCAGGAACCGCCTCCGCCATCGCTTGCAGTTCCGCCAGTGACTTGAGACGGAATTGGTTGATATCAATCGACACCGGCGGCGCGGGCGAGGTCGCTGGCGCAGACTGAGTTTCTTGGGCTTCGGATTCGTGGGGAAGTGTCATGAGAAAGGTTTGGGCGTAACGGCGGACTTGGGAGCGAAGAACAGCAGGCGGACCCTCGTTCCAAAAAACAAGGTCCGCACGCACCATCTTTTCGTGCACCGGAAGCTGCGCGGCAAGAATGGACTCAATCAAGAGATCATCGAAACCACTCCGCTCCCTGAGCCGCTGAATCTGGGTGAGGCGCGAGGAGGCGACCACAAGCACTTGAGTTTGCCCGAAATCGAATCCCTTCTCATACAAGAGCGGAACATCTGCGACGAATAAGTCCGCGCCTCGTTTAGCAGCGATTTCAAGAGAATCAAGACATTCCTCCCGGACCCGCGGGTGAAGGATCTCTTCCAAACTCGCACGCGCCCCATCATCCCCGAAAACTCGCTCACGCAACATCGACCGATCCACCCCACCCCGCGCATCCAACAC
>JBEGOB010000510.1:0-20455 GCA_041182265.1 Verrucomicrobiota bacterium | reverse complement strand
ATTCCATGGTTGCTGCCATGCGATCATCCAGCTGCATTGTTTTCCATTCTCCCGTCATTCAAGCCCTCCTTCCTTCTTGTTCCAGATAGAGCTTTCCTGCCAATTCTCAGGAAAGCCCATTTCAGCGATGGGGATTTCCGGATAACGCGCCAGCAGTTGGGTCAGCCGGTCTGGCCAATAGCTTTGTGGGGCGATGTGGTCGAGGCAGTGCTTGCAGATCGTGAGGATACCGAAGACGCGCTCAGGTCCGACGCTGGCCGGCTCATGCCACTCCGGATAACTTGGAGCAAGGGGGATCATGGGTTTCACGCCGAGTTCCTTGTTCCAGAGGCGGCCGTGGTGGGCACAGAGGTTGCGGACCGAGTTGAGCGCGAGAATCCACGACTCCAGAACCTCCGGTGGAACACCGAAGACATTCGACACGGATTTTTTCACCTTGCGGGTGGTGTTTCGATAGAGAGTGACCAAGCTGCCGAAGGAGATCACTTCGATGGCGCACCAGACGGGGGGAACGCGATGATATGTGCCATAATTCTCGCGGAAATGCTTCATGAAAGGCTCTCGGGAGCGGTCGATTTCTGTGAGAAGTTTGTCACGGGACTCCCGCCAGCGACTGTCCGAGAGTTTGGGGAGGGAATGTGGATCCTCGAAGTAGGCAAATGGCCCTTGGAAGTGGGCGTGATGATAGGCAAACTGGGTGCGCAGGGTGATCTCAATGCGCTCCAAGGCATCCATGACCAAGAGACGCAGATGGCGGTCGAAGGTGTAGCGCCGCCAGATTTGCTCGAATGCGGTGTCTGGCCGGAAGGTGTTTTCCGCTGTCCGATAGGGATACCAGTATCCGCTGAGACGGTAGTAGTTCGCCATGGCGAGCCGGTTGGCGATGCAGGCGGCATCACCGGTCATGCCTCGGGATAGCAGAAGCTCGACTTGCTCCTCGATGGTGAGGGCCGGTTTCTCAAATCTCATGGAGAAACCTCCTTCCTGAAAAAGAAAGACCCGCCGAGAGATAGCGTGTCTTGCGACAGAGGCCCGGCGGGTTTGCTGGGGAAAACCTGAGTCAGGATCCGGCATAGGTCAAATCGAAAGCAGGAATTTTCCCGATAAGCCGTTTGACATGACGACACAGTGGCGGGCCATTTGTCCGCGTGCACCCTGGAATTCCCTCTCCCGCCCTTCGCGACGGTGACTGGAGCCGGGGTTTCTTTTTGCCCGGATTCAGAGCGCATAGCCGAGTCCTTTCAGGTTGGCTTTGATGGCGAATCCGAGTTTGGCGGACTCGCCGAGTTTCAATTGTTCACTCATGGCTTTTCAGTTCCACATTCGACATCGCTAGGTCTGCGTGCTTGTCAACGACGGCGTCGAAATTAGACCGCAGCTTGTCGGCAGCGGTCCACAGCCTCTTGTCGAGCGCAGGAAGAAAAGTCAGAGAATCGGGGGGGCGCATATTTCAAAGAAACTTGCAAAATTTCACAACGGCGCTGGGCAGAACACCGCCGTGTGGAATCACGTTGGTTGAAGCGACACAAGAAGTCCAGCAGTTCATCCACAATCACCCACTTCTTTCACCTCCATAATTTTTGGATCGGGTTCTTTTTTGAGGAAGACGACGTCTTCATTCATGGCATCAGGAGCGAGTGACGGTGCTTCCTTCATGACCATGAAATGCTCTACCGTTAGAATGCGAACATCCTCACTCCAGCGGTGCTAGAAGGCAATTTCTGCGCCATTTCCTAGCATGGGAAAAGGTGGTGAGCGTGTGGAGGATGCGCTCGAGATGCCTGGAAAATGCTGGGCCTATTCGGCTTGGGTGCCGGTCTACGGCGCGAAAATCGTTAGACCGCCGTTACGGCGGAGGTATTTTGACCGCGTTGACTGCGAGATCCCCTCATCCATCTTCTAAAAAATCGTGAGAACAAGCCACCATACACTTGGTGAAATTATAAAATCACCTGGTTCAATTAGAATTTCACTAGGTGAAATTCCAAATTCACTTGGTAAAACTGGAATTTCACTTGGTTCAAATCCAAATTCACTTGGTAAAATTGGAAATTCACTTGGTAAAATCCAAAATTTACTTGGTTAGATTAGAGATTCACTTGGTGAAATTGGAATTTTACTTGGTTCAAGCGGAGATTGACTTGGTGAACAGCTACGGAATGGAGCGGACTCGCCGAGATTGGGAGCGATGCACTCGGTTGCAGAATAGGGCGGCGTGCGATCAACGTCGATGGCGCGCTCGATTTGATAGACGTAATAGACACAGAAAAGCGACGGAACCCTTTCGAGTTCCGTCGCTTTGAAGGAAGCGGATTGCTGAGCGAAACTTCGCTTCAGCAAACCCACTTAATGAAGCACTTTCAGCTTCTTGATGCCGAAGACGGCGTCATCGCCCAGCTCTTCCTCGATGCGGAGGAGTTGGTTGTATTTTGCAACACGGTCCGAACGGCTCATCGAGCCAGTCTTGATTTGGCCGCAATTCGTCGCAACTGCGAGGTCGGCGATGGTGCTGTCTTCCGTCTCGCCGGAGCGGTGGCTGAGAACGGCGGTGTAGCTGTTCTCCTTGGCCAGCTCGACTGCATCGAAGGTCTCCGTGAGGGAACCGATTTGGTTGACCTTGACGAGGATCGAGTTGGCGACGCCAAGCTTGATGCCCTTACTGAGGAAATCAACGTTGGTGACGAAGAGATCGTCGCCGACGAGTTGGGTCTTCTTGCCGAGCTTTTCGGTGAGAATTTTCCAACCGTCCCAGTCGTTTTCGTCGCAACCGTCTTCGATGGAGATGATCGGAAAGCGCTTTTGAAGGTCGGCATAAAACTCGACGAGTTCTGCGGAGGACTTCACGGAACCGTCCGACTTGTGGAAGACGTAAGCGCCTTTTTCCTTGTTGTAGAACTCGGAGGAGGCGACGTCCAAAGCGATTGCGATGTCATCGCCCACTTTGTAACCGGCTTTTTCAATGGCTTGGCAAATCACGCCGAGTGCATCTTCCGCACCCTTGAGCTTGGGAGCGAAACCGCCCTCATCACCGACAGCGGTGGAGAGTCCGCGGTCATGAAGCACCTTTTTCAGGGCGTGGAACACTTCTGCGCCGTAGCGGACGGACTCACGGAAGGTGGGTGCGCCAACAGGGACGATCATGAATTCTTGGAAATCGATCGGAGCATCCGAGTGCGATCCGCCGTTGATGATGTTCATCATCGGCACAGGAAGCACCTTGGCATTGGGGCCGCCGAGGTATTTGTAAAGAGGGATGCCAAGCTGTGACGCTGCGGCCTTGGCGACGGCGAGCGAAACACCGAGGATGGCGTTGGCTCCGAGGACCTTCTTCGTGGAGGTGCCGTCAAGAGCGAGCATGGTTGCATCGATGGCAGCCTGTTCGGTGGCGCAGAAACCAAGCAATGCCGGAGCAAGCTGGGCGTTCACGTTTTCGACAGCCTTGAGGACGCCTTTTCCGAGATAGCGAGCCTTGTCTCCGTCACGGAGTTCAACGGCTTCGTGTTCGCCGGTGGATGCGCCGGAAGGAACTGCGGCGCGGCCGATGGCTCCTCCTTCAAGATGCACGTCAACTTCAACGGTGGGATTGCCACGGGAATCGATCACTTCGCGACCGCGGATTTCAACAATGGTGGTGTAGTCCATAATTATTCGTATTTGGGTTCGTCTGGGGTTTTTGAAATCAGGGATTGAAAGGACGGATCGACTGGATGGTCAGAGTGACCATCACTTCAGTCTCCTCGTCACGGACTTGAACGGCGTCTCCCGGGGCACGACCGACCAAGGCTTTTCCAACTTCGGAAAGATAAGAAACTGTTTTCGTTTCAGGGATGGAATCCCACGCGCCGAGAACCGTCATGACGATCTCAGCACCGGCTTCATTGCGCAAAGTGACGACTGTGCCGATGTTGACCTTGCCGGCGTCCGAGCCTTTGAAGTCAGTGCCACGGGCAAGGTTGATTTCCTTGTCGAGGGCGTTGCGGCGGTGCGCGAGGTATTTTTCCAGGTCCTTTGCGGACTTGTACTCGAAGTTCTCGCGTAGATCGCCGTAAGAGCGGGCGATTTTCACATCGTTCAGGTTTTGCGGGATCTTGTTGCGGATGAGGTCGTCGAGCTCGGCCTTCTTCTTTTCCAAGCTTTCCCATGAGACCAGCAAAACTTCCTCAGGACGCTTGGAATTCACGCCGCTGACCAATTCCGCGGTTTCCGGACGCACCTTGATGATGCGTGCCATGAGGGACTTCTTTTCGAGATCGCCGAAGACCGGGCAGTCGAGGAGACGGCGTGCGAAATTCCGTGACTCGTTGATATCCATGATACCAACCAGATCCGCGAGGAGGTTCTTGTCGTCGCCAAGCAAAGTTTGGAGGCGAGAAGTCTTGCGAGGACCGTCTGAGAGATGGTCGTTTTCGAGGAGATTGAGGACCGAAGCACCGACATCCGCGCTGAAAACTTCCAAGGACGGGCCCTTGCGCTCGCGGCACACCCAGATGAGAGCATCCGGACCGAGGGCGCGGCGGGCAATCGCCGAACGCAGGTGATTCACCAAGGCAGGCATCGATTCACGCTCCATGAGAATGCGGGCGATTTCCGTGACGCCGCGGGCACCGACGCGGTCGAAAACTTGGACAATTTTGCTCACCCATTCTTCTCCGAAAGCATTGGGGAACGCTTCGTAAACCGCGCGTTGGCGGCCGGATGGGAGAGCGCCGGCCTCGTCCGCTAGGCGAGTCGGGTCTGCGGAAAGCAGCAAGTCCGAAAGGCGGACTGCCGAAGGATCGAGCTCAAGGGCCTTGGCCGTGGCGATGACTTCGTCGCGAGCGGCGATGAGTTGCAGGGCTTGGCCGAGTTGGACCCGGGCGGTCTTTTTGGCACCTTCGTCGATGTCGCTGAGCAAGCGGCGGAGCGAATCAGTGTCATTTTCAAAGGCACCGATGTCCGCGGCGATGGCTTCAAGAGCGCGGATCATCCCCTTCACGTCGCGGGATGCTTCGAAATCTGCGACCAGTGATTGGGCAGGCGTGCGGTCGCCGACACGGAGCACAATCGGCTCGGTGCGTTTTTGAGGGACCACAGCGCGGCGGCTTTCGCGAAGAGCCTTCTTCGCCGAGTCCCACCATTTTTTAAATCCAGCCTCAGGGATAACCGCGCCGGAGAGTTCCTTTTCAAGAGCGTCCCCCGTCATGCTTCCACCATGGCTCTCGAGGAGATGGACGATGAGCGCGATCGGGTCTTGCTTCGAGAGCGAGCGGAGTTCTTCGAGTTGCTCGATTTTCTTCGCGCGGAAGTCGTCATCGGGAATCCACTCGGTCTTTTGGAGAGCAAATTGCAGCTCCATGGCCTGCCCCGAAGATCTCTCGAAGTCGATGGTCACCTTCTTCGCAGAAAGATCCCAGTCGGTCACTTTGCCAGCGCCGAAGGATTTATGAATACAAAAGTTTCCGGGAGCCAATTGGGAGAGGCGCTCGCCGACAGTTTTAGGAATGCGGCCGGCCTCAACCAGCTTCGCCACGTCAGGATGCATGGCGCGGAACATGGGAAGACGAGTTGGAAAACGCAAGGCATTCCCTCTGTAAATCTGCGGACGACGTAATTTTCAAGACTTCCGGGGCGCGGGAGGGACGACGCGAGGCCGCGGTTGGCGCTGCGGCACCATCTTTCCGTCGAGCGCCTGCTCCAAAGTCCGGCACAGAACACGGACCTTCGTCTGCCAAGCTTCGGGAATTTGCGCAAAATCGGCATCGGTCGAAACGTCGCCATCAAAAAGCCGAGAATCACCTGCGCCCTGAATTTTCACTTTAAACACCGCGCCCTCGCGGCGGACCACTGCGGTGCCGTCCTCGGTGGTGAAACTCGCGCTCTTTTCCGCGACGTTCACCACGCGCATCGGGCCATGACAAATGCCAGGAAGCACGGCGGCTTCGACCATTTCACCCGGAAATGGACGGGCCAAGGCGGGCGATTCACCGAGCTTGAGTGTCACTTCCAGGGGCTTTCCACCGCGAAACCCTGCGAGAACAATCTCATCCCCGGGCTTCGACAGCCGGAGTAGAGTCGCGAGCTGCGCCTCATTCACCAACATTTGATCGCCGATTTTCCAGATTAAATCCATTTCGCGCAGACCCGAGACCTCCGCAGGTCCGCTTGCGTCGATGGACTTGACGATGAACCCGACGCCCGGCGGGAGCGACGGGATGTGCGCGGTGACCGTTTCATCCGGCTTCGACAAGCGCAGCCCGAGCCAAGCGCGCGGTGCTTGAGATGCCTGGGGAGTCGGTGAAACTTGGCGGGGCTCGACTTTCGGAGCCTCGGCCAAGCAAAGCGCGCTCAGTCCGATCCAAAGAAAAGTGGGTAAATTGGGTTTCATGTTAAAACGCACTCACCGGCGTCAGCAGAATTTCTTCACGTGGTTGGGAAATCCGGACAACCATGCCCGTTTCCACATCCCGCACCCGGTTTTCTTCGACAACATTCAGCCGGACCGCATGCATCGCCGCGCCGTCCACACTTTCCTGCCAGCCCTCATCCGTCATCGACTCGATCGTGCCCGACTGACTGACCAAGACCCAGCTTGGAGCGGCTTCATGCGCTGCGGAAATTGAGATTTCAGGAGAATTCATCAGCGGAATCACCCAGCACAATCCAGCCAAAGCGGCGGCGATCCCGCCACCGAGCAGCCAGCGCCCGGGAATCTCCCATGGACGGCGCGCCTGCGACTGGCAGTCCGGAACACCCGCGAGCTCATCGATCATTGCATCGAGCTCAAACTGAGAATCCTGGCTGAGTGCTGGCGGCATCAAGCGGGCCAAGGCGGCCTCGATGGAATCATGCGCTGGCATTGCGGACCTCCTTGATTCTACGCAGTTCGTGCGCAAGTTGTTCCAAGGCATAGCGGTAGCGCGATGCGGCGGTGTTTGGCGAAATGGCCAAAGTTTCAGAAATCTGCAAAAACGTCAGTCCGCCCCAGAACTTCATCACCACCACTTCTCGGAGTTTTTGGCTGAGATTCTGGACGGCATCTCGTAAAATTAGCGCCTCCTCATCCTCCTCAAGCATGGGGTCCAGCCAAACGTCTTGGAAATCGTTCAGGTAAATCACTGATTCCTCGCGCTTGCGGCGGCGCGTTTCGCTGCGGTGATGATTGAGACCGCAGAAACGAATGGTCGAGAAAACCAGCGGTAAATCAGGAGGCCGCCCGCCCTTGTCCGCCTGGTGGTGCCACATCCGGAGGATCGCCTCTTGGACGAGATCCTCTGCATCCGCGCGGGAATTGCTCCACCCGCGAGCGAAAAGAAGCAAACGCGGACCGTTTTCGGCCAGCCATTGTTTCCATTCGCTTGCAGGAGAGTTCATCGTTCAGAAGCTAAAAACCCCGTTCGGGACATTTTTGTCTGCAAAATCATCATTCACTCGGAAATCGACCGAAAATCAGTCGAGAAACCGAATTTTCCCGGGAGCGGGCATGCGGCCAAGCGCCATCTCCGCGTGCTGCTCGTCCGTGCATGCTGAGTTGATCGGGGCGTCCGGAGCCTTTTCATTGGCCGTCAAATAGCCGTTTTCAAGCATCCATTTCTCGACTTCCTCGCCGCTGATGTCTGGGAGCATATTGCCGTCGATCTCAACGCAAGGCGACAGCGATTGACCGCTGCGCTGCTCCATTTCCCAGCGGAAAGCAGGGTTTTTGATGATATCCTTCTCTTCGTAAGGAAGCTCGTATTTCCGCATGATCGCGCGAATGCCCTCGCTCCATCCGCAAAATGTTTTGAGGTAAGCCGTAATTTTTGGAGTTGTTTCAGTCATATCAGTGAGTCGTTGCGCGATAGAATAGGATGCTTCGAGGAAATCGCAAGCGCCGTGCTCACCGCAATGATGCCGCGCCCGTCATCCGCGCCACATCCAGAAGTTCCGTCAATTCCTGCTGGGTCAAACCGAGCTCAAGCCGCTGACTTTCGCAAATTTCACGGACTGTCCGGCCACTGGCTGCGGATTCACCTGCGATCTCCGCTGCGCGGTTGTATCCGATCCGAGGAGCGAGCGCGGTGACCATCGCGAGCGAAATTTCGATCAATTCCTCGCAGCGTCCTTCATCCGCAGTGATTCCCGCGATGCAGCGCACTTGGAAAACTTGCGCGACATTTGCCAAAAGCCCGATCGATTCCAACAGGCAAGCGCCGATCAAGGGCATTGAAACATTGAGCTCGAGAAATCCGCCGATGCCACAAAAGGTGATGCTCGTTTGATTTCCAGCGACGCGAGCCGCCACCATTGTCACCGCCTCCGGGATGACTGGATTCACCTTTCCCGGCATGATCGAGGACCCCGGTTGCGTGGCGGGCAGGTGAATTTCGCCAATCCCACAGCGCGGGCCGGACGCAAGCAGGCGGATGTCGCTGGCGATTTTGTGCAGGGAGACTGCCAGCGTTGCGAGTTGGCCATGCGCCTCCACGCAGGCGTCTTTGGCAGCTTGCGCCTCAAAGTGGTTTTCCGCTTCGCGAAATGGAATTCCCGTAATTTCAATGAGATGCGAGATCGTGCGTTGCGCAAATTGCGGATGGGCATTCAGTCCAGTGCCCACCGCCGTGCCGCCAAGCGGCAGTTCCAACAGCGCGTCGATTGCGCGCTCCACGCGTGCCACCCCGAGCCGGACTTGCCGGGCCCATCCGCCGAATTCCTGTCCGAGACGCAGCGGTGTTGCATCCATCAAGTGCGTCCGCCCGATCTTGAAAACGTCTTGAAACTCAAGCGCCTTCGCCTCCAAGCCCATGGCAAGATTCGTAAGACTTGGGATCAATTCACGCTTCAGGGCGTATCCCGCCGCCAAGTGAATGGCCGTTGGAAAAGTGTCATTTGAAGACTGCCCAAGGTTCACGTGATCGTTCGGATGCACTTCCGCAGCGCCCACCAACTGACTGCAACGCCGGGCAATCACCTCGTTTACATTCATGTTCGATGAGGTGCCCGAGCCCGTTTGATAAAGATCCACTGGAAAATGGGCGTCGTGCATCCCTGCGGCGACCTCATCCGCAGCTAAGGCGATTTTTTCCGCGATTTCCTGGTCAAGCAGCCCAAGCTCCGCATTGGTGAGGGCTGCGGCCTTTTTGATCCAAGCGTAGGCGTGAATCATCGGCAGCGGCAGCGGATTCCCCGAAATTGGGAAATTCAGGACCGCGCGGCGTGTGGATGCACCGTAGAGCGCGTCCACGGGGACCTCCATGTCTCCCATCGAGTCATGTTCGGTGCGTTTTGCTTCAGAATTGGACATCACAGTTATTTCTCGGGTTGGACATTGCTTGAAACCGATCGCCCAGTTTCAAGCAATTGCGCCAAATTTCGAGAAAATTTCCGTCCACTCTGATCCAATCAAAGTGCGTGATCCGCTACTTTAACGCCAGGCTTGAAGCCGTTGAACTTAAATTTCGACGGGACAAACTCACCGATCGGTGTGACGTCCGCCTTGGCTGGCACCTGAAGATCCAAGCCCCAAAACACGCCGTTGACCACGAAGCGGCGCAGTCCCTCACTCGCCAAATCCGTCGCGGCACCCATCGTGGTGCAGATCACTTTGTTCGATTTGCCTGAAGTATTTTTCACCTCGCGCACCCACGCCACCGGCATCATCGGCGTGTTGATATCCTGGATGCCCTTGTCGGTGGCGCGTTGCTTTTCACGAGCCGCTGGTGGGTCTGTCGGCGACATGCCTTTGAGAACTTGGCCGCGCATCAGGATCGTCGCGTCTGCGGGCGGATACGCTTCATACACATCCGAGTCACCAAACACATCCCCCACCCCATTCAGCAAAGGATGCTTCGCGGCGGCGGCCTCGATGATGCCGCGGGTTGCCTCGCCATTGTGATGGCCCCAGTGGCTGACCCACTTTTCGCCAAGCACATCCTTGCCGAAATTGTTGTATTGCTTGAAGGCGCTGCCTCCGGGAAGTTGGAAGGCGTGAGTGCTGGTGCGCAAACCGACGATAGGCACACCACGCTGAATTGCGTCGTCAAAATGCTTCATCGCAGCATCCGACCATTTGCGGAAACGCAGGGAAATCACGATGGAATCCGCCGAATCCAGAGTTTCCGGCATTCCAAGACTGTCGCCTTTGTTCGGGTTGATCGTCCCATCAGGATCGACGGAGAAAAGCACGGTGCACTTGAATCCATGACGCTCGCTGAGCACTTTAGCGAGCATGGGCAGCGCCTCTTCCGAGCGGTATTCTTCATCGCCGGCGAGTAGCACCACGTGCTTGCCTTTGCCTGGCCCTTCGCCACCGGGGTAAGAAACTGAGCCAATCCCTGAATCAGCGGAAGCAGGGAGAACAGCGGCAAAACAAGAGAAACCAAGAGCGCGGATTGAAAATTTCATAAGTTGGTCAACTGCATACTGACCCACCAGATCCGGTCTTTCCAAAAAATTTTCACGCTTTGCCAAGCGTCGTAACTTGAGTGAAGAAAACGAGTCATCGCTGCGCATGCGCAACAGACGAATCACGCATCTTGCGAGTATTTGGCGAGCAGTCCCTCTGCCTTGCTTGGCGCGATGGCCTCGTGGAAATCATCGTTCACCATGCAGACTGGCGCGCTGCCACATGAAGCAAGGCACTCGGCGAACTCCACGGAAAATTTCCCGCAAGGTGAGACGCTTATTGGGTGGTGGTGAGAATCACTGGCCGAGCGGTCGATGCCGGTGAGCCTGCATAGCTCATCCATCAACTCGTAACTGCCGCCCATCGCGCAGGACAAAGTCCGGCAAACGCGAATGTGGAATTTCCCGGGAGCGGACTGACGGAAGCCTGGGTAAAACGTGACAACCTCCAGCACCTTGATTGGCTCGATGCTAAGCTTCGCGGCAACCCAGTCGATGGAGGCAGCGGAGATGTAGCCGAAGTGATGCTGCACAATGTGGAGCAAAGGCAGTGTTGCCGCGCGCTTGCTCTCTGGATAATGAGAAATCCGCGCGTCTGCCTCCGCCTCAAGCGCGGCAGTCACGGTGAAGGGCGGATAGTATTTGCTGCCGGGTGTCTCGTGGGACGCCACGTTTTCTGCGAGAATGGAATCGGACATTGATTGACTGGAAGATGGAAAACTGCGTGATCTGCTTATTTCAAGAGGCCTTGCAAATGATTCATAACCACTTGCGGGCCAAGATATTGGCCGCCTTCGTAGCTGCCCTTGATCAACTCACCCTTGAGGTCAGTGAGGACGAGATTCGGAATGCCGGTCCCGGGATGCTTGAACTCTTTCTTGAACTTGTCGGCTTTTGACAATTTTAACTGCGGCCATGGCATCTTTTTCTCGACCGAATACTCCTCCATGGCGTCCTCGTCACTGTCGCTGCTTACCAAGATGAGCTCGAAGCTGGCATCCTTGTGTTTCTCGTAAAACTCGACGAGAGACGGAGTAAATTTCTGACACGGACCGCACCACGAGGCGGTGTAGTAGAATAAATAGTATTTTTCCGGCTTGGTGGCATCCTTGCAGGACTTGAGCGATTTCCCGGAGAGGCGGACGAGATTCCCATCGAGAATCTCGTCAAACACGCTGGCGACTCCGGCGGTCGGTGCGGTCGCAGCGTCTGCGGATGGTGCTTTCCAATCGTTGAGAAGCGCCGCGTCCGCCGCGACCAAGCTGCTCGCTGCCAAGGGGACCGTCTTGCCATTGCGCATTTTGAACTGGCCGGTCTTCACGCCACCGACTTCGGAGACGGAAATCAAGTCAAGTTCGGCAGTCTTCCCATCCGCGCGCGTCCATGAGCGGAACTCCGCAGTCGCGGAAAGGGTGAGCAAGCCACTGATCAAGAGATGGAGTGAATTTTTCATGCGCCGATGGATTAACATTAGCGATCGCACTCGCCCATGACAAAATCCAAGGAGCCAAGAATGGCCGGAATGTCCGAAACCATGTGCCCTGGCAGCAGCTTGGACGTGATCGAAAGATTGCAAAACGAGGGGCTGCGGATTTTCAAGCGATACGGCACTCCACCACCCTTCGAGTGAATGAAAAAGCCGAGTTCTCCCTTCGGATTTTCCGCAGCGAAATAAACTTCGCCGGCGGGTGCGTCGATCCCTTGGGTTGAAACGATGAAATGGTGGATCAACTCCTCCATTGACATCATCACGCGCTCTTTGGCGGGCAGCATGCTTTTGGAATCCGCCAAATTCACGGGTCCAGATGGCATGGTGTCGAGAACTTGACGGCAAATTTTGATGGATTGCCGCATCTCCTCCATCCGCACTTGATAGCGAGAGTAGCAATCCCCGTCGTCCGTGATCGGCACGTCGAATTGATAATTCTCATAGCCGAGGTAAGGACTGTCTTTGCGAAGGTCACGGGCGACGCCAGATGCGCGAAGATTCGGACCTGTCATCCCCCACGAAATGGCGGAGTCCCGGGTGATCACGCCGACATCGATCATCCGATCGAGGAAGATTTTGTTCTTATCGAGCAATTTCGAGATTTCCCCGATGGCCACGAGGCACTCGTCGAGAAACTGGCGAACCGTCGCCTCGAAGCCCGGAGGCATGTCGCGGAGTTGACCTCCGACGCGCGTGTAAGACGTGGTGAAACGAGCGCCGGTGAGTTGCTCGCACATGTTGTAGATTTTCTCCCGCTCGGTGAAAGTGTAGAGGAAAACCGTCATTGCCCCGACGTCCATCGCGCAGACGCCGACGCCGAGCATGTGGGATGAGATGCGAGCCAACTCACAGCAAAGCACACGCAGCGCCTGCCCGCGTGGCGGGAGCGTCCAACCCATCAGCTTTTCCACCGCACAGGCGTAAGCCACGTTGTTCGCTAAAGGCGCAAGGTAATCCAAGCGGTCCGTGTAAGGCACGAACTGGTTGTAGTGCATGTTCTCGGCGATTTTCTCATCACCGCGGTGGAGGAATCCCACATCGGGATCCGCCGAGTGGATGATTTCCCCGTTCAACTCGAGGATCAGGCGCAGCACGCCGTGAGTCGCCGGATGGGATGGCCCCATGTTCAACACCATGCGCTCGCCGACGAGATCGTCAGTCTCCGCGTGATAGCTATCCGCAGCACGGGCGGCGCGGGCGTTGGTGTCGGGTGCCTCGAATTCTTGGGTAGTGATGCTCATGCCTATTTTGCCGCCGAAAGAAACGCCCAAAGCGGGCAATTTCGCAAGGGGTTTGTGAAATTTTTCACAAGCATCACCGACCGTAACGCTCGCGGAACTGGCGCAACAAATCATCGATGCCAAGTAAGCCCTTGGAAGGAGCTTCGGGTGGCGACGCTGGATCTGCTTCAGTAAAGTCGGCTATTGCTGGAGTTTCAAAGCTTTGCTGCGCGAAATCCTGCAAGTTTCCGTTGGCCGAAGCAAGCATAGCGGGCACGGGAGCCTCCTGCACCGCCGCTGCCGTAAACGCGAACGAAGTCGCAGCCACTGGCGCTAGGGTCGGGACAGCAAGCTGCGTGTGCGACGCGCCGTTGTTTCCTGTGTAAGTCACTTCTGGCCAGTCCATCATAGGTTGCGCCACGGCGACCTGCGGTGGCAGTGAAGCCGGCACGGGCACGGGCACCGCAGCCTCCTGGTGCTGGCCATTCAACGAAGATTCCTGAGAAAACGCCGGGATTTCAAGAATTGGAGAAGAAAAAACAGGTGCCACCGCCGCCGGTGCAACTGCGCGCTGTGGCGGCGGAGTCGGAGCCGAACTGACATCCATGGCAAGCGCCCTCAGCCACGCAATCCCGGCCGAGCGGATTAAGCCGCGCGCGTGATCCCCATCAGCGCCTAATTCCACTCGCTCAAGAACCCTCGCCCCAAGGCCGGGAACCCGGGAATCCAACAGCGCAACCCTCTCCAACTCAGAAAGTGGCTCCAAATCAATGACCACCTCGGACAAGCGATCCAGCAGGCCACCGCTGAGACGAGGGACAAACGAGCTTTTCCACACATCCTCATTGAGCGCGAGAATGACATCCAAGCGGTCCACCGAGTGACGGAGCGAGGCGAGGAAAGCCGCCAGCCTGAGTGCCGCCGTCTCATCCGTCGAAAAACCCTCCAAATCATCCGCCACCAGCACCACCCGTGTCTGGAGCGTCAGCAGACCGAGAAGCACTTCCAAGCGCTCCATGGATGCCCCGGCTTGTGCGGCTTCCGCCAAGGCCCGCACCCGACCGGCATTTTCCGGAGGTGCCGCAGCAAAGCGGAAAAAGACATCCACCCAAAAAGAAACTTCGCGCAGCGCCAAGCCACTCCGTTGCGCGAGTTCCAGACTCAGGCGCTGGCCAAGCACGTCGAAATTTTTCCGCGCCCAATGCGCGGTCACCGCATTGGGATGGTGAAAATCAAAGGTTTTCACCGGTTTAGTGCGCAGAGCGAGCAGAGCGCCCTCGCGATCTTGGCAGGGCACCTCACCCGCCGCCACCAAGGGTTGCAAGGCAGCGGCAAGCATCCTGCGCACCACGAGATCCAGCACGCATAAGCCCCCGGAGGCAGGCAAACCCCGTGCAAGGCGTCTTAAAATATCTTCCGTGACGGAGGCCGCGTCCACCCGACAATCCGGCCCCGCATGCAACGGCACAAACTCGTGGGTCTCCGCGAAATGGTGCTGCGTCCGCGCAATCAAATGCGTTTTGCCATACCCAGCGCGCGGCGCACGCAAGAGAATGCAGCGCCCTGACTTCTCGGTGGGCACCGCCAATGCATGACTCAGAATTTCAAAGGACGCTTGGTTGACGAGCGGCGCGTGCGCCGTTGGTGTGCGCCCTAAAGTTTCAAACAGCAATTGGAACGGGTGATCGTTGGCCATGGTGGGGGGAGTACCAAACTCGGTACGGCCATGACTTTGAATGCGTTTTAGAGGTTTCACAAGCCTCTAACTCAAAAATGACCCATCTCCGCCGAAAAATCGGGGCTTGGGGATTGCCTCTCGCTTTTCCAAATCCTTCTGCTTTTTTCGTCGGCATGCAGTCTTTCATCATCATGACCGTGCTCGGCAAGGACCGCCCGGGCCTCGTCCGCTCCCTCGCTGACACGGTGGCCGCCCATGGCGGAAATTGGCTGGAAAGCCGCATGGCGCGCCTCGCCGGGCAGTTTGCAGGCATCATCCGCATCGAGTGTCCGGCAGCACACGTGGATACATTGATCGCTGAATTTCAATCACCTACACTTGCCGGCCTGACGATTCTAGCCGTGCGCGAAGAGGCAAGTGAAGCCACTCCACGCCGCAACATCTCAATCGATGTCGTCGGCAATGATCGCCCGGGAATCGTCCGTGAACTGAGCGCCGCCATCGCCACCGCCGGTGGCAACATTGAGGAGCTCACCACCGGACTGGAGAGCGCGCCCATGAGCGGTCACCCGATGTTCCGCGCCCACGGCACAGTGTCCATGGCGGAAAACTCAGCGCCGGCATCACTCATCGCCGCCATTGAGAGTCTCGGCGGTGACCTGACGGTGGATGTGACAAGCGCTTAGCCCGTGGGAGTTGCCGATTTTAAAACGGCCAGATCCAAGGAATGAGCAAGCAGGACAAAATCCAGCAAATCAAGTTCAGCGGGATTCCAACCTTCAGGAAATCGCTGAATTTGTAACCGCCTGGCCCGTAAATCATCATGTGCGTCTGATAGCCCATCGGCAGCGCGAATGCATAAGACGCCGCAACAGCCACACACATCACGAAGGGGCGGCTGTCCACTTCCAAGTTGTGCGCGAGCTTGACGACGATGGGGATCATCATCACTGCGGTCGCGTTGTTGGAAAGCACCTCGGTCAGGCAGAGAGTCAGCAGAAAAACCAGCCACAAGAGCACAAGCGGAAGGTATTCTCGGGCCACAAAATTCTGCGAGATATCCACCAGATTTCGCGCCAACCACTCGGCCGTCCCAGTGTTCTGCATGGCCATCCCAAGCCCAAGTAAGCCATACAGCATCAATAGGACCTGCCAGTCGATGCTGGCGTATGCCTCACGTGGGGAAACGATTTTCAACCACAGCAAAGCAAGCGCTCCGACCATGGATGCGTAGTGAATGGGGATGGCTGGAACCGCCGGGTAAATCCGGTGCAGCATGTCGGTAATCGTCGCCACCAGAACGACGCCGACGAGCGATGTCCAAGCAAGAACCACATGCCGCATCGGCTTTTTCGACTTGGCCTCGTCCGGCGCATCCACTGGCGTATCGGTCAAAATGAAGTCACGCGTGATATTCAGCGCGCTCAAGTTGTTCAACGCGGTGATCACCAACAAAGTATCGCCCTCCTCCAGGCTCACTTCTGCGATCCGGCTGGTGATATTGACGCCATTGCGATGCAGGGCCAGCACGACGCAATTGTATCTCTGGCGGAAATCTGAATTCGCCAGTGTGTGCCCGACCAAGGTGGACTCGTCACGCACCACCAACTCAGAAACAATGCCGTCCACCGTCGAGAGCTCTTGCGCACCGATCTCTTCAAACAGGCGTTCCGACTGCGCCCCCCCACCCCGCCGCCGATGCAGCGCTACCAGAAATCGGTCGTTTTTCTGGACCACAATGCTGCCGAGCGAGTCCATGAGCCGCGCTCCCGAGCGCCGAACTTCCATGATGTGAATGCCTGACTCACGGCTGGCTAGCGGCGTTTCCGTGAGTTTTTTCCCAATGATCGGCGAGTTCGCGCCAATCAACAGGTGATGCAATACCGTGGTGCGGCTGTCGATTTCCAAAGCCCCTGTGATCGAGGAGCGGGCTGGAATCAACTTCGGCCCGAAAATCGTCAAATACGCAATCCCCGCGATCGCAACCGGCACGCCGAGCGGAGCCAACTCAAACATGCTCATCGGCTTCTCGCCAAGATCACGCAGCGCACCATTCACCAAAAGATTGGTCGAGGTGCCAATCAAGGTACAGCAACCACCCAAAATCGATGTGTAGGAAAGCGGCATCAGCAGCCGAGAGGCGGCGATGTTCTTGGAGCGGGCGAAACCGAGCGTGACCGGCAGCAAAATTGCCACAATCGCCGTATTATTCATCCACGCGCTGAAGAAAGCAGCCACGGCGGAAAAGGCAAAAATCGCCACCCGCGTGTTCCCCGACAAGCGGTCCCGCAGCAATTTCCCGATGTGGTCAACAGCACCGGATCGCTCTAGGGCACCACCGATGACAAACAGCGCCGCAATCGTCAGTGGTGCCTCATTCCGAAAGACATCCGTCATTTGCCGTGGGTCCACCAAGCCCAATGCTACGACGAGGCAGAGGATCGAAAGCGCAATGACATCCGGCGACGACCACTCGCGGATAAACGCCACGAGCGTGATCACGATCACCAGCAATGTGAGTGCTATCTGGACTGTCATGGGTGGGAAATAAAGGAACGGAGGAACCTCCCATGACCGCAGCAGCGGGATTTGGCAAGGGCGGGATTCAGAGAACCGCAACGCACAATTGAAACAAGCTGCAATTTCTGCGGGAAGCACCTAGCGATACGGCATGAAAAAAGCGGTCCGACTGATCATCCAAAGGGGAAAACCCATTAACCCGATGGCATCTCAGTCGAACCGCCTTGATTTGACGTCATCATCCGACGAGCACCGAATATGCCAGCCTGTGGTAAAAATAATTTTCTTTGGCGTCAGAACGATGTTTTCATGATTCCATTTTTCCTCGTTTCAGAATTCCAATTTTTTTGATTCTACTCCCGCCCGTGGATTACTCCTCACTCATTTCCAAACGCCGCGAACGCTTTTCCGAACTGGAAGAAGCCATCGGCGATCCAAATCTTTTCGCCGACCCCAAGCGTGCCACGGAAATTTTGCGTGAGCATGGCAAGCTCAAGCAGACCCTCGCGCTGTGGGATCAACTGGCGACGACCAAGCGAAATCTCGCTGACAACCAAGAACTTGCCAAGTCGGACGACCCGGAGTTCTCAGCCATGGCGGCCGAGGAAATTCCTGGATTGGAGGCGGATTTGCAACGTCTCAACAGCGAGTTGCAATACGCCTTGCTGCCCTCAGACCCGAGCGAGGACCGCGACGCGCTCATCGAGATCCGCGCCGGGGCGGGTGGCGACGAGGCCTCGCTTTTTGCCGCAGAATTGATGCGGATGTATCAACGCTACGCGGACTTGCGCGGTTGGAAATGCGAGCACTTGGAGAGCAGTCCCTCCGAAGTCGGCGGCTTCAAGGAGGTGATTTTGAAAATCACAGGCCAAGAAGTTTTCCGCTATTTAAAGTATGAATCCGGCGTGCACCGGGTGCAGCGCGTGCCCGCCACGGAGACACAGGGACGCGTCCACACCTCCACCGTCACCGTCGCCGTCTTGCCCGAGGCGGAAGAAGTGGACGTCGAGCTCAAGCAAGAAGACCTCCGGATCGAAGTCTGTCGTGCCGGCGGCGCAGGTGGCCAGCACGTCAACCGGACCGAGTCCGCCGTGCAGATTTTCCATTTACCGACTGGGCTGTATGTCCGCTGCGAAGACGGGCGCTCGCAAATCAAGAATAAGGAAATGGCGCTGCAAATCCTCCGTTCAAAGCTTTACGAACAAAAACTCCGCGAACAGCAGGAGGCCTACTCGACACACCGCCGCTCGCTGATCGGCTCCGGGGACCGCTCGGAGAAAATCCGCACCTACAATTTCCCCCAATCCCGCGTCACGGACCACCGCATCGGCCACACGTCGCACAATCTGACGGGAATCGTCGCTGGCGACCTCTACGAATTCACCAACGAACTCCAAAAGACCGAGATGGACGAGCGCCTCGCCGAAGCAGGCCTCTGAGGCGCGCCCACCGCGCAGTTTCAACCTAGAAATCCCGTCAGCGGGCTTGTGGCGTGGGCGTGCTGGCTTGGCTCAGGCAACCCGAGTTCATACGCTTCGCGCCCTGCTTCGACGGCCATTTTGAAGGCCGCCGCCATCCGGATTGGATCGCTGGCGATGGCGATGGCCGTGTTCACCAGCACCGCGTCGGCACCGAGTTCCATCGCCTCCGCAGCATGGCTTGGCGCGCCGATCCCGGCATCGACGATGACGGGGACGATGGCTTGCTCAATGATGATCCGGATCTGATCACGGGTGACGATGCCGCGGTTCGAGCCGATCGGCGCGCCCAGCGGCATGACGGTCGCCGTGCCCACTTCTTGCAAGCGCTTGGCCAAAACGGGATCCGCATTGATGTAAGGCAGCACGGTGAACCCTTCTTTCACCAGAATTTCCGCTGCCTTCAAGGTCTCGATCGGGTCGGGCAGCAGATAGGTCGGGTCGGGGTGGATTTCCAATTTCACCCACTTTGGCAGGCCGGCTGCGTGGGCGAGGCGCGCCAGCCTGACCGCTTCCTCAGCATTCATCGCGCCGCTCGTGTTTGGCAGCAGCAAGTATTTCTCGGAGTCGATGAACTCCAAAATATTCGCGTAGGGGTCACGGCCACCGCTCAAGTCCGCGCGCCGGAGAGCCACGGTCACAATCTGCGTGCCGCTGGCTGTCAAAGCATCGCGCATCGACTCGTTGGAGGGAAATTTCCCGGTGCCCAGAAACAGGCGGGAATGGAAGGAACGGCCGGCAATGGTAAGAATCGACATGAGGAAAATTTCAGATTTTAGAATTCAGGTGAGATGCGAGCCAAGATTCAAACGCAGAGTGATCCGCCATATCATACTGCCAACTGCGGAAGCCAAGCGCCTGACCAGTCGCGATATTCTGAGGAAGATCGTCAATGTAAAGGGTGGACGCCGGATCAAGATCATGGGCGGCGATGGCGTGGTGGTAAATTTCAGGGTGAGGTTTGATCGAGCGTGTCTCAAACGAGAGAACACCGGCGTGAAAAAGTGAAAACTCGGGATAGGTTTCGAAAATCCACGGGCAATGAATCGCGTTGGTGTTCGAGAATAGAATCAAGCGGTGTCCGTCTGCGGCAAGTTTCCGGACACAGGCCCACATCGGCTCGTTGGGAGTGAAAATCTGCTGCCATGCATTTTGAAATTCTTGCGGAGTCGCCTCGCAGCCAAGGACTTCCAAGGCCCATGCGACGTAGGCGTCGGGTGGAATCGCGCCGGTCTCGAACTCATCTTTGCGGTCCAGCAAGCGCGCCAATCGTGACGCGGGATCTTCGATTCCAGCGGGCAACAAGCGCGCCAAGGAGGTCTCAAAGTCGAAGTCGAGTAAGACGCGGCCTATATCGAAAAGAAAAGTCATGGGTGAAGAATGGAGGGTGATGATGATGAGAGAGGATCGGTTTCAGGCCTTTGTGGCGAAGATGAATCAAGGATAAAACGCGCGGCGGCGAGCGCTCCGGCGTTCCGGTCGTGGCGCATGAGGGCGTCTTTCATCGCACGCCAGCGGACGGCATCGTCGGCCAGCAGGGAAATCACATTTTGCTGCAACTCACGCGGAGTGCAGGCGAGTCGTCCCCCGCCGATTTTTTCCAACAAGGCTAAATTTCCCTCCTCCTGCCCCGGCACGAGGTGATGAATGAGCATGGGGCAGCGCGCGGCGATCGCCTCATGCACCGTCGCCCCGCCCGCCTTCCCGACGA
>JBEGOB010000509.1:0-6269 GCA_041182265.1 Verrucomicrobiota bacterium | reverse complement strand
GTAAGCCCCCGAGCGTCCGCCGTTTGAATGCGCTCGATTTGCTGAGCGGGATGGCGAGGATGGCCGGTTTCAGGCGGCTTTCGAGTCGCCCGACTTGATCGCAGGGTGGGCGGCGCGGTTCGCGGCGGCCCAGTTGGCCGGCAGCAGGGTGTCGAGATCGCACGGACGGGTCACGGGCAGACGCTCGATGACATCCTCGAGGTAGGCTTGCGGATCGACGCCATGATTGCGGGCGCTGATGAGCAGGGTATACATGACCGCCGAGCGTTTTCCGGCTTCGGGGCTGCCGACGAACAGCCAGTTCTTTTTTCCAACAGCACTGGGCCGGATGTCGTTCTCGGTGTCGTTGTTGTCGATCTCGACGCGGCCGTCTTCAAGGAAGCTCTGCATGGCGGGCCATTGCCCGAGGGCGTATTGAAGCGCTTGGCCCAATCCGCTCTTGGGCCGGATGCGGGTGTTGATGAGGCGTTTGAATGCTTTGCCTAACAATGCAATGAGCGGGCGGCTGCGGTTCTGCCGGACGCGCATCCGCGTTGCGGCGTCCGCTTTGTATTCGCGCATCGGCGATTCTAACATGTATAGTCGCGCGATGATGCGTAGGATCCAGTCGATCACTTCCGGTCGCTCGGCGCGGGCGCTTTCAAACTTGCGCCGGATGTGGGCGAGACAGGCGGCGCGGGTGACTTTTTTGCCTCGCAATCGCTGGGCGCGACAGTAGTTTTCATAGGCTTGGTAGCCATCGCTCTGAAGGAAGCCTTCATAGTCGGGTCCAAGCCACTCGCTCGCGTGCCGGTGCTCGCGGCTGGTCTGCCAGTCGAAAATAACGTCACCGGTGAGGCCGCGGTAAACCCAGAAGTAGCCGTTGGAACTTCCGCCCGGGATGAGTTTGTCAAGATAGCGGATGAAGGTTTCATCCGCCCGGACATATCCGCCTTCGAGCATGCGCTGTTTCATGAGTCCGACAAGCAGGCCGCATTGGTCGGAGATTTTGGCGGCGGCGTCGCCCATGGTGTTGGGGCTGAGGTCGACGCCGTAACGCTGCTTGTTGAGCACTTGCTGGCGGTCGAACGGGAGATGATAGAGATATTTGTTGGAGAGGATTTCGGCGAGCAGTCCCGGGCCCCAGAAGCCGCCTTCGATGATGGTGGGTTTGGCGGGCTCGATGACGGGCGGGCTGAACGGGTTTTCGACCGGGACGAATTTCATGCGCAGGATGCGGCGCAGATAGAAGTAGGCGGGCTCTTTTTCGAGCTGGGTCTTTTCCTCGAAGCCGCAGTTTCTCCAGGCGTCGGGATTGGCCTGGACGATTTCGGGAATGATCTCTTCGGTCCTGACGGGTAGGTTTTCGGGAAGGCGGTCCTTGCGGATGCTGCGGGTGCGCTTTTCAGTCTTTGCGGCGGCGGTGCTTTGGACTCCCTCCTCCGGTGCGGCCGCGTCGCCGGAGGAGTCGGGCTTTTCCGTCTGCTGATCGGCGAAGAGGTCGGGGTGATTGAGTTGTTCGCTCTTGCGACCAAAGAGCTGCCGCTTGAGCCAGTCAAGCTGTTGGGTGAGGATCAAAATCTGATCCTTTAACTCCTGGTTTTGCTGTTGAAGTTCCTCGTTCGTCAAAGCGGGGATAGATATAGATTTGCTCTATATGCTATCCAAGCGTAAAATGTGATTTTATGTGATTTTATATACTGTCAATCCGGCAGTTCGTACCAGGCTCGCTGCATGCCATGCTTGAGGTCGATTCCGCTGAGTAGCATTTCGAGGGCTTCGGGTTTCAATGCGATTTTGCACTCGCCGTCGGTGAGGGCGCGCGGGCGGCAGAATCGGCCGCGCTCGAGACGTTTTGCCAAAATCCAAATTCCAGTTCCATCCCAGTAGAGGAGTTTGACGCGGTCGCACTGGCGGTTGAGGAAGACGAATACTTTTCGCGAGAGCGGGTCTTCACGCAGTTCGTCGCGCACGACGACGCTGAGGGTGTCGAAGCTTTTCCGCAGGTCGCAGGGGCGGGTGGCCAGGCAGACCTTGACGCTGTGGGTGAGGATCATGGGCGGGCGGTGTGAGCCGGGTTGATGCGCAGGATGATTCCGCCGCCGAGTTCGAGTTCGACGAGCGGGCCGGCGGGTGCGGGCCGCTGGCGTGGGGCTCCGAGTTCGAACTCGAGGAATGCGGGTAGCTCATCCATGCTTGCGTGGGAGGTTTTGGCGAGCCGTCGCCAGTTCGTGAACGTCTGACAGGAAATCCCGCGTTGGCGGCAGTAATCCACCGTGGTGCCCTCATGATTCTCAAATTCCCGGACGATTCGGGCCTTCTCTTCATTGGTGTGGCGTGTGCGTGACATGCCGGGATCCTGGCTGGGTGTTAGCGGTGACCGAGGTTTTTCCAACGGCGGACGCTCGGGGGCTTACGACTTATGAACAAATGCTGGCTCTGTAGAATTTAAAGATGTGAAAAATTTGCAGTATATTGACAAAAAGGTCATTGGACAGAAGACTAGCGTTATCAGCATAGCATCATCAAGTTTTAATTAAAATGAATGGATATAGATCGAACGATATTATATTGTTAGTCCGTAAATTTATCCACAAGCTACTGTTAATTGCTAATTACAAAATTAATTCCGCTCCGAAATTTCACAGTGTTCCCAAATTTAAGTGGGATTGTAGGACTCACGAGACGACCCTGGACGTCCAATCTCCGAGCGAATCAATTAAAAGAGCATGGCGAAGATGAGCCGGATTGAGAGAAAATCATCGCTAAAGAATCAAAGTTCAAATCGTGAGCCCGTTCAAACTCCGGCGCGACAGCGGAATCATGCGGCTTTCAAAATACCCGAATCCAACTCATATCGAATGATGAAAAATCAAAGAATCCCGGGTAGGATTTTTAGCATGACGTGTCCCGTGAGCAAATATTCCAATCCGCCCAATTCGCCTGAGCGAACTGACCCTTCTGATCGGTATTGAAATTCCAGAGACCTCGCCCAGATCTTCCACGACCTTTTCTAAAGGTCACCATACAGAGGTCAATCCGCATGATGTTGGAAAAACGGTGTCAATAATTTCAACCGAGAGCACTTACCACTAAACTCTTTGTGACACCTTGCAGCCTCTTCTTGCGAGCTTGGTTTCAGCATCGTGAAATCGATCATCCATCCTGCGACTGGCACAATAAACCTCTCTAAAACTTAATGACGCCTGTTCAATCATCAGATCAATTTCGACTGTTTCTTTCCTGATTCTGCCTCGAAAATCAATTTTTGAATTCGACTTTTTCAACCCGGTGTTCAGCGACCCTTCTCGCACTGAAAGTGCTATCGCAACGGCCCCGCATTCACTGGCGATCGGTGGATTGAGGCGGGACATCCGCCATCATTCAAGGCTTCACCCACCTCTCGCAAATGAATTTTGAAATGACGAACTGACTTTTCAGATGGCTGTTATTCAAGGATCGGATTGTGACCGTGTAGCGTCCCGGGCCATTTGGCGGATTTTTCAAAAGCGTCAGCAATTCAGGATCATTTCGGTTGGCATAGACGAAAATAGGCTCTTCCAACTCCGGCGAACTTGCCATGAGTGACAACCATTGGTCCTCATCACGAAATGAGTGATTGCAATATGCGTTTTTTTCAAGAAACACCCTCACTTCCACATCTTCCAAGACACGCCCCTCCAGTTTGATAGAAATTCCGCATCAGATCCGACACCTCTTGCGGCTTTCTCTTGTGGTAAAATCCTCGGAAGCCCCCTCTAAACCCTGATTTGAAGCGAGAACTTTGCGGAACTTTCCAACCCGGATGGTGCCCCCCCGGCATCATTGGCGCACGTGGCCGTCCTTGCCGATTGATGGACGGGCTTCTGACTCGCTCTTGCGCTGAAGGATTTTCCTGCCATTCCTCGAACTCATCATCCCTGCCGTATCACACAATCTCCTGCGGACCGTGCTCGGAATCCGATTGAGGAAAGTCACCCGTGCCAAAATCGCCAAGCCTAAAATGTTCGAAAGGTGTAAGACATTGCGCAAACCGTGCAAGCTAGAAGGGGTGACAACCCAAAGGCCACTTGCCAAGCTCACCCAGTGTCCATTTAATCATTGGCGCTTACAAGCTAGGGAAGATGACCATGGCTAAATGGCACAATAGACCCAGAATCAAAATTGAATGAATACTCACAAAACCCACATTCCCCTTCCGCCAGGTCGCCTGCGCCATGGGTTCACTCTCGTCGAGTTGCTAGTCACCATCACCATTATCGTCGTCCTAGCCGCTCTAGTTTTTGCGGTCACTGGGAGGGTCCGCAATAGCGCGCAGCAGGTCAATTCGATCAATTCACTGCGCCAGGTCGGGATTGCGCAAGTCGCATACGCCGCCGAGAATTTCGGAGCCATCAATGCCGTGCGTGACCCCGGCGAGGCTCCTTACGAAGGAGGCGGAAAAGGCTGGGTGAGCAATTCTTTCTGGGGCAGAATGCAACCCTACCTTTTCACTGGAATTCAGTCAAAAGATCAAAAAACCATTGGCCGAGAAATCAAGTCAGGACTCAACGGCTTGTTCGCCACATCTGACGTGAGCAGCATGACCGGCACACCATTCAATGGTGTCAAAGCCTATGGCGATGGCTCGGGCCTCAGCATTCCGCTAGGCTTTAACAACGCAATCAGAGCACCTTGGGGGCAAGCATCACGACTGATTTCTTCCATCGGCGATCCATCCCGCATTCTCTATTGCACCTATGGGCGTTACTTCATCGACCACACTCATGGCAGCAGCTACACACCGCTGCCCTTGCCTGGCACAGGAGGCAGGACGATCTATTATCTACCCAGTCGAAAAGCGATTGGCTGCTTTCTCGATGGCCACATCGAGATGCTTTCCCCACCCATTCCAGAGCGAATCTTTAGCCAACCCGCTACATAGGCGCTCTCGCTGCCAACGCATCTCCCCCCGTTGGCAGCAGATGACGAAGTCTCCCGAGTTTGCATCACCCATTTTTTGAAAACCCGTTTTAAAGACAGCGCCCTTAACGAATTATTTTCACCAATGCTGACTTTCACCCCACCGAGCCATCTTGCACCTCGCCACTTGCCGATGGCTCTGGCAGCCTCGTTGCTCGCGCTCGCAGCGCCTGCCACTCTCCGAGCCGCGACCCTTCAAGCGGGAAATATCACGTCAGCTCTCGGTCCCACCTTTTTCATCGACGACGTCACCGGTGGCGGGGCCGATGCGGATATTCACCAGCCAAGCGCCCCAGCCTATAACCGTAATTTCAGCGGTCCTCTCACCCGCAACCAAGGGCCGACGAGAGTCATCCTCACGGGCCTGGGCTTCGCAGCACACACCAGCGCTACGGCGAACGACGCAACTTCTGTAGCGGTAACCTTCACCTATCTCGGCGCGGACGAGTTACTCAACGGCGGCGACGATGTGGTCATCGGCACAGCAACAGGAACCTATCAATTCAGTGGCGGCGGAGAATATGTTTTTCGATTTGACACTCCCCTGACCGCAGACCTGACGATTACCGGCACGCGCTTCCGCATCCAAATCGCTCCATCTAACACACTAAATACAGGATCACTGAAGCTCAAGTCCGGCAGCGCCACCTCCTACGAGCCGCAACTCAGCGTCGCCGGGGTGACCGCACCTTTGATCAATCCGCAGCGCTTCAACCTGGCGAAATTCCAAACCGTCACCGCAGGCTCCGTTGCAGGCCTACGCCTCGCCTCCTACGTGACCGACGGTGTGACGGGAAATGACAACCGCTGGCAAAGCGAAAACTGGGCATATAACACAGCCCGGATTGATTTCCCATTCCCTGTGGAAGTCGGTAGCGCACAGGTTTTTAGCGGGATCGATGACACCTTGCCCCTCGCCCAATTCAGTATTCAATATTTAAACGGCAGCACTTGGACGCCTATCGCCGGAGCAGGAATCACAGGAAACACCCATGTCGAGCGGAACCTCGTGTTCACCAATCCGATCACTGCGACCTCGTTCCGACTGATCGCTCTCGACGCCCCGATCCGTCTTCGCGAATTTGCCCTTTACCCTCCCAACGGCCCCGGCGGCTATCCGCTTGGCACCGACCTAACCGTCAATCTCGCCTATCAGCGACCTGTAGTTGCCAGTTCCCATACGACCGGCAATTTCCCGCTGAATGCAGTGGATGGACGCTCCCACGTCGGCTCCGCTTGGCAGACCACGACTGCGGGGGTCAACACACTGGATATCGATCTGGTGGCCAGCACGAAAATAGGCAGCGCCCATTTGTATTCCGGCCTAA
>JBEGOB010000508.1:0-3122 GCA_041182265.1 Verrucomicrobiota bacterium | reverse complement strand
GGATGATCAGGTCTGGACCTGGCAGCGGACCGCCGAAGGGTGTCCCTAGATCGGTATCCATCGCGCCGTAGTATCCACTGGCATCGTGCCGATCCACGTGACCTAATAATGCACCGGCGCGTCCCTCCCATGGCAGCGCTGCAAACTTGTCCACGGTCGCGATGAGGAATGCGGGCAGGCGGCGATAAATCGGTTCATCCACAGAAAGGATCGGCAGGTTGCGCTTTTGACCCGAGAAATCACACAGTCGGTCTTCACAACGAATCACCAGATTGTCTGGCTCCGATTCGTTCGGCGTCAGCTTGAATGAATTGCGTCCGAATTTCACACCGCACCATGGACAATTTTCCAAGGGAATCGGCGAAGGTTTGCCTGAGTCCTGACGGAATTGATTCAGTTTGAAATAGGCGGTGTATTGACGCCCTCCACCTTTGTAAGCCTTGCCACCCATCCTATTCGGCGTCGCAGCGGACCCGACCCACAATCCGATTTCAAAGGGAATTTTGCCAAGTTCAGGATGAATCTCCCGCTCCAGTTCCAATGCACAGACCACTCCAGAAGCCCGGCCCAATTGATCCAATGTCAGCAACCGCAGTGTGTAACGCATCAGCACCGAAAGCCCACCTTGCATCGGTCCTTCGTGACGCAACCGACGCAGGACGAGGGTAAACGCGGCGAGCCCCAGATAGGCTTCGGTCTTGCCTCCTCCGGTCGGGAAGAACAACAGATCCACCACCTCACGGTCCGGTGATGCATTATCGATCAAGCCGGGAAGATTCAGCAGCACGAATGCCAACTGGAAAGGACGCCATGCCGGATCTGGAATCCCCATCCGCTTGCTGGCCGAGCGCGCCATCGCACGGTTTGCAAAGCGGAATGCAGCGAACGCCTTGGCGTCTCCGCACACCGCCGCGATGCCGCGCTCCATCCGGTCGGCAGCAGCAGCAGCATCCCCAAGCGCAGTCTCAGCCGCGTCCTGGCGATCCTTATTCAATCCATTAAGCCCAGTCTTCTGAGCAAGAATCCATTCACGGTAAGCCGTGACCAGAGGAATCAACGCAGCGTTGACCGCCGCCGGACTATCCATCTCTCCCAAGACCCTCATGCTGAACTCCACGCCAGAAATCTTAGAAGCTGCTACGCGCTCGACTTCGTGGGACGGCATCCAAGTGGTCCGGGCCCTGTCGCAGAGTTCTCCCTCGCACGGAGTCCTTGTGGCCACGCCGTGACCTGACGAATACTCGTGAATCCCGCGATACTGCAGATCCGCGAGTCGCTCATCCCAGTCCTGATTTCCTGTATTTCCCAGACCCCGCAAATCGGGCTGCGGCAAAAGTTGCGAATCGCAGGCAAGTTCCAGAACCGCTTGAAACGCGCAACTGCGGTAAACGAAGTTCTCGTCCGGCTTCCGGTAGTTTACCAAGAAAGCCGAGACCGCGCACGATCCGGCGGGCAGCCCCAAGGCAAGACTGTCACGCAAGGGATTCAACAACAGGGAAACCGTCAGTCCGCGGCCATTTGGAATCTCCCGACTGAGTGGCATGCCTGGTTCCATCCTCTCCAGATCAAAATCGATCGATTCGTCCCTCGGCTCACGGCGGTAACCCTTGAGTGCCGCGACGCGCTTCCCGCCGTATTCTGGCGTCACCTCCTTCACCATCGAACTGCAGGCGTCGTCCGCTTCATCCTCCACAGGTTCCACAGCGTCGGCGTCCGGATCAGGAGCATCAGAATCCTCGGTTTCATCGCTCTCCCAATGGTAGTCACCCCACTGGGCACGCAGCGTTATTTTCTTCGCTGTCGGACCCACCAACACACTCATACCAATTGACGATGGCATAAACGACTTTCCGCCTGCCGACCGATCCACGGGTTGATCATCGTCCGCACCTACAGACCCCGCCGCTTGGTCGATGTCATCCATGGACCCCGGGTCAAATCGCTGCGACTCCGGCGCATCCGTCGGCACCAGATAGCCGGTTAAATACCATTTATAGGGGGAATCCGGCAGCAACTCGTTGGCACAAACGTGGTCGTTCTCCGGACCGATCAAGTCGAGTTGGAGTGCCTCGACAAGGCGCTCGCGGGCGTCGCGGGAATTAAAGTTGGGCGGGCTCATGGATGTCTTGTCGCCCCATTCCATCAGATGCTTATCCGGACAGGAATGAAAAAACATAATCCCAACAGGAATCACCTTGATGCGGGGAGCTGCGAGGACTGGAATGCCAGCGCGCTATGTCGCTCTTCTCCTTCCTCAACCCGGCCAAGGACTTCACCCTCGAGGTGGCGGTCAAGCTGTGGTTCAACCAGACCCAAAAACGCTTCGGACACATGACCACCATCCAGATCGACTCCACCGCCAAATCCATCCGCGTCGAACTCGAACTCAAGGGCGAACCGGCCCCGCTGCAAATCGACGTCGCGAGCTACCAGCTCAGTACCGAAGCCAGCGAGACATTCATCGAGCTGGGAGAAATTAAGACCTCCCGCGAGTGGATCAACCAACTCATCAGCGACTACCTGCCGCCGGAAAAGAAGTGCTTCAAAGTGCCGGCTGCGGTCAAGATGCTGCTTTAACTGAAGCGAGCATGAAAAGCATCCACTTTCCATCACCCACGAGTCCGCCGGCCGCGCAACTCCCTGTCAACCTTGGAGATTTCCTATGCAAAGCCGGTTCCGCAGCTTGTTGCCATCCGACGCTTGAGGGCACCCTTCTGGCTGGCCTATGCACGGTGTTGGGAGCCGCAGGAAAGCTTGAGCCTGGCGAATCAGGTCTGGGAGCAATGCTCGCACAAGCTTATGCCTCGATGACTTTTAGTCCCTCGTTCATGCTGACAGGTTCGGCGGTTCCGTTTTGCATGTCTCCGGAACCGGAAAAGGGACACTACTTTCTCCATGTGCCGAGTGGTGCAGACTCTTCCACCCCGGTTCTGTTGTTACTTCACGGATATGGAGGCAACCTGCTTTACTTCCCTTGGGCGATCTGGAAGGAAATTCCGGATGTGATCATTATAGCCCCGTCATGGCAGATCAATTGGTCGGAGGGATCGTTCTCAAATCGGAGACGTTACGTGGAAGCTGCGTTGGCTCATGCGGGCAAAGAGGCCGGCTTCCGTTTGCAG
>JBEGOB010000507.1:0-2894 GCA_041182265.1 Verrucomicrobiota bacterium | reverse complement strand
CCCCAGCCGTTACTCTCCGGGCCGTGGTTCAAGTCCTAGACAAACCCAGAACAAGAAAACGGCCGCGCCACCAACCAAGGCACCGCCGCCCATCTCCGCGCCCCCACCCGCAAATAAACCTCCTCCCGGTGGAGGTAATAATTCCCAAACTCGATTCGGGAGGTAATCAGATCGATGGTGAATTCGTAGGTGCAACTGAACTCAAAGTTGCAAAATGGGAAGATGCCTTTGAAGGAACCGGCACCAATGGATCGGTGAAAGATGACTTCATCGGCTGGGACAAAGATCGGTTTTATGTCCGCATTCCGGGCGGGGCGAGTATGGGAATCGAAGCGGTCAAGGTGGCGACGGAGGATTGCCCGGATGCTTCCTACAACGATGATGCAACGCGGATCGAACTCACTGCGAGCGGTTCCGACAGTATCACTGATTCGATGATACTTGTATCCGATGACGAGGACGATGACTACGCCGGATCAGGAGCCGGTGCCGACGACCAGGATGACGACCGAACCCACAAGGTCCAGCTGGGAGGTAACCTCGTGATCAAATCGCTCATCATCAATGGCACTGAGCATACTGTGAACATGAAGATTCCGGTGCCTGTGAGAAAAGTTTTGCCTGTTGACTTCATCCGCATGAATGTGGCGAATGTTCATGATCTTACTGAAATCGAACGATCTGCAAAAATTGCCAATGAAAGATATGCCCAGGTGGGAATCAAAGTAAATGTGAATATTATTAACAAGGAATGGCCTGTCTTAAACCCAGATAGAGGCGATGGCATTTTACGCCTTTTTTCCGGCGATAGACTAGTAGATGGGCATCTCGTAGGTCCGATGACCGATGAATACAAGTCGTTTATCGATCAGACAGATGCATCTGGCATAAACATTTATTTTCTAACCAGTGCTTATGGCACCTCCAAAGGCATTGCCCTAACCCCTGCACAACTCGAATACGAATCTGGTGAAATAGATAACAAATACTTCGACAAGGCTTTTGTGAATTTTGCCGCAGGACAACTTGCTGGTGACACTCCGGCTCATGAGCTGGGGCATCTTCTTGCATATAAGACCGACGATGCTGATAGAGATGACCACAATGAACCATACTTTAATCTGATGAATTCCACACCACGTAGTAATGTAGGCGTGCTTTCTAGAAAAAGATTCAACGAGTCTCAACAGTCAAGAATGTATCAGCACTCGATGCTAACCAATCCTCCATAAACACGGCATAAAATGTGCAAATTACATATACTTATTTTGGGTCTATATTTCTATGCGTTCAGCATTTGGGCTGATCAAAAACCTACAGACTCTCCCAACCAATCGGGGAATAGTCTAGAAGAACGAGAACTGATGGAGTCCGTTCGCGAAAAACTCAAAAAGCAGGAGATTTATTGGAGAAGCAAAGATTTTTCTAAATACACCACTGAAGAGCTTTTTGATTTTATTCCGTCAGGATCGACATCGATTTCTAGCAGACTTGCTCGTGATGAACTAAAAAATCGCCCGGATGAAGTGCGTGTGATGTTAGAAAAGATTCTTAAGCTACCTGGTCACACGTTTGATACGCTAATTCAGCTTCCGTTCCTCGCGGGAATAGTCGGCACTGACTATCAAGTAGAGGTCGCTAAACGCTGCCTGTTTCATGAAGCAATGAAACAAGGCGATATGTCACTGAGGATTCAGGAGGATGTAGAGGGTTACGGGATATTCAGCCTCATCGCCCAGTCGAAACATGATGAGACGGCTGTGCTTGATAGACTCATAGAGGAGGGTCGGCTTGAACGAGGTTCCGAATTCGAAATGAAATGGAGAAAGCTTCTTTCAGTTGGAAATCGGAGAGAAAAGAATCGAGCAGAAAAGAACGATTCGCAGGATGCCCGGAACGGCGACCGGAAAACAGAGGGAATTCCGATGGGGAAGGCGGACAGCGAATCTTTATCGGATTCAAACTATCTCGTTCTGGGTGGGGTGATCGCATTGTTGGGAATCCTCGCGCTGCTCGTCAAATTTTGGATGGGCAGGTCGACGCGGTAGTCCTATCGGGTAATCGGGCAAAACCAACCGCCAGAGCAAACCCCGCTCGCGTCACGCCATCTGCTGGCTCGCAAGCTCGCTGTTGCAGATGTCGCGCCGTCCGCTCGCGCGCAGGTGGTTCGGGGGCGTTCCGCTAGTCGGCGTTCAGCTCCTCACCGCCTCATTCTTCGGCAGATCGTCCCTGAGTCGCCGCCGCTCCACTTCGCCGTGCAGACCCGCCCGCCGTGCGCTCCCCTGTCCCTATCGGGTCAGCCGCGCCCGGCCGGCCATGGGTTCCAGTCCCTGCGTTCGCAAGCTCTCTCCGATCCTTCCACCCAAGGCCTCGGGCTGGCATCCGCTCCGGCGTGGGGGTGGCGTGGGCCCAACCGTGCACCTGCGGTGATTTGTTTTGGGTCCACCCCCACGCCTGCGCTATCCGTTCGTTCTTTCTTTTCGTCCCGGTTTCGGAAGTCAACTCCGTGAAGCGTCCCCACCGTGATCCGGGCGCAGATCCCAGCTTCCCTCCGGTCAGATCCTTTTCCTAGCGGCCTACGGACCGGCATCAGCTTGCGGGTTGCTCCGGTTCGTGCCTCACCTCCGCAGTGCGCCCCCCCGCACTCTCGCTCCGCTCGCCCCTCCAGCTCATGCCGCTCCTCCTGCCTCCGCAAGCGGCAGCGATCTTTTCCCGAATGGTGCTTCGTCGATCATTTTCCCCGAATCGATCCCAACCCCTCGCACAGCTCCGCGCCGCGCTTCCGTCATCGCGTTCAATTCTTCACGCCATGACTCCAGCCCACCCGTTAGCGGCTAAAGGAAAAAACTCTTCCCCGCAACCTGCCGATGTCGGTGGGTGGTCGGGCCGTAGTC
>JBEGOB010000506.1:0-8993 GCA_041182265.1 Verrucomicrobiota bacterium | reverse complement strand
GCCGACATATCGCGCCCAGCCCCATAACGCGGGACCATGCCGTAAAACCACGCTAGGACCAAAATTGAAAAAATCAGCACGCCCCCAATCAGCGCGATGCTTGATTTTTGATAGGAACTCTGCCGGAGACCGGAAGCGGTTGGCGCGGGTATTTCAGATGACATTGAAGGAAATAGACGATTTCTGAGCAAAGTATTGCCGCCCGCCCCCGCGCTGTCAACAATCCGCCCGCCTTAACGCTTATCGCTCTTTTTTCACATGAAAATCATCAGTGGCACCGCTCACCGCTCACTCGCCGAACGAATCGCAGAAAGTCTCGGACAACCCTTGGCCGACGTTCACGTCTCAGCTTTTCCCGATGGGGAAACTGAGGTAAAGATCAACGAAAACGTCCGTGGCGCGGATGTTTTCATCATCCAGCCAAGCTGCCCACCCACCAACCACAACCTCATGGAGTTGTTGATCATGGTGGATGCCGCCCGCCGTGCCAGCGCAGAACGCATCACCGCAGTGATGCCATTTTTCGGCTACGCACGCCAAGACCGCAAAGATCAACCACGCGTTCCGATCACCGCCAAGCTGGTCGCAAATTTGCTCACCTCCGCCGGCGTCTCCCGCGTCCTGACCATGGACCTCCACGCCCCTCAAATCCAAGGCTTTTTCGATATTCCTGTGGATCACCTCTACGCGAAATCCGTGCTCATCGGCTACCTCCGCCAACGCCACCCTGACAGCTCAAATCTCACCGTCGTCTCTCCCGACGTCGGCGGTGTCAAGATGGCACGTGCCTACGCTGACGCCCTAGGTGCAGAACTCGCCATCGTCGCCAAACATCGCGTCAGCGCCACCCGCGTCGAGGCGATGAACGTCATCGGCGAGGTCGAAGGTCGCGATGTCCTGCTGGTGGACGACATGACGGAAACCGCAGGAACACTGACTGCGGCCGCGGAAATTCTCCATAAACACGGTGCAAAACGCATTTACGCCGGTGTCTCCCACGCCATCCTCGGAGATCTCGCCCACCAGCGGATTCGCGACTCTGCCATTGAAGAAGTCATCACCACCGATTCCGTTCCGCAAGCCGTTGGCCCCAAAGTCCAAGTCGTTGGAATCGCCCCACTCCTCGGAGAAGCCATCCGCCGCATCCATGGTGGTCAATCCATCACCTCGCTTTTCTCGGTTTGAACCCGGCTTCCACGCGATTCTCGAACAATTTTTTGACAAGCACGGATTCGGCGGCTACACACGCCGCCCCGTACTGGGTGCAGTAATCCCCGGCGGCAATCAACACACAAGACCTCTCAGCCATGGCCAAGAAGACATCACTCAAAGCAGCACCACGCGCACGCACCGGCTCCGGCCGCCTCAATCAAATGCGCCGCGAAGGCTGGGTTCCATCCGTCATCTACGGACGTGGCACCGCAAACATGAACCTCAAGGTTGATGCGAAGACCTTCGCGGATCTCCTTGCCCACAGCAGCTCGGAAAACATCCTCGTGAACCTCGAAATCGAAGGCGAAGGCACCCGTCTCGCTTTCCTTCAATCGATCCAACACGACCCACTTTCCGGCAAGACCCTGCATGCGGATTTCCGCGCAATCGATGAGAACACCGCCATCACTGCACACATCCCGACTCACCTCAATGGTGAATCCGTCGGCGTGAAAGCCGGTGGCCTCGTCGAGCAATACGTGCACGCCATCGAGATCACCTGCCTTCCAAACGATCTCCCAGAGACCATCGAGGTTGACATCACGGCCATGGAAATCGGTGCATCGCTGCACATCGGAGACATCACCTTCCCAGCTGGAGTGCGCGCCACTCACGCTGCGGATGTCGTCGTCGCACACATCGGCAAGCCTGCCGGTGCCGTGTCCGAAGCCGCCGCTGGCGCGTAATCCACCGCATTAATCTTCAAGCGCCCGGCCTGCAACCTGCGGACCGGGCGTTTTTTATGGCTTCTGAAATCGAGCTGCACGCCCTAGGATCACCCCCATGCCATTCAATCTCATCGTAGGACTCGGAAATCCCGGTCGCCAGTATGAAGGCACCCGCCACAATGTCGGATTCATGGTGCTCGACCGCCTCGCAGCCTCCGCCGGGGCCACCTTCCAGTCCTCCCCCAAGTGGCAAAGCCACCTTGCCAAGCTCCCCGACACTGGGACGCTCCTCGTGAAACCTCAGACTTTCATGAACCTCAGTGGCCGCGCCATCCAACAAATCCTTTCATTTCATAAATGGACACCGGAACAAATGCTGGTCATTTACGACGATGTCGCCCTCCCCCTCGGCACCCTCCGCTTCCGCGAAAAAGGCTCGGCCGGCGGACACAACGGCATCAAGTCAATCCTCCAACACCTCGGAACCGACGCCTTTCCACGCCTGAAACTCGGCATCGGCGGAAGCCTACCTGGCGAAATGGTCGGGCACGTCCTCGGCAAATTTTCACCCGACGAACGCCCACTTCTGGAAAACATGCTTGCCACTGCTGTGGAAGCCGTGCAGCTTTCGCGCTCCCAAGGCATCGCCGCTGCGGCGACACGCTATCACACTCGTAACCAACCATCCCAATCTCAATCCGATGAGTCGCAAATACCAAGGCCTGATCGTCCTTAACACCAAATCCCTCGAAGGCACTGTTGACGAGCTCGTCAGCTCCATCTCCAAGGATTTCGAAGCCGAAGGCGCCAAGGTCGATAAAGTTGCCCAGCTCGGCCGCCGTCAGTTCGCTTATGAGTCCCGCCACCTTGAGGCCGGTCACTATGTGAACTACACCTTCGCCGGTGCCCCAGACGTCATCACCAAAATTCAGAGCCGTCTGCGCCTCAACGATCACGTTCACCTCCAGCATTTCTCGCGGATCGCCTAAGCTTTCTCCGTGCAATTTGCTCGACCCCGAGCCTTCACCTCTTCCACCCTCGAATTATGGCAAACCTCAATAAAGTCATGCTCATTGGAAATCTCACTCGTGACCCCGAGTTGAGACACACACCCAAAGGCACTGCAGTTTCTGAGATCTCGCTCGCCATCAACCGCACTTGGAGTAACGACCAAGGCCAAAAACAAGAGGAAACCACCTATGTGGAAGTGACTCTCTGGGGTCGCCAAGCGGAACTTGCCCAACAGTATCTGACCAAAGGCCGCCCCGTTTACATCGAAGGCCGCCTCAATCTTGACACTTGGGACGACAAGGAAACTGGCAAAAAGCGCAGCAAACTCCGCGTCATCGGCGAGAACATGCAGTTTCTCTCCAGCGGTACTGGCACTGGCGGCGGCAACCCCGGCGGTGGTGGCTACTCGGAACGCTCACAGCAAGCATCTCCACCGCCACAACAACAGCGCTCCGGCCCGCCACAAGGTGCCTCCGCAGCGCCTGTGGATGACTTTCAGGAAGAAGACGACATCCCGTTTTAATTCACGAAACCAACCCATTCTCCCAAGCGAGGCCGCGAAAGCAGCCTCGCTTTTTTCTTGGCCCTAAGCCACCATCCCGGCGCCTTCCCATCCCAACCATGATCACCGTTCGCTTCCAACGTGGCCTCCACCTGCCGGAGCTCGACCTCTGGCTTGACCCATGGGATGCCAAACCGCGTGCGTTCGTTTCGCACGCCCATGCCGACCACTTCGCGCGGCACGAATCCGCACTTTGCTCCGACGTCACAGCGGCCCTCGTTCACCGCCGCTTTCACCTCGCGGAAAGCCGAATTGAAGCCGTCCCCTTCCATGTTCCCATCGTGCGCAATGGTTTCCGCCTACGCCTCCTTCCCGCCGGCCACATTTCTGGCTCTGCGATGCTCCACGTCACTCGCATCGAGGACAACGCCAGCCTCCTCTACACCGGAGACTTCAAAACACGCCGCAGCCGCACGGCCGAAAACGTCAATTTCCTCGCGGCCGACACCTTGATCCTCGAGACCACCTTCGGCCTTCCATCCTTTGAATTTCCCAGCGCCATGGAGACCGAGGCCCGCGTGCTCAACTTCATCAGCGACACTTTCGCCGACGGTGAGACTCCCGTGCTTTTCGGGTATTCTCTCGGCAAAGCCCAAGAAGCACTGGCGCTCCTTGCCGAGCACCAAATCCCCACGCTCCTCCACCCCGCCGTCGCCGCCATGACCCGCGCCTGCCGCAGCGCAGGTGTGAATTCACTCCCCGAACCGACTGAATTCGCCGGCCACGCCCCAGCCGGCCACGTCGTGATCGCTCCACCCAACACGATCCGCTCAAAACTTCTCCGCGGTTTGAAGTCGAAGCGCACCGCCATGCTCACCGGTTGGGCGCTCCAGCCCGGCGCAAAATATCGCTATCGTGTGGATGAAGTCATCGCCCTCTCCGACCACGCCGACCACCCGGGACTGCTGGAATGCATCGCACGCGTCCGCCCTCAAAAAGTCCTCACCGTCCACGGCTTCGCCCGTGAATTCGCCGCTGAACTTCGCCAACGCGGCATCGATGCCTGGTGCGCCATGGGTGGCGACCAACTCGAGCTTTCCATTTCACAACTCGCCCACCGCTCCGTCTCGCCATCCACCACACGCCATGTGCGCGCCACCTGCGCACTCGCTGCATTCAGCGATCTTTGCCGCCTCGTCAGTGAGACCAACAGTCGCGTCGCCAAGACGGATTTTCTTGCAAACTATCTGCGCGAAATCCCCCAAGACAAGGATCTCCGCCTCGCCGCCTCATGGCTCACCGGCGAGGCCTTACCGCGTCGGGCTGGCCGCCGCCCACTCCACGTCGGCACCGCCACACTCCGCCGCGCCCTGCTCTCCATCCCCCACGTCCGCGAGGAGCGCTATCGAGAAATCTCAATCAGCCAAAACGACTCCGCACGCACCGCACGACTCGTCCTCCAGGAAATTCCACTCCACCCCGAGCCCATTGAATTCTCCGACCTCGAATCGTTCTTCAACGAACTTCTAACCGCGTCTGGTTCACTGGCGCGCATCGAAAAACTCGCAGCACGCCTAACCCAACTCCACCCGATCGAGGCTGAAACCGTCGTCAAATTACTCACTGGCGAGCTCCGGATCGGACTCAAAGAAGGCCTCCTCGAAGACGCCATCGCCTCCGCATTTCAAGCCGATCCCTCGGAAGTCCGCCACGCGCACATGCTCACCGGAAACATCGGCGAAACCGCACAACTCGCTCGCCACAAGCAACTCTCCACCGCGCAACTGCGCCCGCTCGTGCCCGTGAAATGCATGCTCGCCTCCCCGCTTGAACACGCGACCGACGCGTCTCAACCGATGTTCGAGAAACTCACGTTTCCCCCACCTCTCTGGCTGGAACCCAAGCACGACGGCATCCGCGCGCAACTCCACAAACACGCGGACGAAATCTCGATTTTCTCCCGCGACCTCCGTCCCATGGATGACGAATTCCCCGAACTCATCGCCGCGGCCCAACGAATCCCCGGAAACTTCATCCTCGATGGCGAGCTCATCGCCTTCGCAGAAGGTCGCAAACTCGGATTCGCCGACCTCCAGAAACGCCTTGGTCGCAAACTCGCCGATGGCGACCTTTTCCTCAGCGACGCATCCCAAGACAGCTCCGTGCCGCTCCGCTACATCGCCTTCGACATCCTCAGCCACCAAGGCGAAGACCTCCTCGCGCTGCCACTCGAAGCACGCCGCGAGCGCCTCGACTCGCTCCTTCTCAGCCCTCCCTTCGAGGTCATCGCCCTTCACCGGGCCGACCACCCTGCCGGCGTCGAGGCCTGCTTCAAACAGTCACTCCAAGCAGGTCACGAAGGCCTCATCGCCAAAGACCCCGCCAGCCCATATTCCCCCGGGCGGCGCGGCAAGGCATGGATTAAATTGAAAGGCGTCATGCCCACACTCGACTGCGTCGTCGTCATCGCAGAGCAAGGCCACGGCAAGCGATCCGACGTCCTCTCAGATTACACCTTCGCCATCCGCGATGCGGCAAACGGCCAACTCCGCATCCTCGGCAAGGCCTATTCCGGACTCACCGACGATGAAATTGAGGAACTCACCGAACACTTCAAAAAACACACGCTCCGTAAGGAGAAACGCAAACACCACCTCGTCCCGAACCTCGTTTTGGAAATCGCGTTTGACTCGATCCGGCACTCCTCGCGCCATGATTCCGGCCTAGCGCTCCGCTTCCCGCGCATCAAATCCATCCGCCGTGACAAGTCGCCCGACGAGATCGACACGCTCGAATCCGCCAAAGCGCTTACCTAGCAGAATCAGACACCAATCCCTGCTCCTTGGCAAAGGCCGCCGCTGCCGCCGCATCCGCCTTCGGCCAATTTTGATAAATTCTCAACAGCGTCCTTTGCCGCGCCTCGCCCGCGGGTAAAGTCAGCGCCCACTGCGCCGCCACCTGCGGCTCATACTCGGCGACGGCCTCGTAAACTACGACATCGATGGAATCTGCGACTTGTGAATCACAAAACACGGCTTGATTGCCCCGAGAGCAGCCACGTTTAGCTTTGGCCCGCAAGGGAGACTTGAAAAACACAAAAACCCACTGCGCGGTGAGCGAGTGGGTTTTTAAAAGATGCCTGATTCAGGAGAGATCAGTGCCGATACTTTTTCTTGAAGGTCAGCGCTGCCGTGGACTTCGCAATGATTCCTTGCAAATAGGCGACCTCTTCAGAATTTAAGCTATGATCCAATGAAGCCAAACGTTCCTGAGCACGTTTGATAGCGTCCTCCACGTGCGACTCATCAATCTCCGCCTCGCCCAGCGCACTGTCCGTTAGCACGATTACTTGGCTCTGTGTGATCTCGGCGAACCCAGAACCAACCGCCAGCGTCTCGATTTGTCCTTTGTAAGAATAACGCAACTCCCCCGGTTGGAGGGCGGTTACGAGACCGGAGTGCATCGGCAAAATGCCCATTTCACCGTCGGCTCCAGGCAGATAGACGTTGTCAACGGTATCCGAGAAAATCTTTTTCTCAGGAGTGACGATATCAAGATGGAGTGGCATGGGAGAAGGAATTGATGTGTGCGATGTGAGATCCGGACTCTAAAAACCTCAGTCGCGTGGAACCGACTCGATTCCACCTTTCATGTAGAAATTGCCTTCCGGCACATCATCGAGTTTGCCATCAAGGATCTCAGCAAAGCCCTTAACGGTGTCCTCAATAGAAACAAGCACACCGGGAACGTTGGTGAAAACTTCCGCAACGTGGAAAGGCTGAGTGAGGAAACGCTGAATTTTCCGTGCACGGAAAACGGACATTTTGTCGTCATCCGAAAGCTCGTCCATCCCGAGAATTGCGATGATATCCTGCAAATCTTTATAGCGCTGAAGCACCATTTGCACGCCACGAGCGACGCGGTAATGCTCCTCACCAATGATCTCCGGAGCCAGCGCTTTGGAGGTGGAAGCAAGCGGATCAACCGCAGGGAAAAGAGCCTGCTCAGCGAGTGAGCGCTCAAGAACCACAGTGGCATCAAGGTGGGCGAAGGTGTTGGCTGGCGCGGGGTCAGTCAAATCGTCCGCAGGAACGTAAACCGCCTGGATCGAGGTGATTGAGCCTTTGTTGGTGGACGTAATCCGCTCTTGAAGACCGGCCATTTCCTCAGAAAGCGTTGGCTGATAACCGACGGCGGATGGTGTCCGTCCAAGCAGCGCGGAAACTTCCGAACCGGCTTGAGAGAAACGGAAAATGTTGTCCACAAACAGGAGAACGTCTTGATTGTCCTCATCGCGGAAATGCTCAGCCATCGTCAGCGCAGAAAGTGCGACGCGGAGACGCGCACCTGGAGGCTCGTTCATCTGGCCGTAGCAAAGCGCCACCTTGGAACCCTCAGCGAGAACTGGGTTGCCGTCGGCGTTGAGCTTTGGATGACCTTTTTCATCCTTCTCCGTAGCGATAACGCCGGACTCGATCATTTCCCAATAAAGGTCATTTCCTTCGCGGGTCCGCTCACCCACACCAGCGAACACGGAGAAACCACCGTGTGCCTTGGCGATGTTGTTGATGAGTTCCATGATCACGACGGTCTTGCCAACACCAGCACCACCGAACATGCCACCTTTGCCGCCTTTAAGAAGCGGACAAATGAGGTCAATAACTTTGATTCCTGTTGGAAGAACTTCGGTATTTGCAGACTGCTCAGTGAGCTTCGGAGCAGGACGATGGATCGGAGACCGCAACGTTGCGTCCTGAAGCGGGCCGTTCTCATCCACAAGATCGCCGGTCACGTTGAAAATCCGACCCAAGACCTGTTTGCCAACGGGAACCGAAATCGGCTTGCCTAGGTCGCTGAGGCTCATCCCACGCTTAAGACCATCCGTCGTGGACATGGCGACTGCGCGCACCCAACCATCACCGAGGTGCTGCTGCACTTCGAGCACAAGCTTGGTGTCCACGCCGTTGAGAACGTATTGAATCTCCAATGCGTTATAAATCTCAGGCAGCTTGGTTGCTTTGGAGAAGTCGGCGTCGATGACGGCACCGATAATCTGGACGATGGTTCCTTGGTTGCTCATGGGTAGAATTAAAAGAGGTGATCAGTCTTGGATGATCAGGTTTCGTGGATCTGTGTCAGCGGAAAAAGTGATGGTTTGTGAAGGCAATGGTGGGCGAATTGACCCATCAAGGAGAGTAAATCCCAGAATGGAATCATTTCCGTGAGGTTATTCCATGGCCTTCATTGCGGTGGTGATTTCAAGCAGCTCAGAAGTGATCGCGCTTTGACGAAGCTTGTTATACTCCAAGGTAAGTTCCTTGATGAATTTTTTCGCGTTGTCTGTGGCCGATTTCATCGCGACCATTCGCGCCGAGTGCTCTGAAGCACGGGATTCAACATGCGCTTGGAAAACCTCGTAGTTGACATAAAGCGGAAGGATCGCAGCGAGAACATCAGCGGCAGATGGCTCAAAAAGAAACTCGCGCTTGGTGCCGGTTTGGCTGTCGGAAACGACGTGTGAATCCGCTTGATTGCCTGAATTGCGTTGAATCGGCAGCAGTGTCACCACCTCGGGTTCTTGACGAAGCGTGTTGTGGAAA
>JBEGOB010000505.1:0-11201 GCA_041182265.1 Verrucomicrobiota bacterium | reverse complement strand
TCCCCGAACCAAGCACTGCTTTGTTAGGTGGACTCGGCATGTTGCGACTTCTTCGCCGCCGGCGTAACGGATGACTTCTGTCCCGCAAGCGTCGGTCCTCGGCAGCGATCCCGGACTTTGGGATCATGTAAATCATTGGCTTGTGCTTGCGCCTCACCCCGATGACTTCGAGGTGGCAGCGGTAACCATGCTGCATTTCGCGCAGTCCGGCGCAAGCATCACGCTTGCGGTTTTGTCCGGCGGTGCAAGCGGCGTCGAGGACAATTTTGTCAGCGGCTGGGAGGCAAAAACGGCCGCCCGCGAGGCGGAGCAGCGCGAGAGTTGCGCACTGTTTGGATTGCCTGCCGAAAAACTTCGTTTTCATCGATTGTTAGAGGACTCGACCGGGCACATGGCAGATAGCGTGGAGAATCAGGCGCGAGTCCACAGTCTGCTCAATGCGATTTCACCGGATGGCGTCATTTTGCCCCACGGCAACGACAGCAACGCCGACCACCGCCGCACCTTCCGCTGGTTTCTCGCGTGGTGTAAAACGCGGGAGCTTCCACCGCTTGCCCTTCTCGTGCGCGATCCGAAAAATCTTGGGATGCGTGTGGATCTTGTGATGCCATACGATGCGGAATCCGCCGCGTGGAAGGCAGCGTTGTTGCGTTGCCACCGCTCGCAGCACGAGCGAAATCTGCGCAGTCGAGGCATCGGTTTTGATGAACGCATCCTCGCGCCGGAGCGTGCCGCTGCCACTCCGCTTGGCTTTCACGCGGTCGAGAGTTTCGAGTGCCTCACGGTGCAGACCGCATGCAACGGATAAACATCGCCCGGCAAATCGAAAAAATCTGATCGCATTCCAAATCATGAAATCACGCAAACGACTTCTTGCCGCGCTGACACACACTCTTCTAGCAGCCACATCATTTGCGCAGCAAGTTCCCTCGTTTTCCAAACCGCCGTCCTATCAAGACTCGGCGGAAAAGAAGGCGGAACGCATGCGCTGGTTCAATGATGCGCGCTTCGGCATGTTCATCCACTGGGGGCTCTACTCCCAACTCGGTGGGGAATGGCAGGCCAAGCACGTCACCGGCGGCGCGGAGTGGATTCAGAAGTATCTGGAAATCCCGAGCTCCCAATACAGTCCGCTGGCGCAGTCCTTCACCGCTCGCGATTTCAACGCCGATGAGTGGGTCAAGGCCATCGCAAAGTCCGGTGTAAAATACATCTGCGTCACCACCAAACATCACGACGGCTTCTGCATGTGGCCGACGAAACTCAATAACGACTGGAACATCACCATCACTCCCTTCAAGCGCGATCCGCTCAAGGAGCTGTCTGAAGCCTGCCAGCGCCACAATGTCACTTTCTGCATCTATCACTCGATCCTCGACTGGCACCACTCCGACTGGCCGGGACGTCCGGCGTTCAACGACTCTGCCAAGGGCGCGCCTGACAAGGAACGCTTCCGCAATTATCTCTATGGGCAATTGAAGGAGCTCTTCACAAACTATGGTAAAATCGGCATGATCTGGCTCGACGGATCTTGGGACCGCAATCACTGGACTTCTGAGGACGGCAAGCAACTTGAAGATTTCATCCGCACCTTGCAGCCCTCAGTCGTGATCAATAACCGTTCCGGATACCTGCCACCGCAACCGAAGCTCGATATCAAGATCGAGAACACATACAGTTATGTTTTCGCAGGTGACTATATTTCACCAGAAGGCGAGGTGCCAGCAACTGGGCTACCCGGAGTGAATTGGGAAACCTGCCAGACCATGCAGCTGCCTAACAACTGGGGTTACAGTCGGATCGTCGGTTTCCGCACCTACACTGACTTGCTGCATCAATTCATCGACGTTGCCAGTAAGGGCGGCAACATGCTGCTCAACATCGGCCCCACGGGCGAAGGGGCTATCACCCCGCAAGCGCTTGGTTGTTTGGAAAAATTCGGTGCATGGATGAGTGTCAATGCAGAGGCCATTCACGGCACCACCGCTTCGCCCTTCGCATTCCTACCCTTCGACGGACGATGCACCCGCAAGGGGCAGACGCTCTACCTCCATATCTTCAAATGGCCGGAAAACGGAGCAATCCGCCTTCCCGCATCGAACCACGTAAAACGTGCATGGCTGCTAAGCAATCCAGACGAATCACTTACGACCCGTGCGACTTCGGGCGGCATCGAAATCGCCCTGCCGAAAAACGCATCTGATCCCGTCGCCTCGGTCATCGCCATCGAGATCGAGGGTGAGCCCAAACCTCTCGCTGCGCCCAAGTGTGTCAGCAAGGGCATCAACCCTGAAGTCTCCTCCTTCTGGCCAGGTCGCGAAGTGTCGTTGGGTGCGAAGTTTATCACCGATGGCGATTCGAATACGATGTGGGCCGCTGAGGAAGCTGCGCGCTCCGGCACGGTAACGATCGAATTGGGAAGCGCCCACGAGATTTCAGAAATTTTTCTCAGCGACGCTCCTTACGACCGCACTCTCGAATTCGACGTCGAAGCGAAAACGACCGATGGCTGGCGAAAAATCACCAGTGGCACCAAGATCGGTGCCGCACTGCGCTTGCCCGCCGACGGCCTGCGCGCCACGGCGATTCGCGTAAACCTTCGGAAAACATCAGACACTCCGACGCTTGCGGAGTTCCAAATTTTTGTTCGTAGCGAAAATTGATAATAGATAGTTGCAACCCGATTGCTCACATGAAAACACACATCGCTGTCATTCTTCTCGGGACAAGCCAGTTCATTTCCGCCCTCGAGAGCATTGGCTGGAATCTGGATAATAAGTTCTTCAAACCTGCCGCCGCCCATGAATCATCAGTGAAGGCATTTCTCAAGCCAGCTGCATTTGAATGCCAACAGATCTATGCGAAGGAACGCTTTCCTAACGTTGTCGTCGCCATGGACGGCACGGTGATCGCCGCTTGGAATGGCGTGCAGGTCCGCCGCAGTGCCGATGGCGGTGTCACTTGGGGTGAGCCGATCGCCATTGCGAATGGCTTCATGGGTGGCGGCTTCACGGTGGATGAAGTTTCCGGCGACATTCTAGCTTTCATCGAGGACGGGCATCCACCATCGCCCTTGTTCATCTACCGCTCGAAGGATCACGGACTCACATGGAAAAAACAGGAAACTGTGATCCATCCGAACTCGTTAGGCCATCTACCGTCGATGCACATGAACGAGCACGGCATCAGCCTGCGCCACGGTCCCTACAAAGGTCGCCTCATCCGCCCAACTCGCTGGTATGGCCGGACGAACTATCCACAGGAATTTTTCCACACGCACTACACGAACGCGATGTTCAGTGACGACGGCGGCCGCACCTGGATGAGCTCCGAGCCGTTCCCCGTCATGGGCACCGGCGAGGCCTGCATCGCCGAGCTTTCTAATGGAACGCTCCACTACAACACCCGCCGGCACTGGGCACCCACGCGCGAAGACGCCATCTGGCGCTGGACCGGCGAAAGCAAGGATGGCGGGAAAACGTGGGAAAATACGCAGCGCTCGAAGCTCCTCCCTGACGGCGATCCGGCATCCACTTACGGGTTGATGGGCGGTCTTGTTCGCCTGCCGGTGTTAGGCCGCGACATTTTGGTTTACAGCAACATTCTCAGCCCCAAAGGACGGAAAAACGGCCATGTATGGGCTAGCTTCGACGGTGGCAAATCTTGGCCTGTCCGCCGCCAAGTTTTTGATGGAAATTTCGCTTATTCATCCTTGAACTCCGGCCGTCCTGGCACCCCATCGGAAGGCTGGATCTATCTATTGTATGAAGGCGGCCCGCAGGGCGGCGGCACTGTCGCCCGCTTCAACCTGTTATGGTTGCTGGACGGTGAGAAAACCGGGGATGGTGTGATGCCGGACTGGCTGGGAGAACGTAATTAAAATCGTGGATTATCTCCAGATGATCTCAAACAGGCGGACGACACCACCCTCCGGTGGTATGACGGTGAACGTGTTGCCGCTTTTTCGAATCGCTGTTTCAGAAGCATCCGAAAGCAGGTATGCCGTTTTTGCGGTGGCCGGGCCGGCGAAAGTTTGTGGTGCAGACACGGTGTAGAAAGTCGTCGCATCGCCATCTTTGCTGGCCTCCACAGAATTTTCCTTGGCGTCTGCGGGGACGTCGAATTTGAACTGATCCACGCGAAATTCAACAGTCGCTGCGGAATCATTGACGAGTTTGAAAAAGCGGATTTTATCATTCAGGTTCACCGGATTCTGGAGCTCGCCATCTGACTTTCTCGCGTTGAACGGTGACCACTTCTTGCCGTCGGCTGAGACTTCGATCCCGCAGGCATTGACGGCTTCGGCATTGTTGAGTTTGACGTGAATGTAATTCGCGTAAACCCCTTCCGGCAGCGCGAGACCGATGTGTTGTTTCGGTGCGAGCTTCACGATTTCAAGGATGCGGCGCAGCGTGACGAACTTTCCGTCCCGCTCGGCTTGAATGTTTTTCAAATTTTCGGCATCGGAGAATGCACGATACACGGCATTTTCGGCAGACGCTTTGCCGCCTAGAAGTGTATAGGCCTTTGCCCATTCGGTGGTAAACAGTTCGTCCACTAAGGGTGCTAGCACGAGCGTCGAAACCTTGCAACCGCTAGACCATTGTTTGTCGCTCGGGAATGTTTCCTCGAAATGGCGTTTCTTTTGTGCGTCGGAGAATTCCTGCTGCTGCGCCTTCGCCGTGGCGATCTCTGAAAACAAGGCCATGTGCGACTCGCCGTTTCCGGCTTTGCCAGATGCGATCGTGACCGCCGCCGTCCCCGCCTTGCCGAGTGCCCCGAAGGATTTCACCCAGTATTCGATCTCGTGCCAAAGCGCGGGATCGCTCGTTGGCAGCTTGCGGCTGATCGCTTCCGCCGCCGCAGTGATTTGCGCAAACTCCTTTGAGAGCACGGCAGCGTCTGCTTGACCGAGTTTTTTCGATGATCGATAGAGCTCAAGCGCCTTGTCCACGGCAGCTTTGATCTCCACGGATTCTTCTCGGCGGTAGCCATGCCCGTTCTTGCCTTGGTCGGAGTTATGCTTTGCAAAAACGAACATTGGCTCCGACAAATCGGCAAACAGGCGGGGAAACGCAGCCCGCCAAGATTTTTCAGAATCGAACGCATCCACGTTCCACGCCCAGTTTGCAATGCTGAAGAGTCCGACTTTCGAGGCTTCCGGCTTATCCATCGGGTTCGATGCAAATCCGGAGAGGCGCCCTTTATTTCGTGAGTCAAGGCCATAGGTCCGGCCCATGAGCAGATTGGTGCGGCAGTAGTCATTCACCGGCCAATTCCACCAAATGAAAGGCTTGCGTTGCCAAAATTCCGAAACGGCATTGACCGAATCTGCTGGAATGTCCGAGCAGATTCCAGGGCCTGTCCACATGATGTCCACATCCTTGTCGAGCGCGATTCCCAGGCTCTTCTTGTAGTCACTTCCGTGAGCGCCCGCATAGTCTGTGGGGCACATCAACAAGGGCGTGACGTCTTTCTTCTTCTGGATGAATTCGCGGTTGATCTGGTTGAGCATCTTTGCCTGCATCTCCGCCTTCGCCCCTTCACCGCCGATGTCGTCGAAAAACACGCCGAACGAGCGGACGCCGAGTTGATACATCGCCTCAAACTTTTTCATCGCGGCGATGACATCGTCCGGGGTGCCGTCACCATCCTTGTCATCCCAGCGGATTGACGAACCCGGATGCAAGGCCCAGATGAAGTTCACATGGTTTTCTTGTGATACCTTGACGAGTTCGGAAATCTGCTTCGCCTGTTCAGCCGGGTATTCGTCACGCCAGTGGTGGGAGTTGAAGCCGGAATACGGGTCGTCTTTCGGCCCGTAGATGTATGCATTCATTTTGTATTTTCCGTAAAAGCGGATTTGGCTGAGACGGCGTGCGTGCTCCCATGGCTTTCCGTAGAAACCTTCGATCGAACCGCGAAATGGCATATCCGGCCAGTCCATGACGCGGCAAATCGAGAGCTTGCCGTCGGCTTCGATCATTCTTGCGAGCGTTTGCGTGGCATAGAAAACGCCTGTTTCGTCCACCGCTGCAATTTCGACACCGCGCGGACTTACACGCAAAAGATAGGCTCCAGGAACGATTTCCACCCGAGCGCCACTCAGCATTGTTTTCGCAACATCACCCACGGTCGTATCAATCGGGACGTTTCCTATCGGTCTGAGGTTCCGAGAATTGAACGCCTCAATAAGCGCCGGAAACGCTTTCACACAATCAGCCGCAAGTTCGGTTGCGGGAAACTCGGCACCTACCTCGAGCTCTGCTTTCTGTGGTTTGGGCCAGACATCGGTCATGGGATCGCCCGCAAGTGCGGGAACGCACAGCGCGGCGGATGCAAGAGTGAGTAACAAGAGTGGTTGTTTTGACATTTGGGAAGCTATTGGCTGTTGGGTGCCCTGAAAGAGCGATGATTTCTGCATGCTTTCACTCGTTTGCTGGAATCAATTCCAGTAACACCGCATCACCATCTATCAATTTTGGGTGTGGCACGGGTGCAAGTTTCACCACACCGGAGGCGATGCCTTCGTGTGCCACACGCAGCACGGAATCATGCGCGTGCCAGAAAATCGCGAAATCTCCGCTAAGGTCCGGGGCATAGAGATCTTTGTAATCACTGCCGCTGAATTCCCACAGCAGCGGGCTTGCCAAGCGCTCGCCGCCAGTGACGCGAACCAGCGACTCCACCGGAATGCGCGAACCATCATTTGCTAGAACCTCGATTCGGAATCGATTTCCCTGCGGTCCCTTCGTAAGGCCTGCTAGGTGCATCATCAACTCCAAGTGCAGCGGCCGTGCATCCGTCACAAACAAAGTTTCGTGCAGTCGTCCTCCCTGCGTACAAAGCAGCAACTCGACCTCGCCGGGATGGCGCTCGTCTCCGGAGTCTGGAAATTCCACACGGGCAGGAACATAGATTTTACTTGGGGCCTTATCGAAAATAATTCCGCCAAGCTCCATGCGCCCGCCTGCCGCTTTGAAGGGATGCTTGCTGCGTAATTTTTTCGCGAGGCGGGTGACTTCCTGATTCGCAATTTCCCTTTCGGTCTCTGGTCCAGCTGCCAACTTTGCTTCAGCGTCTATCAGTTGACTCCAAAGGGATTTTTCAATCATCGGCAGCAGCGGGAAATATTCCGCCAATTCCCGACTTGCGGTGGGTACCGCAGGTTCGTGCTTCGGTGGTTTACACGATCCGAAGACAAACATGCTTGTTAGTGCAAGCAAGGCGGATTTCATTTCAGTGAAACGGAGTGAATGAGCGGAAGGAAATCCTTATTCACGGATTGAGGGTATGGCTTCCGTGTGACGAGCGTATTTGGATTTTGATAGAACCGCAGCGTCTGGACATCAAGCTGGCCAGGGAAATTCATTTCAATCCTCCATAAGCGCGCGGTGGTGTCCGGAAAAACTGGATGATGCCCCGTAGCAACCGAATAGTTATCCCAAACTAGTGGAACCCAATCCGCCCCATCCTGATACCACACCCGCATGAAGCGGCTGCCTTGGAAATCCGCATCCAAGCCATTCAAATTCACGGCGGTCCCGAAGTCATATTCGAGAATCATCATGGAGTTTTCTCCGCTGAATTTGCATTGAGTTTCCAGTGAGAAATCTGCGAGATCATTGAAATTTCCGTTCATTTTTCCCACCCGCACTTCTTGTTTCCGCGGGCGCGCAAGGCTCACCTGACTGGGCTTCTCGAACTTCACTGAGTGCACCCAAGGGCAGATGAAATTCTCACTGGCAAGATCGACCAGGACGGTGTCACCTTCGTGGGATTTGACGGCCACGCCCGCTTCGGGACCTTGGATTTCCAGCATGCGTTCTGCCGGATACATGCAGTCGAATGGGATGCCGGCAATCATCAATGCCTGTGTTTGGAAATAGGCGCGGGGTGCGATTTTCAATTTCAAATTGAGACGGCGCAGGTTGTAATGGTTTGAATGACTGAACTCGGTGTTGAACTTCAGCGGTCGCGAATACACGAGAGTGTGCTTGCCGATCTTGAAGGCAATTTTCGCCACTCCATCAAAGCTTTCCTGAGTGGTGCCCTTGATCGGTTGAGAGGCGGAGAGCTTGCGTAGGCCTTCATCCAGATCAAATCCCTCTAGCCCGTTCGTCTCAAACAGGATAGGTGCAGCGAGGTTTTTAGATAGAATTTCGATCTTGGAGCGCAGGGGAAAAGGAGACTTCGCAAACATTCCGCTTTTGTCGGAATCTGGCCAGTTGAGTTGCTGCATCGGCAGGGCGACTTGGAGGTCCACCCGCTGTCGATCGCCTTCTTGTTTGGTATAAATCCGGAAGTCCAAGCCACAAATGAACTCGATGGCATAAGATTTTTGCATGGCGGGAAGCGATGCGTCACCGGCAATTTTGGATATCATACCGGGCGCGAGTTTTTCCACGATTTGCCGTGTCGCATGCACCAACTGCATGTTACGTGGCAATTTCCTCAGTGCGAGAATCCCTTGCTCGAGTTCATTCGGTGCGCGGTTTCCGAGTAGCTCCATGGCTAGGCACCAGTTTCGCAAGTAATAGGAATGCACTTGGCCGCCCCATTCACAAACGGCAACTTCCTGAATCCGCTGCGGATTCCATAAGTCTCGTTTTCCGGTGATTGCTAAATTCTTTTTCAGTGCGTTCAGCACTAAAATATTCCCAGCGCTGCGGATCCACGTTGCGGTGACACCTTCACCGCCTTGAAAGTCCAACGGAAAAGCGGATTTTAAAAACCCTCCTTCCCAGCAATCATCCAAACTCATTTTATACCGGAAATTCTGCATATGCTTGAGGAAAGTTCCCTCATCCGCTGCGGCTAGAGCCAATGAGCCAAGGATGTAGGCAAGCGAACTGGTTGCGTGCGAGTTGTCGCCATCGCCGATGGAGGCGTCCATGCGTTCGATAAATTCTTTCACCGCGCTCTCATGGCCACCACCGATCTGCACACCCAACAGTCCTGGGCCGGACATCGCATGGCCGCCGCCGAATTGCCGTTCCTCTGTGCGTGCCATCCGGCGGCCACGGCCGTATGCATAGGTGCCGTTGACGCAGACTTCGCCAGCGTGCCGGATCACGCCATCGACCAAGTTTTTATCGAAGGAAATCGGCGTTCTGGATGCCAAAGCCATTCCCAATGCCAAATGTCCGGTGCCGTAGTGTTGGCCAGCGATGCCATAGCCGAAACCATTCACCTTGTGACCCGCCATGAAATCGTTTTTGCAACAATCCGCCAGTTGCAGATAGGCGGCCTGGATGCCTGCGATGATGCCCTGGTCTTTGGTGCGGAGGTAATACTCGCTCAGGAAGACCAAGCGCATCGTCCGCTCGGCGGTCCACTCGCTAGGTGCTCCCTGATAGGCAATTCGATAGGCGGCTTTGCGGATATGCATGTCGAATTTCGCATCGCCACTCGACATCAAGGCAAGTCCGCACCATGCCGTATCCCAGCCGTCGCCCGTGTATCCTGCGAGCCTGGGCCAACTGCCGTCTTCGCGCTGCTGCGCTGCCAACCAGTCGGTGTGGCGCTGGGCCGTGATTTCCGTTTTCGCACAGTTTTTCGGATAGGTTGCGCTAAAACTCCCCACCTTGCCGATTGGGAACCGCAGTTCCACCACACTTTGCTGATGAATTCCTGTGAGCGGCAAAGCGGAGTTGGTGTGGTAAATTTTCGGCTGCACTTTGCCATAACTCAGTGCGGCAAAGCGGCCCTTGATCCGCTTGGTTCCATCTGGAAGCACCCACTTGCCAAAGCCGGTCGCATGAAGATTAAGTGTTTTCTGATAGAATTTTCCCCCGACCTCGACGGCTTTTCCCATTTCTAAAATTGGCTTCCCATAGCCAGCTTGCAAGGCTTCTGTTGGAATTTCAAAAAGGCTTTTCACTCCGTAGTCACCTTCGATCACCACGTCCATCCAGATGGCTCCGTCTCCGTGGATGTTGTCATCAAATTGGTGGGTTTCGAGCGTGAGAAATCCGCCACCGGAAATTGCGATTTCAAATTCCTGCGTACCGACGGACTGGTCCCCGCCACTCCCGCTCCACAATTCTTTGCATTCGACAGGCAGCGCTTGCGCCAATCCCTGAGGCATGCGCAGCACCGTTAGGCGAATATCCCCGCGTCCTTGGGCTTCGTCAATTTTTTCACCGAGCATCAATTGAAGCTCGCGCGCGTCCTTGTGCATGAAGTCCCAGCCCGGGCGGTATTGGTTTCCCGACTTCAGCATTTCGCCCTCGATTCCGATGATTAGATCACCCGTTAGCAAGTGACCATCTGCCGGAGAGCCGGGTGCAATTTGGACGACTTCCGCAGCCGTGAGTGCAAGCTCACCGGTCATGGAACGCAGGCTGATAGGAACATTGGTGGCAAAGGCGGGCCGGGTTTGCAATTGCGGAACATGTGAACGAATCCGAACGCCGAGCGGCCCGAGATGGCTGCCCCAGCGCTTGGCGTCTTCCGCTTGATCGGTACCATTTGGCATCCAGCCCTGACCGACTTCCGGATAGGTTTCTCGGTATTCACGAATGTCGATTTGCTTGAAATCACGCAGCACTGGAAAACTCGCGTCTTTCCTGATCTCCGCAGAAACGCTAATTTGATACGTCGGCGGAATGGCTGGGAGTATCGCAGCCGGAATGGGTGTTGGACCGATCAAAATCGCTTTGGTAGAAATGTCAGGACCGATGAGCGGTTTGTTCTCGCAAACCGTATCGAGCCAGATGCCCGCAAAGATCAGGACAAGAAGCCCCAGGGCGATGGGTAATGACTTGTTAGCCACGCCTCCGGAAACCGAAATGGGGGCAATCACAAATTTTTTCTGACAACCCTCACAGCGGCCATTGCGTCCCACGTGCGAGGCTGCGACATCGAAGAACTTTGTGCAACTTGGGCAGGTGGTGGTGATGAATTTTTCGGAAGTCATGAGCGAACAGCGGAGGAATGAGGGAAGCCAATTCTGGGCAATCTGAAATGCAATTAAGTTAACAAATGAATGCTGAAAGCGGGGCCAGGCCTGTCGAGACACCTTTTTCCGGTAAGGCGGCCTCAATCCACGCCATGTCGCCAGACGCAACCGATTTCGCTTCAAGGATCGTCGAATATGAGGCAAGTTCCATTGATTTCAACTGGTTGGTTTTTCCGCTCAGTGTGTTCGGATTTCGATATGTAACTCTCTATTTGTAAAGAGTTAAGAACCGCGAGAT
>JBEGOB010000504.1:0-18016 GCA_041182265.1 Verrucomicrobiota bacterium | reverse complement strand
CCTGATCAAAGGCTTCGGGGCGTTCATCGACACCGAAGAGTTCGCGAAGATTGCTATCGACATTCATGTGATGGGAAATGTTGGGGGTTATGGTTCGCGGGGCTCAGGTTATAGGGTGAGGTCATCGAGGGAGTAATCGTCCAAGCCGCCGGTCATACCGGAGCCGTGGGTCGATCCCTTGCGGCCCGGACGGACATCGAGGCCGAGGGACTGCATTTCCTTGATGAGGACGTTGAAGGATTCGGGCGTGCCGGCCTCAAGGTTGTTGTCGCCTTTGACAATCGCCTCGTAGATGCGCGTGCGGCCTTGAACATCGTCGGACTTGACGGTGAGAAGTTCCTGCAGCGTGTAGGCGGCGCCGTAGGCTTCGAGGGCCCAGACTTCCATTTCCCCGAAGCGCTGACCGCCGTACTGCGCCTTGCCTCCGAGCGGCTGCTGGGTGACGAGCGAGTAGGGTCCGACCGCACGGGCGTGGATCTTGTCGGCGACCAAGTGGCCGAGTTTGAGCATGTAGATGTAGCCGACCACGACCGGGTTGTGGAATGCCTCGCCGGTGCGACCGTCATAGAGAGTCGATTTACCACCGGTGGTGCCGTCCTTGCCATCGCCGATCCAAGTGTAACCCGGAGTTTCCTTCTCATCGGGACGACGTTCGCGGAGTTCGCCGTTGTCACCGACCCATTTCACGCCGTCCACCTTCTTGGCTTTGGACATGAAATCCCAAATGACTTCTTCTTTGATGCCGTCGAAAATCGGGGTAGCAACTTTGAAGCCGAGGGCCTTGGCAGCGACGCCGAGGTGAGTTTCGAGCACCTGACCGACGTTCATCCGTGATGGCACGCCGAGTGGGTTGAGACAGATATCAACCGGAGTTCCGTCCGAGAGATAGGGCATGTCTTCTTCAGGAACGATGGTGGCGACAACGCCCTTGTTTCCGTGACGACCGGCCATTTTATCACCAACGGAGAGCTTCCGTTTAGCGGCGATGAAGACCTTCACTTCCTTGATGACGCCGGGATCGACTTCATCACCGGACTCGAGCGAGTCGAGTTTGCGCTCGCGCTCGGTGTCGAGTTCTTGGAAGCGACCTTCGAAGGAACCGATGATTTCCAAGATCTTGTTGCGGATCGGGGAAGGGTCGATTTCGATGTGGTCGTGGACCGAAGCGAGCTTGCGGAGAAGCGTTTTGGTGATCTTGCGGTTCGCGGGGATGATGATTTCACCGGTTTGCGCGTTGACGACGTCGAGCGGGATTTTCTCGCCCAACAGAATGTCGGAAAGACGCTCGGTGAGGTCATCCGTCAGCTTGTCAGCCTTTTTCTTGTGCTCGTCGTTGATCTTTTTGAGCGTTTTCTTGAGCTCGACGGGATCGACTTTTTCCGCGCGCTTCTTGGCGAAGCCGCTTTGTGAAACGCGGACGTCCTGGACGATTCCGACGCAGCCGGATGGCACGCGGAGGGAGGTGTCTTTCACATCGGCGGCCTTTTCACCGAAGATGGCACGCAGGAGGCGCTCTTCAGGGGCGAGCTCGGTTTCGGACTTTGGAGTGATTTTCCCAACGAGAATATCGCCAGGTTTCACTTCCGCACCGATGCGGATGATGCCGTCGTGGTCGAGGTTGCGCAAGGCATCTTCGCCGACGTTCGGGATGTCCCGAGTGATTTCTTCAGGGCCGAGTTTCGTGTCACGAGCCGCGACGTCGAATTCCGAAATGTGGATCGACGTGTAAACATCGTCTTTGACCACGCGCTCGGAGATGACAATAGCATCTTCGAAGTTGTAGCCGTTCCAAGGCATGAACGCGACAAGGACGTTGCGGCCGATGGCGAGCTCGCCGTCTTCCGTGTTGGGTCCGTCAGCGAGGACTTGGCCCTTCTTGATTTTTTGACCCAGCTTGACGATTGGCTTCTGGTTGATGCAGGTGCCGGCGTTGGAACGCATGAACTTGCGCAGCGGGTATGCCATGATGCCCTTGTCGATGTTTGTCCGGACGGACTCGGCATCGCTGAGGAATTTTTCCTCGGAAACAGGCAATTTGCCGTCAGGAGTGGTGACGATGATTTCCGCAGTCGCGGCGGCAACAATGCCGTCGGCTTCGGAAACAACCACAGCGCGGGAGTCGCGGGCCGCTTTGCCTTCGAGACCGGTGCCGACCAAAGGCGACTCGGAAACAAGCAAAGGCACGCCTTGGCGCTGCATGTTCGATCCCATCAGCGCGCGGTTGGCGTCATCGTGCTCGAGGAACGGGATGAGACCGGCGGCCACGGAGACCAGCTGCTTCGGCGAGACGTCCATGTAGTTCACTTCCGATGGAAGTGCTTCGATGAACTCACCACCTTTTTCACGGGCGGTGATGCGCTCGGTTTGGAAGGCGCCTTTTTTGTCGATCGGGTTGTTTGCCTGAGCGATGAGGAAATTTTCCTCTTGGTCAGCCGTGAGATACTCGATCTCGTTGGTGACTTTCGAGTCCACCACGCGGCGGTAAGGAGTTTCGATGAAACCGAACTCGTTGATCCGAGCGTAGGTGCACATCGAGTTGATGAGACCGATGTTCGGACCTTCAGGGGTTTCAATCGGGCAAATCCGGCCGTAGTGCGACGGATGCACGTCACGCACTTCGAAGCCGGCACGGTCACGATTCAGACCGCCAGGTCCAAGCGCGGAGAGGCGACGCTTGTGCGTCAGCTCAGCGAGCGGATTGGTTTGGTCCATGAACTGCGAGAGCTGGGAACGGCCGAAGAAATCGCGCACGACGGCGGAAAGTGCCTTCGGGTTGATGAGCTTCTGCGGCGTCATGCCTTCGATGTTCACGTCGAACAAGGTCATGCGCTCTTTCACCAAACGCTCGGTGCGGGCGAGACCCACACGGCACTGGTTGGCAAGGAGTTCACCGACCGCACGGACGCGGCGTGAGCCAAGGTGGTCGATGTCATCAATGACACCGTCGCCTTTTTTCAGCTTAAGGATGTAACGAACGGCAGCGAGGAAATCCTCAGGAACCATGATCCGTTGATCAGAGTCCACTTGGATGCCAAGCTTTTGGTTGATTTTATAACGGCCGACGCGGGTGAGGTCGTATTTCTTCGCATCGAAGAAAAGACGCTTGAGCAGCGCGCGTGCATTGGCAGCTGTCGGAGGATCTCCAGGGCGCAGCTTGCGGTAAATATCCTTGAGTGCGGATTCCTCGTCCTTCGCAGGATCCTTGCGGAGGGACTTGAGAAGAATTTCGTCTTCACGGCCGTCGATGACTTCGACGTTCTTGTGGCCGAGGGCGAGGAGTTGGCGCACGATGCCAATGGTGAGAGGCTCATAAGCTTTCGCAACCGTGAGCTCTCCATCGAGAATATCTTCGAACGGGACCTTGTGGCCGAGCTCACCTTCATCCATGGCCTCGCTGAGAGGGAGGGATTCAGGGGAATAGAAGTGGCTAACGATGTCGCGGTCAGTCGGGTAGCCAAGCACACGCAAAAACGTGGTCGCAAGGAACTTCCGACGGCGGCGGCGACGGTCAAGGTAAACGTAAAGCAGATCGTTCGTGTCGAACTGCACTTCAAGCCAAGATCCGCGGTCAGGAATGATGCGGAATGAGTGAAGCAGCTTGCCGTTCAAATGCTGCGAGGTTTCGAAGCAGATACCTGGCGAGCGGTGAAGTTGGGAAACGATGACACGCTCGGCACCGTTGATAATGAACGTTCCACGACGTGTCATCATTGGCAACTCGCCCATGTAGACGCGCTCTTTCTTATTCCCGGTCTCATCCTTCAGCTTGAAGGTCACATAGAGTGCGGCGCTGAAGCTTTCGCTATTGCGCAATGAATCAAGAGACGTGATTTTCGGATCTTCGATGTCGTAACTGACGAAATCGAGTTCGATTGCCTCGTCGTAGCTTTTGATGGGGAAAACCTCGCGGAAAACCGCTTGGAGGCCTGCATCAGCGCGCTCGCTGGGGAGCGTTTCCTTTTGAAGGAATTCATCGTAGGACCGACTCTGAACCTCAATGAGGTTAGGTGGCTCGATGACTTCTTCGAATTTCCCGAAATAGAGACGTTCAGCCATGGCGTTTAGTGGTATTCTTCTTACAAATTGAGCCCGAGCCGCGAACGGTCTCAGGCAGGGTGGATCAAGCGTTGGAAAGTTTTGTCGGAATCGGCGCGAAAACCTGTTGGAATGATATAGAGTCTCGAGCCGGTTTCGACAGAAAATCCCGGAGCAGATTTCTCTGCCCCGGGAAGAGTCTGAAAGGTATTACTTGAGTTCGATTTTGGCACCAGCCTCTTCGAGCTTTTTCTTGGCGGTTTCAGCAGCATCCTTGGCAACGCCTTCGAGCACCTTGGCAGGAGCACTTTCGACGAGCTTCTTGGCGTCTGCAAGACCGAGTCCGGGAGCAACCTCACGGACTGCCTTGATGACAGCAATTTTGTTGGCACCGCAATCAATGATCACGACGTCAAATTCGGTCTTTTCTTCCACCGCTTCGGCGACAGCGGCAGGACCGGCGGCGGCGACAGGTGCGGCGGCGGAAACGCCCCAAGTTTCTTCAAGTTTCTTCACGAGATCGACAGCTTCCAAAACGGTAAGTTTGCCGAGTTCTTCTACGAGTGTATCAATATTGGACATTTAGTTATTCTCCTTGTGCGGTATCGTCGGATCCGGAGCCTCCGGAAGTTTCAGGGTAACAGCCGCTACCCCGACGAGGAACCATTGTGGGTTCAGGAGACAACGGGAGCCGTTGTCTCCATCCGTTCAAATTGTTGTTTATTCAGCGGCTGGAGCTTCGGCTTCAGCAGCAGGTGCTTCGGCAGCAGGTGCTTCGGCGGCTGGGGTTTCGTCTGAGGAGCTCTCGCCCTCGGGATTGAATTTGGATTGGACCACACGGGCGATGCGTGTCGCAGGCTCGAGGATGGTGGCCAAGAGTTGTGAAAGCACAGCTTCGCGTGATGGGATATCGGCGATGGCCTTGAGCTTGTCGGCGTCGAGCACCGCGTTGCCAAGGATGCCGATTTTCATTTCAGGCTTCTTGAATTCCTTTTCGAAATTCTTGATCGCCTTTGCAGCGGCAAATACTTCGCTATTTCCCATGACGTAGGCCATTTGACCGACGAGATCTGCACCGATGTCCGGGAGACCCGCTTCGCTCAGAGCTTTGCGCATGTAGCTGTTCTTCGCAACGGTGCAGCTTGCACCACCCGCATCGAGGCGGTTACGAAGTTCCGTGAATTGCTTCACAGTGAGGCCAGTGTAATCGATGACGATCAGGTATGGGGACGCATTGACGCGATCCAAGAGGCCGTTGATGATGATTTTCTTATCGGGATTCATATACTTAGGCGGGCCGTCGATTAAGAGGAAGCTTTGGTGTAGGTGGCGGCTTCCAGAGGAATGCCGGGAAGCATCGAGGCTGCGAGAGTCACAGCTTGGATGTAGTTGCCCTTTGCGGTGGCAGGCTTGGCACGAACAACGCTGTCCACGAAGGCACGTGCGTTTTCTTCCAATTGCGCTGGCTCAAAGGAGGATTTACCAATCGAGCCTGAAACGTTGCCGTTTTTGTCGAGTTTAAAGTCAACCCGGCCAGCCTTCACTTCGCGCACAGCCTTGGCCGTATCGTCCGTGACGGTTCCAGTCTTCGGATTCGGCATCAAACCACGAGGTCCGAGAACACGAGCGATTTTACGGACTTCAGTCATGGCGTCAGGAGTGGCAATCGCGGAATCGAAATCCGTGAAGCCTTCTTGGACGCGCTTGATGAGGTCTTCATAGCCAACGTGCTCTGCACCCGCAGCGATCGCAGCTTCAGCAGCAGCACCTTGAGCGAAGACGACGACGCGGACATTTCTGCCGGTGCCGTGTGGCAATGAAACGGAACCACGGACCATTTGGTCGCTCTTCCGAGGATCCACACCAAGGTGGAACGAAAGGGTCACAGTGGGAGTGAATTTAGGAGCCGGGAATTGCTTCACGGTCGTAATTGCATCGGTCAGAGAGTAATTCTTGCCGGATTGGACAAGAGCGACTGCCTGTTTGTAGCGTTTGCTGCGGTGTTTAGCCATTTTAGTAGGGGTTTGCAGTTCTGTCGGAAGCGGTTTTGCTCCCTCCTGCGGGTGCTCCAGTCGTTGAGGACCTTCGCTGAGATTGTAGGAAAGAAAGATCAGCTCGAAGCTGAAAGCAGGCGATTAATAACCTTCGATTTCGAGACCCATTTGGCGGGCGGTGCCAGCAAGAATGCGGCAAGCTGCTTCTGGATCCTTGGTGTTCAAGTCCGGCATTTTGATTTTCACGACTTCCATGAGCTGGGCCTTCGTGAGTTTACCGACCTTGATCTTGTTTGCCTCTTTCGAGCCAGAAGCAAGTCCAGCAGCCTTCTTGAGAAGATTGCCGGCGGGTGGCTTCTTGGTGATGAAAGAAAACGACTTGTCTTTGTAGACAGAAATCACAACCGGGAGCACGTCGCCAGCTTGAGCTTGAGTCGAGGCATTGAATTCCTTACAGAATGCCATGATGTTGACACCTGCCTGACCAAGAGCTGGGCCGACTGGAGGTGATGGGTTGGCGGCTCCTGCTTTGATCTGGAGTTTGATGATTTTGACGACTTCCTTGGCCATAATGAATGCTGTTTTGAGTGCGGGAGAGGTGTGATTGGATATTCGGATGCGCTGGTCGAGACAATTATGCTCTTTCGACCTGCCAATATTCGAGTTCGACTGGAGTGCTGCGTCCGAAAATTGTTACCGAGACGCGGAGCTTGCCGCGTTCTGGGTCGATTTCCTCGACAATTCCATTCTGACTTTGGAAAGGACCATCCGCGACCTTGACGGTATCACCCACCTCGAAGCTGATGGCGGGGCGGACGCTTTCTTCGCGTTCCTTGATTTGAGAAAGCATTGCCTCGACCTCGCGAGGCCGCATCGGAGCTGGGCGGTCTTTTGTTCCAGCAAAGCCAATGACGCCTTCCATCTCCTTGATGAAGAACCAGGTCTTCTCGACGAGCTGGTTATCTTCAGTGGCAAGATTCATGTTAACGATGATGTAGCCTGGGAAGAATTTCTTCTTCGTCTCAGTTTTTTTGCCACGACGAATCTCTGAAACCATTTCAGTCGGAACGAGGACCTCGCGAATGTATTCAGTCATTCCCTCAGCCTCGGCAGTGCGAGCAATGCGATCACGAACTTTGCCTTCCTGGCCGGAGAGGACTTGAACTACGTACCACTGATCGCGGAATGATTTGGATTCTGACATGACGGGTCGGTCGGAGATTGATGGAATCTGAATGGACTAGGATGCTAGCCTCAGAAATCGAAATTGGTGAAAAAACCCACGATTAAGACGTGGAAGAAGTCCCAGAATTGAACGAAGCCAGCGAGGAGGATCATGGCAATAAGAACGACGATCGTCGAATCCACAAGTTGCTTGTATTTCCGAAGACCCTTGATTTTTGGGTCTGACTCCCAAGGCCAGCTCGCTTTAAGGAGCTCGCCTTTTACCTCACCCAGGAAATTAGAGATTTTCGAAAACATGATGTCGCTTTAACGGTCGGATACTGGAAAGGAAAGTGGCACGGCAGGAGGGACTCGAACCCCCAACACTCGGTTTTGGAGACCGATGCTCTACCAATTGAACTACTGCCGTTTTTTTGAGGCGAATTCAGGGCACCCCGTTTGAGCGGGGTGCCCCAAAGTCTAGCTTTTGGGACAAAGCCCCAAAGCCTCATTGCTAAAGCTTACTTGATGATCTCACCCACGCGACCGGCACCGACAGTGCGGCCACCTTCGCGAATTGCGAAACGCATGGTTGGTTCCATGGCGATTGGAGTGATCAACTCAACTTCAAGGTTGATATTGTCTCCAGGCATCACCATTTCAACACCTTCTGGAAGTTTGATGCTGCCAGTCACGTCCGTTGTGCGGAAGTAGAACTGAGGGCGATAGTTCGAGAAGAATGGAGTGTGACGGCCACCTTCTTCTTTCGAGAGAACGTAGATTTCAGACTTGAAGATGGTGTGGCCCTTAACGGTGCCGACCTTCGCGATGACTTGGCCACGCTCAACATCGTTCTTCTTGAGACCGCGAACGAGGAGACCCACGTTATCACCGGCACGACCTTCGTCGAGCAGCTTACGGAACATTTCGATGTCGGTCACGGTGGTCTTCTGCGTGTCGCGAATACCAACGATTTCAACTTCTTCCATCTTCTTGACGATACCGCGCTCGACACGGCCGGTGCAGACCGTTCCACGACCTTCGATCGAGAAGACGTCTTCGATCGGCATGAGGAAGGTTTTGTCAATCGGACGCTCAGGCTCTGGGATGTAGGAATCCACAGCATCCATGAGCTTCATGATGTTCTCCATTTGCGCGGCATCGCCGTCGAGAGCCGCCTTTGCGGAACCCTTGACGATTGGAATATCGTCGCCTGGGAATTCATAGGAAGAAAGGAGGTCACGGACTTCCATTTCGACGAGTTCAAGGAGTTCTTCGTCATCCACAAGGTCAACCTTGTTCATGAAAACCACGAGGGCAGGAACACCGACCTGACGTGCGAGCAGAATGTGCTCACGAGTCTGTGGCATTGGGCCGTCAGCAGCGGAAACAACGAGAATGCCACCGTCCATTTGAGCGGCACCCGTGATCATGTTTTTCACATAATCGGCGTGTCCAGGGCAGTCCACGTGAGCGTAGTGGCGCTTGGTGGTTTCATATTCCACGTGTGCGGTGTTGATTGTGATGCCGCGCTCACGTTCTTCAGGAGCCGCATCGATGTCTGCGTAGCTCTTCTTTTGAGCCAATCCCTTATCAGCAAGCGTATTTGTGATTGCTGCGGTGAGGGTGGTCTTGCCGTGGTCGACGTGACCGATCGTGCCGATGTTTACGTGCGGCTTGTTGCGCTGGAATGCTTCTTTTGCCATGGTGGTTGTTGTTCTGCTTGAGACTGTTGAGATTTTTCGAGATTGCCCTGGAGCTCGCGGGGGGAATTGAACCCCCGACCTCATCCTTACCAAGGATGCGCTCTACCCCTGAGCTACGCGAGCAATGTGACATGATTCGCTCAACCTTCAACCCGACAAAAACACCGCGACCGGTCTCCTAAAAGAGCGAGACTAGACGCGGCACCCCTGACTTGCTGTGGGGAAGAGCGGGCGGACCTTAACAAAGCCCGCCACTCTGTCAAAAAAAATCTCAATGAAAAGAAAATTTATCCAAGTCCCTTGAAAAACCAGCATCAGGCGTCTGCCACAGGTCCTTCTGGCACTAGGTTTGAGAACCTACGAATGGCCAGACACGCGCCACTTTCCGTATCGACATCGACAATCACACCACACATGCGGACCGGGCCCTTGGCAACGGGGAAGCGGGTTGGCAGTCCGGATTTGAAGCGCCAGACAACGGAGTCAATGCTCCGGCCCAAGACAGATTCGTCAGGACCACACATGCCAGCGTCCGTCAAATACCCGGTGCGACCCGGAAAAATTCGTTCATCCGCCGTTTGCACGTGGGTGTGAGTGCCTACAACCAGCGAGACCGTGCCATCCAGCATCCGGCCCATTGCGATCTTCTCACTTGTGGTTTCCGCATGAAAATCCAGGACAATCACAGAAACCCCTTCCGCCCGAAGCCGTGCAACCTCCTTCTCCACAGCAAGATAGGGATTCTCCAGCGGTGGCTGAATGAACGAACGCCCCTGCGCATGAACGACTCCCACGCGACACTTCGCCGTCTCTAAAACCACACTGCCTGCACCCGGCGTGCCCTCAGGGTAGTTGATCGGGCGCAGCAGTCGCGGCTCCGTTGGGAAATAATCGACGATTTCCTTCTGATCCCAAACATGGTCGCCCGTGGTGATCACCGCAGCTCCTGCACGCAGCAGGTCGATGGCGATTCTAGGAGTGATCCCCTTCCCACCCGCTGAGTTTTCGCCGTTTACAATGATAAAATCCAGAGCTTCCGACTGTTTTAAAAGAGGCAGTTGCTCAGCGACCGCCTTGCGTCCAGGCTCGCCGACCACGTCGCCGAGAAAGAGAATTCTGATGTGAGGCATAAAATGAATGATTCCGCGAATGTCTTACGCTTTTGGCTAAAACTCCACACTCAGCCACCTTTCGACAATCCAATTTCTGCATGAGACTCATCTCAAAGCGCCAACTCCCTCTTCTGCTTTTAATGACGGCCCTGATGGCAGCGTTGATTTTCCGGTTTTTCCTAGAACCTAAAAATCCTCCCAGCCCCCCTCCGCAACCGGCACCAGAAGCACCCTCGGCCCATTCCCTCTCCTTTCTTGCCAGCCAACCGGACTGGAAGAATCTCGATATTTTTCAAAATACCATCACGCGCCCTGAGTTCGAAACCCTCCTCACTCAGGTGTTCACCACTGGCAACGCATGGCAGAACGTCATTGAAATCAGCAATTCCAGTGCACGCATCACCACCAGCAACGCGGGGGACACTGAGGTATTCCAACTTCAATTCGCCCCATCCGAGCCGACGTCTCAAGCTCCCAGAAACTGGCGCGCAGCGCACGAACTACCCACGACCCACCGCGACAAGCCCCTTGCAGACCTCCACATCGCCATTGATCCCGGGCACATCGGCGGAGATTGGGCAAAAATGGAGGAGCGCTGGTTCGTCGTTGGCAACGGAAACCCCGTGCGCGAGGGCGACATGACCCTCCACGTCGCCAAGCTGCTCAAACCCAAACTTGAATCGCTTGGCGCTCGCGTTTCCCTCGTCCGTGAAACCGCAGAACCCGTCACCCCCATCCGCCCGGAAGCGCTTCGCACACGGGTCGAAGATTCCGACAACCCAGCCGACTCTCCCGCAACACTCCAGCGCCTCGCTGAACGACTTTTCTACCGGACGGCCGAAATTCGCGCACGCGCCGAGCGTGTCAACCACACGATCAAGCCCGACCTTGTCCTCTGCCTTCATTTCAACGCCGAGGCTTGGGGCGACCCCACACAACCCACTTTGATCGATCGCACCCACCTCCATCTCCTCCTCAATGGCGCCTACAACGACGAGGAAGTCCTCCTCGCCGATCAACGCTTCGCCATGCTCCAAAAACTCCTTCAACGGACCCATCAAGAAGAAGTCCGCATCGGCACCACCGTGGCCAACACCTTCGCAAAAGCCAGCGGACTCCCCCCATACTACTACCCGCCAGACTCCCCAAACGTGCGCCCCGTTGCAGCACACCCCTACCTTTGGGCGCGCAATCTCCTCGCGAACCGACTCTACGACTGCCCCGTCATTTTCATGGAGCCCTACGTCATGAACTCCACCCTCGACCACGCCCGCATCCAAGCCGGCGACTACGACGGACTCCGTGAAATTGAGGGAAAATTCCGCCCGTCCATCTTCTCTGAATACGCAAACGCCCTCGCCGACGGTCTTTCAACGCACTACCTCCAATCGAGGAAATTTCACGATTGAGCGAATCCCCCCAACCCGTCGCAATTCATCAAGAGATCACCGCAATTTGCGCTACAAACCCACGCTGGCGAAACGTAAGCTAAATCGCACAATTTGACCGCGCAGCACTTCGCAGCACCAACCTCATCCATTTTCCTTATCATGATCCCTCGACTCCTCATCGCCCTCAGTCTAGCGCCCATCGCGCCCATCTCCGCCCAAGACGGTGGCCAACTCTACGGGCTTTATTGTTCAGCCTGCCACGGAGCTGATGGAAAAGGAGCCACCGGCGGCGCGTTTCCCCCACTCGCGGGAAGTGCTTGGGTCCAAGGCGAATCAGACCGCGCCGTAAAAATCGTCCTTCACGGCCTCCATGGTCCCGTCAACGTCTCGGGAAAGACCTACAATCTTGAAATGCCGCCCCAAGGTGCCGCCCTTCCCGACGCACAAATCGCCGCAATTCTCACCCACGTCCGCAGCTCCTGGGGCAATGCCGAATCTCCAGTCACCCCCGAACACGTCACCTCCATCCGCGCTGCCAACTCCGCACGCAGCGAGTCATGGACGGCTGAGGAACTCCTCAAACTTCACCCTCTCCCGCTCGAAAAAACCGCACTCAAAAACCTCATCTCCCGCGTGTATTTCGGCGACTGGTCACAAATGCCGGATTTTAGCCAAATCACCTCCGAAAATGTCGAAGAAGAGCACGACGGCATCATTTCACTCCAAGACTCCACCCGCCAAGAGCACTACGCCATGCTCTGGGAAGGCCAATTCGACGCTCCTAAAAACGGTGAATACACATTCCTCCTCGATGCTGACGACGCCGCACGCCTCATCATTGCCGGAAAGACCCTCTCCGAGATCAAGGGCCTCGGCCCCATGAACGGCTCACGCAAAAAATTGGTAAAAGTCAAACTCACCCAAGGCCTCCACCCGTTCCGCTTGGAATTCCTCGAAATCACCGGCCAAGAAGGCATCACTCTCGGCTGGAAAGGTCCGGGCATCGCAAACTGGAAGTGGCTCGCCAGCCCTACCGACACCACACCCTACACGCGCCAATCGATGCTGATCACCCCCACCGCCGGGCGCGCCGCCATCTACCGCAACTTCATTGCGGGCACAACCGCACGCGCCATCGGCTTCGGATTCCCCGGCGACATCAATCTCGCCTATTCCGCTGACCACCTCGCCCCAGAACTCATCTGGACTGGCCCCTTCATGGATGGAGCCCACCACTGGACGGACCGTGGCGTCGGCAACGAGGCACCCGCCGGCGAAAATTGCGTCAAACTCAGCAACGCACGTGCCCTCCCCGCCAACGCTCGCTTCCGCGGATACCAACTCGACTCTGCTGGCAACCCAACTTTCAAAACCTCCATCCAGCGCCAAATCCTCTCCGACGCCTGGGCTCCCGGCTCTCACCCCACCACCGCCGGCCCCCAAGCTGCCCTGATCCGCACCCTCTCACTCGCAGGCAACGGCCCACCGCTCGAAATCCTCATTTCCGACCAATTCGCTGCCGAACCCCTCGCCAACAGCGACCATTCGCTCGGTCAGACAATCTTCATCCACACACAAGGCCAACCCCTCCAAGCCCGCGACGGCAAAACTTACATCACCCTTCCCGCCGGCAAATCCGCCACCCTGACCTACCGCTGGAAGCCATAAGTTCCACGAATCGCCCATTCTCCACTCTCCCACTCATTTTCCAAAAATTTTCGCCATGCGCCTTCTTTCCACCCTGCTCCTCGTCACGGCACTCGCCCAAGCCGCCCCCCAATCCGACTACTACCTCCGCGAGGAAATCCCACTTCCTCCCGGCGAAGTCATGGAAATCGGCTCCATCGCCCTCATGCCTAACCAAAAAGTCGCCGTCACCACACGCCGCGGCGACCTCTGGATCTGCTCGGGTGCCTACGCCGACGACCTCTCAAAAGTCACCTGGGAAAAATTTGCCCAAGGTCTCCACGAACCCTTCGGCATGTTCTGGAAAGCCGGCTGGCTCTACCTGACACAGCGCCCGGAATTCTCACGCATCCAAGCCTCATCCGGCCGCGGACCCGCCGACACCTTCCAAACACTTTGCGCAGACTGGGGCATCAATGGCGACTACCACGAATACGCCTTCGGCAGCACCCCCGATAAAAATGGCGACGTCTGGATCGTCCTCTGCCTCACCGGCTCCGGCGGCGCCGCCTCCGACTGGCGCGGCTGGTGCGTCCGTGTCACCCCTGACGGCAAAATGATCCCCACCTGCTCCGGTATCCGCTCGCCCGGCGGCATCGGCTTCAACGCCACTGGCGACGTATTCTACACCGACAACCAAGGACTCTGGAACGGCTCATCCTCCCTCAAATGGCTCAAACCCGGCTCCTTCCAAGGAAATCCCACCGGCAATAAATACCACAAACTCGCCGATCTCCCGGCACCACCCGAGCCCACCAGCGGATCTCGCGTCCTCGCCGAGCACCTGAAATTCCCCAATTACATCCCGCCCGCCGTCGTCCTTCCCCACGGAAAAGTCGGCCAATCCCCCACCGGCATCGCCTGCGACACCAGCGGCGGAAAATTCGGACCATGGCCAAACCAACTTTACATCGGCGAGCAAACCCACTCCCAAGTCCAACGCGTCTGCCTTGAGCAAGTCAACGGCATCTACCAAGGAGCTGTCTTCCACCTCCTCGAAGGCTTCGAGGCCGGGCTCATCCCCGTCCGCCTCGACACCGAAGCCGGCATCCTCTTCACCGGCGGCTCCAACCGCGGGTGGGCATCACGCGGCACCAAGGCCTTCACTTTCGAACGCGTAAAATGGACGGGCAAGACCCCCTTCGAAATCCAAACCATGACCGCAAGCCCAGACGGATTCACCCTGAAATTCACCGAACCCGTCGATCCCGCCACCGCCGGCAACCCCGCCAGCTACGCCATGCAAGCCTGGACCTACATCCTCCAATCCGGCTACGGCAGCCCTGAAGTGGATCAAGCCACCCCACAAATCACCGCCGCCACCGTTTCGCCCGACAAAAAATCCGTCCGCCTCAAAATCAACGGACTCGTCCGCGGCCACGTCCACCACCTCGCATCCAAGGGCGTCACCTCCGCGAACGGGGCACCACTCTGGCACTCAGACGCTTATTATACACTCAACGAAATCCCCAAATAAGCGCACCCCGTGGAATCCCTGTTCCCGTGGTTGACCCACCCCACCTCGGTTGCTAGCGTCCGCGCCCCGTCATGAGCGCCGCAGCACCGAATTACAAAGACACCCTCACCCTCCCGCAAACGACTTTCCCAATGCGGGGGGACTTGGTGCAAAACGAACCCGCCCGCCTCGAACGCTGGGAAAACGACGGACTCTACGAGAAAATCCTCGCACGCCGCCGCTCTCAAAACGCCCCGGAATTCATCCTCCACGACGGCCCGCCCTTTGCCAATGGCGACGTCCACATGGGCACCGCCCTGAATAAACTCCTCAAGGACCTGGTCGTGAAATCCAAGACCATGGCCGGATTCACCGCACCCTTCATCCCCGGCTGGGACTGCCACGGCCTCCCCATCGAGTTCAAAGTCGTCAAGGAAACCGCCGGCCTTGAACCCGCAGAAATTCGCCGCCGCTGCACGGAATTCGCCTCGAAATTCATCGACATCCAACGCGCGTCCTTCCGCCGCCTCGGCGTCTTCGGCGACTGGAAAAACCCGTATCTCACGATGAATCCCGGCTACGAGGCCAGCATTCTCCGCGTCTTCGCCAAACTCGTCGAAAACGGCTCCATCTACCAAGCCAAGAAGCCCGTCCAATGGTCATACGGCGCACAAACCGCTCTTGCCGAAGCTGAAGTCGAATACGCCGACAAGGAAAGCCCCGCTATTTTCGTCAAATTCCCCCTCACCGACGGCTCCGCAAGCATGGTCATCTGGACCACAACCCCGTGGACACTCCCCGCCAACCTTGGCATCGCGCTCCACCCAGAATTCACCTACATCACCGGCAAGTTCATCAAGGACGCAATCGAGGAAACCTTCGTCATCGTCCGCGAACTCATCGAAGATTTCTCGCAAAAAACCGGCTTCACCCTCACCGCCACGCTCGACGAGCGCAAAGGCCGCAGCTTCGAGGGGCTCACCGCCCACCACCCCTTCCTCGCACGCACCTCCAAGATCATCCTCGCCAACTTCGTCACCACCGAGACCGGAACCGGAGCCGTCCACATCGCCCCAGGCCACGGCGCGGATGACTACGTCGCCGGACAACAAAATGGCCTCGCCGTCCTCTCGCCCGTCGATGACTCCGGAAAATTCACCCCGGAAGCCGGCCTCGACGAACTCGTCGGCATGCACGTTTTCAAATCAAACGACCGCATCATCGAAATCCTCACGGAATCCGGTCACCTCCTCGGCCGCGAGGTTTACAAGCATTCATACCCACACTGCTGGCGCTCGAAAACCCCGATCATCTTCCGCGCCGTCGAACAATTCTTCATCTCGCTCGACACTCTCCGCGGCCAAGCCCTCTCGGAAATCGACAAGGTCGAGTGGCTCCCCGCATGGGGCCGCAACCGCATCTACGGCACCGTCGAGTCCCGCCCGGACTGGTGCATCTCACGCCAACGCACCTGGGGCGTCCCACTCCCCGTCTTTTTCGACGCCGACGGCACCGCCATCCTCTCCGCTGAACTCGCCACCAAAGTCGCCGCACTCGTCGAAAAAGAAGGCACAAACATCTGGTTCGAAAAATCCGATGCGGAACTCGCCGCTCTCCTCGATTTGCCCGCTGGCGTGAAAAAATGCCGCGACACCCTCGACGTGTGGATCGACTCCGGCTGCTCGCACGCCGCCGTTCTCGACACCCATCCGCAACTCCACTGCCCTGCCGATCTCTACCTAGAAGCCACCGACCAACACCGCGGATGGTTCCAGAGCTCACTCATGCTCAGCACCGGATACCGCGGCCACGCCCCCTACAAAACCGTCATGACTCACGGCTTCGTGGTGGACAAGGATAAGAAAAAACTCGCCAAGTCAGACGCTGGAAAAGCCGGAAAACCCACCGACGCCGCCTACTTTTACAACCAATACGGAGCCGACATCGTCCGCCTCTGGGTCTCCTCCGTGGACTGGCAAAACGAGGTGCCCTTTGGCGAAGACCTCTTCAAACAAGTCGCCGAGCCCTACCGCCGCCTCCGCAACACTCTGCGCATTCTCCTCGGAAATCTCGACGGCTTCGATCCCGCAAGCGCACCCGCCGCCCCAGAATACACGCTCCTCGACCGCTGGATTCTCGAACGCCTCCACGAGGTCGTCGCCGAGTGCCTCAAGGCCTACCAAACTTTTGAATTCCGCAAAGTTTTCAATTCGATCAACCAATTCTGCACCGCGGATCTATCCGCCCTCTACATCGACGCGACCAAGGACCGCATGTATTGCGACGCCCCCGGCTCGCCGCGCCGCGTGGCCTCCCAAGCGGCCATGCACCATATCTTCACCAGCATCGCCAAGCTCCTCGCACCCATCCTCGCCTACACGGCGGACGAGGCTTGGGAGCACGCCGCCTTCACCACCGGCAGCGTCCATGAGCAAGATTTCCCCAGCCCAGACCCCGCCTTCACGCCCGGCGCGGCGACGCGCCAGGTCACGCGTCTTTTTGAAATCAAATACGCCATTCAGACCGCCATCGAGGCACGCATCCAAACCAAGGAATTCACGCGCAACAACGAGGCGGACGTCACGCTCACCCTTCCCGCAGCCGACGCCGAGTTGCTGGAAATGCTCGACGACCGCGAGTTCGCCACCGAGTTTTTCATCATCGCCAGCCTCCGCGCCAGCCTTGGGGAAGAACTCAGCGCCACCGCATGCAAGACGGAACTCCCGCTTTGCCCGCGCTGCCGCAAGCACGAGCCCCTCCTCGAGAGCGGCATCTGCCAGCGCTGCGAGGACGTCGTCACCGGGGGAAATGCCTAAGCGCCGCCACGGCCCTGGCCCATCTCACTCGTTCGCAAACCCACCCCCATGTCATTTCCCAAGCTGCTCCTCGCCCTCACCCTCCCGCTCTACGTGCTCGATCAGATCACGAAGTTCTGGACCGTCGGGCGCTTCCCACCGCCATGGGCGAACGATGCTTTTGACATCCCGGTCATCGAAAACGTTTTCCACCTCGTCCGCGTTCACAACCAAGGCGTCGCCTTCGGCTTTGGAAATGGCACCGCTTGGGCGCCCATCGTCTTCATGCTCGTGCCGCTCCTCGCCCTCATCATGATCCGCTTCTTCTGGATCAAAGGCGCATTCAACCACCTCGTCTCACAAATCGCCGTCGCCCTACTCCTCTGCGGAATTTTCGGAAATCTCACGGATCGCCTCGTCCAAGGATTTCTCCTGGAAGAATTCCAATCCGGCAGCTTCTGGGAACGACTCTCCGCTGGCTACGTGGTGGATTTCCTAGCAGTCCGCATCCCCATCTACGAAAAAATCGTCCCGAGCAGCGGCGGTTGGTGGCCCGCCTTCAACGTCGCGGACTCATGCATCTGCGTGGCTGCCAGCCTGCTCTTCATCGGCGGACTGCTCGACGAAAAAGCCGCAAAACGCAAGGCCGCGGAATCTCTCTGAAACCACCGTTTTCA
>JBEGOB010000503.1:0-2924 GCA_041182265.1 Verrucomicrobiota bacterium | reverse complement strand
GTTATGCGACGATCGCATAAAAAGGACAAAAGGTGACAATCGCATTATAAAACTATTAGGCATCGCAGGCACCCCCGTCGACTATTCTCCGCAGCATGGCAATTCCCGACTACCAGACGTGCATGCTTCCGTTCCTCCGGTATCTGTCGGATCGAGCCGAGCATACCCTCCGCGACGCTGAAGAGAGCTTGGCCGAGCATTTCAAGCTAACACCTGCAGAGCGAGCTGAGTTGCTGCCCTCAGGGCAGCAGGGGATCTTCAAGAACCGGATCGGCTGGGCGCGGATGTACCTCAAGAAGGCCGCGCTACTTGAGTCCCCGAGGCGCGCCGTCTTTAAGATTACGGAACGGGGCATGAGGACTCTGGCGTCAAATCCGCGTAGGCGCTTTGCAAGGCCAGCGTGCGAAGAAGGGCGTCTTCATCACGACGTCAAGCTACACAGCGGACGCCACAGACTACGCGACCCGTATCGATACGAAGGTCGTCCTCATTGACGGCAAGCAACTCGCCGGACTGATGATCGATTTCGATGTTGGAGTAGCCCCGGCCGCAACGTACGCGGTCAAGCGAATCGACTCAGACTACTTCGAAGAGTCGTAGTGCGATGCCTAACCCGTTGTTCACTGAACGAAATGAAAAGAAAACTCCTCCGTCAAGCCTGTGCTTTTGCGCTCCTTCTTAGCGTTTATCCAATTGGTGTCATGGTTTTCACATGGAGCCACGTTCTGCGGTCGGACCTCAAGGGAGGGAGACACGGACCGCTTGATGCATACCGGCACGCACTCGCCAGCGCGACTGTTTCCTACACCTTAGGCGAGTGGGCGGTCAGCCTGACGACATGGATCTTTGAGTCGAGCCAGAAGGATTCCAATAAGATGGATATTCATAATAACCGCATAGGCGCAAAGATTGGCTCCAACTGCAAATCTTTCGGTGATCTTGAGCCCGCTGTCCGGCAAGCTGTGGGGGATGGCGAGACTGCAGCTATAGATCCAGCCAAAATTACTTGGCTCTCGCCTTCCAATTGGCGAGACGGAAAACTCTGGTAACCGAGCCTAGGGCAACGCCTTCAGAACGCACCCATTCCCGCTTTGAGGATTACTCGGCCCGGACGTCCACCCCCGGGTCATCGCGCAACAGAGCGAAATGCGAGACACTCACTCAGAGGAAATACGAGACGGCAGAGCGAAATACAAGACACCCACTCATTCGACTTCCAATCCGGTGAAAAATGTGGGTGTCTGAGATTCCGACCACTTTTCTACATCGGAGCATTTACGCTGATCGGTATGTTCGCCCACTACGTCACACGCTTCCTCTGCTGGAAGTCTGCACGGTTGTTTTTACTCAGTGTGTTTCTTTTACTACCGATATTTTGTTCCTTGGCCCGCGTTCTCACGTATTCCATCTTTTATGGCAGAGATGGTACATACACGTTCTGGGAGGCAGTGGATCGCTACTTCGAGAAGCGTCAGAGATGATTCGGTCGGAACGAAGCTAACCAAAAGCGAACAAGCGGCACATCCAACGGAGGGCAACGTTCCTCTTTGAATTCGGGCTTCCCTCCCCGCCGTGGATGGCCTAGACGTTCGGTGTCTCGGGGCATGCATTGATGAAAACGATCACACCATCAGGAATTTCGATTATGACCTCTCCGGCGACCGCAGTATGATGTCGCCCATGAAACGAATCCTAATGAGTGTGTCTGGCCCGAAGCATACTCGCGGTGTTTTTCTCTGGAGTCTCAAGTTTACGAGTAAGTGCCATTGGGTTGCGGTGCTCGTGCTTATCGGATTTCTGACGGGCACCGGGCATTCGCTTGGCGCAGGGGAAGGCGATGAGTCACCAGAGGAACGAGAGCGCGGAATGAAACTCATCGGGGGAGATCTAAGTGTGGCAACCAATGAGTTGGAGCGATTCTATGCTCTGGGAAACGCCGCGCGGAATGTGTTGCGGGACGGAAAAGTCAAAGAGGCTGAGGCGCTTGCTACGGAACTGGCACGCCAGGCTCCGAAATACAAGCAAGACTGCAATTATGGCAACGCCATTGCGGATGCGAATCAAGTGCTTGGACACATAGCACTCTCCAAAGGTGACGTCCATGAAGCCAAAAAGTATCTACTCGCATCGGCTGACAGCAAGGGATCGCCACAATTGAACTCATTCGGTCCCAGTTTTATCTTGGCTCGCGAACTGGCCGAGAAAGGCGAGCGTGAGACCGTGATCGCTTTTCTGGATTCAGTGGCCCGCTTTTGGGCCAACCCGGATGAGCGCACCGAACCCAATTCCAAGCGCATTGCCAGCGAGCACCTCAAACAACTGGAGTCCTGGAAAGAGCAACTCCATGCAGGGAAGGTTCCTGACCATCCAAAATGGCGGTAGTCGGTGATTGCGACAAAGAATCCAACAATGCTGAATCGGGGCGGGGTGACGGGATTGCGCCGCTGAGCACGAACGAAAACCAAGCAACTTCCCAGTGATGTCCCTTTCCGCCGCCGACTACTTGATTCAGGGCATCATCGCGCTGCTCGTCTTTGTTCACCCTTGGTTCCTTCGGCCCGATCAAGGTGGCCGGGCGTTTGGCTTCCCGTTCCTCGTCATTTGCGCTTGGGGATTGTGGCGAGTGGTTCACTTCGACCCCGCAACTCACAATGACATTCCAGGCATCGGCTACTTTGTCGTCGCGATACCATACAGCTTCATCGCATGGCTTTTCTTCGCGATCCGTTGCGCCATTCGAAGGCGCAGAACCAAACTCAATGAACCCGGAAACGCCTAAACAATGAGGACTCCAGAAGGTGCCGTGAATGACGCATTCCGTCGTTCCATTTGCCCCAACGGGGCAACGCATACCAGCCCAGGGTGCTAACCCTGGGAACCGCATCCGAGAGAAGAGGTGTGTTCTGAAGGAACACTGCATAGGG
>JBEGOB010000502.1:0-13544 GCA_041182265.1 Verrucomicrobiota bacterium | reverse complement strand
ATTCTGCTTCCTGGCATGAAGCCGAAAGAATACGCCATCATCAACCGCGACTGGCGCTACATTCGCTACGCCGACGGCGGCGAGGAACTTTACGAGCTCCGCAAGGATTGCAATGAATGGGACAACCTCGCGCAGCGGCCGGAGCATCGGCCCCTCATCGAGAGCATGAAGCAAAAGGCGCCCAAAACCTTCGCCAAGCCAGGCCCGGAAGTCACCGCACTGAACCTTTCCATCAAGGGCGAGGCCTTTCATTGGAAGTTGAAGAATCCGGGAAAAGTAAAACGTAACTGAACCTCGCGCTGTTTTCTTGAAAATTTCAGACCATGAGAGCCATCATTTCCATCATCATCACGCTGCTTGCCTGTCCAAGCCTGCGAGCCAACGAGCGTCCTAACATCGTCATGATTTTTCTCGATGATGCGGCTTACTCGGATTTTCACCCGTTTGGAAACCCGCCTTATGCCACGCCGCATGTCGCACGCCTCGCCTCCGAGGGGGTTCGTTACACTCGGTTTCATGTGCCGCAGGCCGTCTGTTCGGCATCCCGTGCCGCATTGCTGACGGGGCGCTATCCGCACCGCAACCGCGTCGTCAATGCCATCGCGCCGGGCAAACCGGGTCTGGACCCCAAGCAGCCCATCATGGCCGAGACGCTCAAACAACACGGCTATGCCACGGCGCACTTTGGCAAGTGGCACCTCGGTGACACGCCCGCCACACGCCCGATGGCCCGCGGCTTCGACGAATACGCAGGCTTACTCGTGTCTAACGACATGTGGCGTCACAATCCGGTGTGGAAAAAAGGCCACGGTGAGAAGCCCCTGCCATACTGGGAAAATGGCGCGATCAAGATCGCGGATGTCAGCCCTGATGACCAAAAGCACCTCACCGCTTGGGCGACCGAAGGTGCCACCCGCTTCATCCGCTCACAGGCGGGCAAGCGACCGTTTTTCCTTTACGTCGCCCACTCCATGCCGCACGTCCCGCTTTACTGCAGCGATGAGTTCAAGGGCAAATCCGGCGCGGGGCTCTACGGCGATGTGATCACGGAAATCGACGGGTCGGTGGGTGAAATCATGACCGCACTTCGCGAGAGCGGAGTTGAGAAAGATACCCTCGTTCTTTTCACCTCGGACAACGGCCCCTGGGAAGAATTCGGGAATCACGCCGGTAAAACGCCGTTTCGCGAGCACAAGGGCACCAGCTTCGAGGGCGGCATCCGCTCGGCATTTACCGTGAAATTTCCGCGCGAACTCAAGCCTGGCACGGTGATCGATCGCGCCTTCGGTTCCATCGATCTCTATCCGACTCTCGCCGCGCTTGCCGGAGTTCCTTTGGAGGAAAAGGACACCGATGGCAAAAACGTCTGGCCGCTCATGCGAGGCGACGAGCGCGCCCAAAACCCGCATCGCCACTACTTCATCTCGACCGGTTGGGACCTTGAAGCGGTCATGACCGCCGACGGCAAATGGAAACTCCACCTGCCTCACGGATACCGCGATGTCATCCGCCCCGGCCACGACGCCGAGCGTGGCAAAACCCGAACTTCCATGATCGAAGAATCGCTTTTCAATCTCATCGAAGACCCGCGCGAAGAACGCAACCTCATCGCCACTCATCCCGAAATCGCCGAGGAACTTCGTGAGGCGGGGGCTGCTTATTTGAAACAATTTTCGCCTCTAGCAAAATGATTTGGCACTCTGCAAAGCGTCCGTCCACTCAAGCCACGGCTGCCATCCGCCGCACAAGCCAGGAGCGCGGAGAAAAGCGCTCACCGCTTGCCGCCTGCGGAGTGCGGGCATGTTTGCTATTTGTAGCGATGTCGATTTGCGCAACATCCGCTCCGGCACGACCTAACTTTATCATCATTCTGACAGACGACCACGGCTATGGCGATGTTTCAACTTACGGCGCGGCGGATGTGCAGACGCCGCACATCGACCGCATCGCCAACGAGGGCATGCAGTTCACCGGCATGCGGGCGAATTGCACCGTCTGCTCGCCCACACGTGCGGCCCTGCTCACCGGCCGCTATGCCGACCGAGTCGGCGTGCCGGGTGTGATCCGCACCCATCCACAGGATTCGTGGGGATACTTTGATCCCAAAGTGCCGACTCTCGCCGATCTACTTCGCGGCGCGGGCTATCACACCGCCATCATCGGCAAGTGGCATCTCGGACTCGAAGCGCCGAACACACCGAACGAGCGTGGTTTTGACCATTTCCACGGCTTTCTCGGTGATATGATGGAGAGCTACACGACGCACCTCCGACATGGCGAAAACTACATGCGACTCAACGGTGAAGTGATCCAACCCACGGGTCACGCCACCGACCTATTTTCCGACTGGGCTGCGGAGTATCTGCGCGGGCGTGCGAAAGTGAAGGGCGAGCCGTTCTTCCTCTATCTGGCCTACAATGCGCCGCATTTCCCAATCGAGCCCCCTGCCGCTTGGCTTGAAAAAGTTAGAAAGCGTTTTCCTAGCATGAAGGAAAATCGCGCGAGCAATGTCGCATTTGTCGAGCATCTCGACGCCGGCATCGGGCGCGTCCTTGCCGCCCTTGATGACTCGGGACTCGCGGAAAATACCGTCGTCGTTTTCACCTCTGACAACGGCGGCTCGCTGCCCCACGCGCAAAGCAACGATCCCTGGCGCGGCGGCAAGCAGGAGCACTACGACGGTGGCTTGCGCGTGCCGTTCATGGTCCGCTGGCCTGCGGGGATCAAACCCGGTTCCCGCAGCGATTATGCAGGCTTGTTGTTCGACTTGTTTCCAACCTTTGCCGAACTCGCCGGCGAGCGCCCCCCTGCGGATCTCGATGCACGGAGCATCCGAACCATTTTCCAAGGCGGCGAAATCACCCAACCGCGCGACCTGTATTTCGTCCGCCGCGAAGGTGGTTTCAAATATGGCGGGAACAGCTACGAAGCCCTCGTTCGCGGCGATTGGAAAATTCTGCGCAATGATCCTTTCAGCCCCTATGAATTGTATCATCTCAAAAAAGATCCGCAGGAAGTCACTAACCTTGCGACAGTCAATCGTGAAAAATTTGAGGAACTCGCCGCAGCCATCCGCCTTCACATCCAGCGCGGTGGTGCAACTCCATGGCAGCCTGCTAACGACGGAGCCCGTCGGGCAGAATGATTTCTAAACTCTCATGTTTCATCAACTTGCCAAATCACTCGGACTGTCGGTCGTCTCCGCTTTTTTCGGCCATGCCGCCGCTTCGCCGGCAGTCGCGCATCCGCACGTGGTGGTGATCGTGGTGGATGATATGGGCTATGGCGACCCGGCTTGTTATAATGCCAATTCGAAAATTCTAACGACTCACATCGACAGTCTTGCAGCAGAGGGAATGAGGTTCACCGACGCCCACGCACCGGGGCCCGTCTGCCATCCATCGCGCTACGGACTGATGACCGGACGCTATCCATTCCGGACGGATGTCTCGAAGTGGCCGACTCAGCCGCTCATCGATGAAGGACAAACCACGATCGCCTCGCTGCTGCGTGAAGCAGGTTATACCACCGCCATGATTGGCAAATGGCATCTCGGCTTTACCGAGCGCGGCGACGATCAGCCGCTGCTTGGCGGACCGGTTGACCGTGGATTCGATCAATTTTTCGGCATCCGCGCCTCGACCGATATTCCGCCGTATTTTTACATTCGCGGTGACCGTGCCGTGAGTCCGCCGACCCAACAGATCGCAGCGAACAGGAGCGATGCTTGGTCGCCCATTCAGGGTGAGTTCTGGCGTGCGGGAGGCATCGCGCCGGATTTGGAGCTGGACGAGGTTCTGCCGCGTTTCACCGACGAAGCCATCGAAGTCATCAAACACCACGAAACGGCGACGCCCCTGATGCTCTATCTCGCCTATCCCGCGCCGCACACTCCATGGCTGCCTGCTCCCGGTTTTCGCGGGAAAAGTGGAGCCGGGATGTATGGTGACTTCGTGATGATGGTGGACCACGAGATCGGCCGTTTTTGTGCAGCATTGGATGCGGCCGGCATGGCACGCAACACCCTGCTTGTCTTCACCTCGGACAACGGCCCGGTTTGGTATCCTGCTGATGTCAAACGTCTTGGCCATGACGCTGTCGGCGGTTTGCGTGGGATGAAGGGCGACGCATGGGAGGGTGGGCACCGCATGCCGTTCATCGTTCGCTGGCCGGGACGCGTCGCTGCCGGCACCCGCAGCGACCAGACGGTTTGCTTTACAGACCTCATGGCGACCCTCGCGGAAATGGTGGGGATGAAATTGCCCGCATCTGCCGGTCCTGACAGTTTTAGCCTGCTGTCCGTTCTCGAGGGCCGCCAAGCTCCGGACAAGCCCGTGCGCGGCCCGATTGTCATGCAGTCCGGCAGCGGCGGTGCCATGGTTATCCGATCGGGCGACTGGAAATGGATCGACTGCCCAGGCTCCGGCGGATTCTCCCCATCTCAAAAACCTCAGCCCGGTGATCCGCCAGGCCAGCTTTACAACTTGCGCGATGATCCGGCGGAGCTGAATAATCTCTATCGAAAACAGCCTGAACGCGTCGCAGAACTCAGCCGACTGATGAAACAAATCGTCGATTCTCCCTTGAGTCGCCCTCATTGAAGCCTCATTCCATCTCCTATCGAATTCCCATGAAACACCTCTTCAAACTCCTATGGATTCTCACTCCGTCCGCGTTGTCAGCGGTCACCCCGATGCCCGAAAAGGTGCTGCCAGAGCAAATTTCCGGCTCGAAACCTCGCAACGTCGTTTTCATTCTATCTGACGACCACCGCTATGATGCGATGAGCTTCCTCGGTCACCAGTTTGCGCAGACGCCCGTCATGGATTCGCTCGCGAAAAACGGAGCCTATATCAAGAACGCGCTTGTCACCACCGCATTGTGCTCACCGAGCCGCGCCTCGATCCTAACCGGTCTCTACACCTTCCGGCACCGGGTCATTGACAACAACCGCCCGATCCCGCGCGGCACGGTATATTTCCCGCAGTATCTGCAGAAGGCCGGTTATGCGACATGCTTCATCGGCAAGTGGCACATGGGTGGAGAGAGCGACCGCCCACAGCCCGGTTGGGATCGCTGGGTGAGCTTCGCCGGCCAAGGGGAATACCTTCCGCCGACGCCTGATTACACTCTCAACGTGGATGGCGAGCGTGTGAAGCAAAAGGGCTACATCACCACCGAACTCACCGACTATGCAATTGACTGGCTCAAGCAGCAGAAGCCATCCGAGCAGCCATTCTTCCTTTACCTCTCGCATAAGGCGGTGCATGCGAACTTCACACCCGAGGAGCAATACAAGGACAGCCTCAAGGATCTAACATTCAAGCGTCCCGCATCCGAGAAGGACACCGCGCGCGATCTCCTGAAGCCGCGCTGGTTGCGCGACCAGCGCGATTCTTGGCACGGCGTTGATTTCCCCTATCACAGCGAGTTGGACATCGAGCGCTATTATAAGAGCTACTGCGAAACCCTCCGTTCGGTGGACGACAGCATCGGCCGCGTGCTCCAGCAGCTCAAGGACATGGGGATTCATGACGAAACACTCGTCATCTACATGGGCGACAACGGCTTCATGTTTGGCGAGCATGGTCTCATCGACAAACGAGTTGCGTATGAAACTTCCATCCGCGTGCCGATGCTCGCGCAGTGCCCAGCGCTCATCAAACAAGGCACCGTGCTTGATCAAATGATTGCTAACATCGACGTCGGCCCGACGGTGATGGAGGGGATGGGATTGAAAACACCGTCGCACATGGACGGAAAGAGTTTCCTGCCGCTGCTTCGTGGTGAGAATATCCCGTGGCGCGATCGTTTCCTCTATGTTTACTATTGGGAGAAAAACTTCCCGCAAACGCCCACCACCTTTGCCCTGCGCACGCCTAAGGCGAAATACATCACCTACTACGGACTCTGGGACTCGGATGAGTTTTATGACCTAGCAGCCGATCCTGAAGAGTCACGTAACCTCATCAATGACCCGTCGCGCGTCAAAGAGGTCCGCCGCATGGAAGATGAGCTCTATCAAATGATGGGTGAGCTTGACGGCATGGAAATCCCGCTCAACCAGCCGAAAGGAGGCTTCAACGACAAGCGCCTCCGCAGCCGCGGCGGTGACAAGGCGGCTGATTTTCCGCCATCCAAAGTCGTGGATGCACCCATCAATCAAAATGCTAACTGAATTTTTCTCCATCTGCATGAATCGTCACTTCAAGCGTTGCCACCCATGAAAAAATTCACAGGCATGACCCTTCTGGCCTTGGCCAGTCTTGCACTGCTTGCCGCCGGCCAGACAAGGCAATCGCACGAGGCCACTCAGGCCGTGCCCGCCAAGATTCAACAACTCCTTGAAAAGCTGCCTGCCGGTAGCAGTCACAATCTCAATGTCGCGTATCTCCCTGAGAACCAGCCCGGCACCAAGCCGGATTCCATGCAGACCCTCGACTTGTATGTGCCACCCGGCAAAGGTCCTTTCCCCTTGGTTTTTTGGATTCATGGCGGCGGCTGGCATAGCGGTGACAAGCTGGAGTCTGGCATTCACCTCGCCCTTAAATTTCTCCCCAAGGGCTTTGCGTTGGCATCCATCAATTATCGCCTAACGGCTGCTGCGCCATTTCCTGCCCAGATCGAAGACTGCAATTCCGCGTTGGCGTATCTTCGTCATCGCGCCGACAGCTACCGCATCGATCCCGATCGCGTTGGCACGCTCGGGCACTCCGCTGGCGCGCACCTTGCGGCCCTCATGGCGTGCACTGGAAATGAAAAACGTTTTTCGTCCGATCCGCAGGCATCTCTTCGCGTCCAAGCCTCCGTCTGTTGGGCCATCCCCGCCGATCTCGATCGTGATCGCGGCAAGTGGCCTGCGACTTCGATGATGCACAATCCTGCCACCGCGCCGCTTTGGGGTTTTTTCCCAAACAAGCGCTATGATGGGGAGTTCGCGCGCATGGCAAGCCCAGCCTCCTATGTGCATGAGGATGTCCCTCCGATGCTCATCGTTCACGGTCACCAGGATGAACTCGTGCCGCCCGGGCAGGCACTGGCTTTTGCTGAATCGTTGAAAAAAGCCGGAGTTCTCATGACGCTGCGGGTTGTTTCTAACCGAGGTCATGACGTCATGAACGCGGAATCCATCGATGAATCCATCGTTTTTTTCACGCGCACTTTGAAACCGAAAAAAAGGTGAAAGCGAAGCAATGCCAATCGCGCGCGGGCGACCGACTTGAGGTGCGCGCTGGCACGATCCATTGAACATCATCGAAAATTTTATGATCGCAGGCATTGAACTCGGCGGCACCAAGACGGTTGTCGCCATCGGGCATCGGGACGGTGGGCTCATTGAGGAGTTCCGCTATCCAACGACTCATCCGCAGGAAACTCTAGCGGTGGCCATCGAATGGATCCGCCAACGCGGCATTCCCGAGGCGCTGGGAGTGGCCGCCTTCGGGCCAGTTATGTTGGCGGACCATGGCGAGGACTATGGCCGTATTTTGGCGACGCCCAAGCCCGGTTGGGCGGGCTTTTCGCTGTCCGCCAAGTTGCGGACCGCCTTTCCCGGTGCTCGCTTGGTCATCGAGACAGACGTCAATGCCGCGGCGCTTGCCGAGAGTCACTCGGGTGCTGCTCGCGGGTTGCGGGATGTCGCCTACATCACCATTGGCACTGGGATCGGTGCTGGAATTCTCTCCGGGGGCAGGCTCGTTCAAGGAGCGCTCCATCCGGAGTTTGGTCATTTCAAGGTTCCGATTTTTCCCGGCGATCCTTTTTCCGGGGTGTGCTCATTTCATGGCGATTGTCTTGAGGGGCTTGCCAGCGGTCCGGCGATTGCAGCCCGCTGGGGTCGGGAGGCGGCTGAGTTGCCAGCCACTCACGAGGCGTGGGAAATGCAGGCTTGGTATCTCGCTCATGGAGTTATGGCTCTCACCGCGATCGTGGCACCCTCTCGCGTTGTGATCGGCGGCGGCGTCTCGCAGGCCGAGGGTTTTCATGCCAAGGTCGAGGCTCACATTCGGAAATTATCCGCAGGTTATTTCAGTGCTGCGGAAGGCGCGGGTTACGTCGTTCCTCCAGCTCTCGGCCAGCAGGCTGGCATCCTTGGAGCGCTTCTGTTGGTCGCTTCGGATTCCAATGCTCCAAATTTGGCATCCTGTGCGGGTTGATTCGTGAAATTTGTAAGTTAAAAGCTTACGAAAGACTTGCGCTCAAAGGGTAGGTAATCTCCTCACTCCCGCCGAAGTATCTCACCTCACCTTTTTCAAGACGATGATCCACCAATTTTCAAACAAACTTCGCTCTTTTCGCGGAGTTGTAGTTTTCGCCAATCTGGTCGCCTGTGCGCCTCTGGGAGCCACGACGATTTTTGTGGGGACGGTCTATGACGATCCAGGATACAATTTCGACACTTTCGGAAATAACTCCAACGGCACGAGTCGTGGTGCCAATTTCGGGGGAGCCTCGTCGGTTACTTGGTATGGGGTCAACATGAGCAACGATTCCAACGGTGCAGGCGGTGGGATCTCATGGTCGGGCACTACGGCAGACGCCACGGTCGGCGCGAATGTGGGGGTTTATAACTACGATGAGATTTATTTAGGCACCCCCGGCACGGGCGCAGCTGCGAACAGCCTCACCAACACGGGAATTCACTCAGCTCCCACCATCAATATCCCGGTCACGACTGGCTTGACCTACTCCATCGATTTGCTTTTTGCCAACGCCTTCTACGCCCGGACCTTCGATATCCTTGTGGAGGATGGACTTTACGTTGACGACTTTGCCATTGGATTGGATGCCGGGCGGCCTTTGGTCTATCGGTTCCAGTTTCTCGCTCTCGACAGCCAGATCCAGATCTCTTTCCGAAATGGTGCCGAGCCAGGCTACACAGACACCAATCCTTACGTGAATGCGATGATGGTGACTCAGGTGGTTCCCGAGCCATCCTCGTTTGCAATCACTGCGACGGCCCTCCTCGGATTGGCTTTGAGAAGAAAGCGCTGATCCTAAGGCCACGGCTTTTTCATTTGAGGTCATTGTTGCAGACCATGGGGTAGGCGCATTGCGCCAAGTAGAATGACACCGGGAAGGGGGTGGGAAATCGATTTTGGTCGGTCGTTGCGCCAGAAAGAATGACACCCAGATGCAAACGATATCGGGAATCATGTGTCAAAAGAGCAACACCGAATATTTGGAGAGTTGCCGAGCGCGATGATCGATGAGATTCGCGACGTTCTGGGTTGGGATCGCAAGCACGCGATCAAGGCGCGTCAATGGCGAGCGCCCAAGGTTTCACCGGGTCGATCAAGACCGTGGCATGTGCGAAGTCGCGCTCAAGCGGCGCAGCTACAATTGGACCACGTTGGATGGAGCCTGGGAACGGTGGAAAATCCCGTCGCCCCAGATCTTCGAGAAACCATGGCAGCAGACTCAACTAGCCAATCCGCCTCCCGTAAGAAGTGTCATAGCCATTAGAATCCAATCATGATCGAAGTTCCACCTGCGCGCATTCCTGAGGAGTCCGCTGCGGTCATTCCGCACGCCGGGATCTGGGAGAGGGGTGTCGGAAATCCGACGTCTCGACCTTAATCGGTTCAAAAAATCGTATTGCGCCCGTATCGAAGGGCGATATCGTTTTATCATGACACTTGAGCAGCTTCAAGAATCCGCAATGCAATTGCCTGACGCTCAGAGAGCTACGCTAGCTGCGGACCTGCTTTGGTCACTGCCAGGGGTTCTAGTTGACGACGACGATGGGATTGTAGAGGCCCGTCGCAGATCGAGAGAGCTTGCTGACAACCCATCGGTGGGGTGTAAATGGGAAGAGATTCGGCGTGATCTTGGACGTTGAGCCATGAGCGTCATTTTCCACAAGCTGATCAAGAAGGATCTAAAGGTGGCATTGGCTTATTATGATTCGGAGGGTGGAGCAAAGCTCGGTGACAGGTTTTTTGAGGATGTTGAAGCCACCATCACAAGGGTAGTCGAAAACCCAAGGCACTTTCATTTCGTGGACGACGGTTTGCGGCGGGTGGCGTTTGGCGAGTTTCCTTACCATTTTCTTTATGCAGAAGATGACCCGACAATACACTTTCTGGTTCTACGTCATGACAAGATGCATCCAAGCTTCGGCCTGAAGCGCCAAAGATCATTTCAAGCCTGACCGAACAAGACGCGAGATGATAAGCCCTACCAGTCGTTGTGTTGCGATGATTTCGCGTTGCTATAACTTCGACTCCGTGATCGACGGGTCCTCCGCTGGCAGTGGTGCATGCGCTCTCCGTTATACGCTGAGCTAAGCAAGGCGCTTCTGATCAGGTGAAAGTCCTGTTGTTTCAAAACCGAGCCAGTAGAAGTTTGCGAATGTTTCATTTGTTTTGGGTGACTTGACCAACAACTGCAGAAGAAGTCGGGTGAACAACAAGATGCCTGGGGCCACTACGGAGACAGAAGGACAGGGGAGTCCCATGATTGAAGCGTAAGCAGACTGCTTAGGGCGCAGCTACCATTGGACCACGTTGGATGAAGCCTGGGAACGGTGGAAAATCCCATCGCCCCAGATCTTCGAGAAACCATGGCAGCAGACTCGACAAGCCAATCCGCTTCCCGTAAGAAGTATCCAAGTCATTAGAATCCAATCATGATCGAAGTTCCACCAGCGCGCATTCCTGAGGAGCCCGCTGCGGTCATTCCGCACGCCGGGATCTGCGAGGGGGGCGTCGGGAAACCGACGTCTCTACCTTAATCGTCCAAGAATGAATCGATCCAACATCATCCTTTCTGTGCTGATCCCAAGCGTAATGCTCGCCAGTTGCGAACATGAGCCGGCGACCACTTGGATTGATCCCAATCCTAGGTTTCAGAATATTCACCAGAATGTTACACGCATTGACATAGTTAGCCGGACTGCTAGCGAAGCGTCCGGTGGCTGCATTGAGAGTGTAGTTACAGTTGACGACGAAAGCGAAGTGCGGAATTTCTTTGAGTCCATCGTTCTAAAGAACTTTGTTGCGGATACAATAACGGTCACATACTGCCCAGCGGAACCTGTCATCCGACCATTTCTAGGAGGTCGTCCACTAGATGAGTTCGGAATAATTGGGGGAGATGGCGGTATCCGCGGTAAAGGGTTTAGAGGGGATGTATATTTTACCCGCGAGTCTAGCACTGCAGTAGCTCAATTTATCGAACGACACAGACCCACCAGCAAAGAATAAGCCGAATCGGGTCCCGGGGAGTAGTTAACTCCCCGGTCCCACAATACCCTGCGTGCAGCTTTGACTCCGTGCCTCCGTCCATGCGGTCAGGCTTCGTATTTTGTAGAGCTGCTACTGCGGCCGGGGCATTCAGATCGGGAACTCCTTGTTCCTCCAACTTACAGTTGTTTAGCGCGAATCGCACAATCTCATTCTGGCTCATCCGCCAGTAGTCTTTGCGGCTTCGCGTCGCCATGTGCACTGTTTCGGGATCTGCTCCCAATGGCTGCCAACCCTCGTTAAACCTTGCCACTCCGATCAATCATCGCCTCGGGCGGTGATCCATGCGGGGAACGGGCTGACTTGGAGCCAGGTCACTATTGAGCTCACGGGAAACCAGACCATCCGCCTCTCCGCGCCTGGGCAGGACGGCAGTTACGCATTCTCGAAACGCCAGCAACTCGGTCCAGAACACCCGCTCGGCATCCTCATGACCCTCGCCGCCAAGGGTGAATGGCGGAATCCGCCGATCTCCTCACCCGACTACGACAGGGTTTCAAAGTCGTTCCACCGCCTGCAAGCACTTCTCCGGGCTCTCGTGCCAATCCCCGACAGGCCTTTCTGTAAGGCCCGTGGTGCTTTTTTACCCTTATTCAATGTCAAGATATCTAACCAACTGAAGGATCACAGGGAATACGGGCGTCTCCCGTGAATACGTTATCCTTAAAGATTGCTTTAAGCTTTTCGCCTCTCAGATAGCAGATAGATCGCAGAGGTGCGAACGATCAAACAGATCAATAGACCATGACTTCAATCCGCAAAATTTACATCATTTTGGCCTGCTTGCTTGTGCTGGTCGCGTCAATCCTGATTGTAAGGAACTCGTTGATCCCCGCAATGGCGGAGGGTTCCTCTTCCCTCGCCGCATCAGCCCACTCATCCAGAGGGCAATTGGAAAAAAATCTTTCTGACAATGGAAAAGACCGTGTCACCTCATCCGCAACAACAGTCGAAGAGGAATCTTTGTCGGCGATTGAAATGAAAAAGGTCGTCGCCATTCCTGCCACGATCGGAAAACAAGGGCTTTGGGCGGGTGAGTCACCGTCCGACTCCGCCATCGGCGGCAGGACGGCTTATGCGTTCGCCCGCGCCGGAGAGTCGCGTGAGGATCTTAAGCCGGACCAGAACGGCTTGTTCCAGCGTCTCCACGCTCCGAAGAACCAGCGCATCGAGTTTCAGGTCCGCTATCCGGGACTCAAAGCCGGTGCCTCGGTGGATGTCGGAATATTGGATGGAGGAACGCTCGAAGAGCATCAAGCCCTGACACCGGATGCCCAAGGCCGTGTCTCCTTTGTCTTTCACGCGGGGCCAACCGACGGCTCCTATCGCATTTCTCTAAGCACCTCCGACGGTGACACCAAGATGCTCGACGTCTGGGCCGGACGGCCAGAGTGGGAAGATCCCGTTAGCTCGGACTGACCCTGTATAAACCCATCTCAAAAAATCCCTTCCCCTTAATTCGATGAAATCCGTTCAACCTGCCGGACATTCCGTGTTTTTACCCTTCTGCAAAGCCACGGCCGCCCTAGGTCTTCTGCTATCCTCCCATGCGGTCGCAGATGTCACCTGCCGCAACGACGCCCAAACCAAACCCACTTGCCCAACGTGTGAATCGAGCGAATCCTCTCAACCGTCCGGCGGATCGGAGGAATGCTCCAGTGACAGCAATGGCGGGGCGAACTTCTTCCATTTCTACAATGGCAACGTGTCGCGCTCGGTCAAGGACCTCGAATTATTCGATGGACCCGGTGACTACCGCCTTTCCTTCAGTCGGTCGTTCAACTCACGTTCTTCCGCTCCGCCCTATCACTTTGGTGGTGGCACCTTGTGGCGCCATTCGTTTCAATGGGAATTGACCGATGACATCAACGGCTGGGTCAAGATCATCGATCCAGCAGGGGATCGGATCTTTTTTGTGAGAAGCGGCACCGATCCTAACCTTTGGAGGCCGCACCGTTCGGAGGGGACCCACCGAATCTATCAAAGCGGCAATATTTACACCCTGCGCACCGTCAACGGCTGGACGTATGAGTTCGAGCGTATTACCGGAGATAACGGAGCTTTCTACCGTCTCAACCGCATGCGCGATCCCGAGTCGCGGGAATTCCCCTACACTTACGATTCCCCGGGGCGCTTGCAGCGGGTCACCGATCCATCCGGACGTTTCATCCAACTGGCTTGGGGTTCTGCTCCAGTCACTGGCAACTCCATCATCACCAGCGTCAATACCAGTGACGGACGGAGCGTTTCCTATGTTTACGACACGATGACCAAGGCGAATACGCCAAACCATACCGT
>JBEGOB010000501.1:0-5498 GCA_041182265.1 Verrucomicrobiota bacterium | reverse complement strand
TCTGAGCGATTCATTGCACAATTGTGCAATTTATTCTTGTGGGGGAGTCGTGAATTCCGTAATCAGTGGCTCGGGAGGTCATCGATCGATGCCGGCCCAAACCCAAATTTTTCAGAATATCGCAGCAACATTTTCAGGAAGTCATTCCGTCGGGCGCGTCTAGGAAACGCCGACGAAACCGGCTTCGCTCAACACTTTATCCACCATGCAAGCACCATCCGCTCTAGGGCAACTCCCCGCCCCGGTCAAACCACGCTCGCGGTCTGCCGCCTCAGTCCCTGCAAGTCCAGATGGCGCGCCAGAGGACGGCGTGCCAGTCAATCTGCACGGGCAGCCGTATTTGTGCATTCGGGAGGTGGATCAGATGCCGCCGTTCTTGATGAGTGTCGTTTCGGACTCGGACTTTTGGCTTTTCGTGGGGAGCAATGGAGGCTTTACCGCCGGCCGGAGCGACCCCGATCATGCGATTTTTCCCTATCAGACAGCGGATAAGATTCTCGCGCAACCCCGCGCCAGCGGTGTGTTGAGTATTCTCCAAGTGGATGGAGTTTCCTGGGAGCCTTGGACCGCAGAATGTCCAGGTCCGGGCATCACGCGGAACCTTTATAAGCACGTCACAGGAACCAGTGTCATTTTCGAAGAGATTCATGGTTCTCTCAACTTGGTGTTTCGTGCGGAGTTGGCGATCAGTGAGCGTTTTGGATTGGTTAGGAATTGCAGTTTGGAGAACCTTGCAAATCATGCGCGAACAATTCGGCTGCTAGATGGTTGGCAGCACTTATTGCCCTCCGGTGTCACCCAGGAAACTTACTCCCGCTACAGCTATTTGGCAGCGGCCTACATGAGGCATGAAGTGGATTCTCAAACTCAGATGGGGATTTACACACTCAACTCAGGCATCACGGATCGTGCGGAGCCGAGCGAGTCCCTGCGTGTCTCTTGTGCGTGGTCGCTCGGGCTTGAGCAAGCGCTTGTTCTTCTATCAGACCGCCAGGTGGATGCCTTTCGCAGAGGTCTCAGACTTGAGCCTGAGACGGAGGCAAGGGGTGTATTCGGCTCGCATTTGCTAGTGTCGCAGATCGTTCTTCAGGCTCAGGAAACGAAAAGTTGGTATCTTGTTGCCGATACGGGCTTGGACCATACGGAAGTTTCGCGGTTGCATGAAAATTTGTTAAAGCCGGAGATCCTAAATCGTGAACTTTCCGCGAGTTTTTCTGCCGGAGTGTTGGCTCTTAAGCGGCGCATTGCCGGAGCTGGAGCGATTCAGCAAAGTGCGGATTCAGGTGCGTGCATCCACCACTTCGCCAATGTGCTCTTCAACTGCATGCGTGGGGGGACGCTGCATGACAATTATAGCTTTCCACGCTCGGATTTTTTGGATTTTCTGCGCACTCGCAACGCCGAGATTTCTCAGCGGCATTGGGCAAGCTTGGTCAACTTGCCAGAAGCTTGCTCCCTCGCGCAAATCTCGCAATACGCCGCAGCCAGCGGCGATCCACAACTTGCCCGACTTGCCGGCGAGTATCTGCCGATTTGTTTCAGTCGTCGCCACGGCGATCCCAGTCGCCCTTGGAATCGTTTTGAAATTCGGACCAAAGATACGGCCGGCAAGCCGCTTTTTGCGTATGCGGGAAACTGGCGTGACATCTTTCAGAACTGGGAAAGCCTAGCCTACAGCTACCCGCTTTGCTTTGAGTCGATGATCGCGATTTTCCTCAATGCATCCACTGCAGATGGATACAATCCGTATCGAATCACGCGGGCGGGTATCGACTGGGAGGTCTATGATGCCGGAGATCCATGGAGCCATATCGGGTATTGGGGAGATCATCAGATTATCTATCTCCTGCGCTTGCTAGAGGGACAGGAGCGATTCTATCCTGGGCAGATCACCGCGCGTCTCAACGAGCGTGCGCACAGCTATGCAAGCGTGCCGTACGAAATTTGCGGGTTTGATGAAATGCTTCATGATCCGAAGCACAGCATTCAATTCAATCAAGCACTGCATGAAACGTTGATGGAGCGTGCGACTTCGCTTGGAGGCGATGGCAAGCTGCTCGCAGGTTCAGATGGGCAGGTCATCCTCGTCACACTTGCTGAAAAGTTGCTTGTTCCCCTGCTTGTTAAGTTGAGCAACCTCGTGCCCGGAGGTGGGATTTGGCTCAACACCCAGCGTCCCGAATGGAATGATGCAAACAATGCACTCGCGGGATGGGGTCTATCTGTTGTCACGGTTTGTCACCTCCGCCGTTATCTGGAATTCATTGCGAATCTCTTCGATGAGCGTGCTACCGGTGAATTTTTACTGTCAGAGCCAGTGGCTGAGTTGCTGGATCAGATCAATCAGATTTTACCCAAAGCAGCGGTTCGTGGTCTTGACGATGCGGCGCGCTACGAAATCATGCGTGGGTTGGGACTTGCGGGTGAGAAGCATCGGCAAGCGGTGTATCAGCGTCGCGAGATGGCTGTGAGGCCAGTGAGCTTGCAAGATGTGCGTGAGTTCATCAGTCATGCACTCGCTGCAGTGGATGAGACAGTTTCTACGAACTTGCGGAGTGATGGGCTATTTCACAGTTACAACCTTTTGGAGATCAAAGGTAAAACAGCGATCGTTCAGACGCTCGATTTGATGCTCGAAGGTCAAGTGGCAGCGCTCAGCAGTGGAACTTTAACGCCCTCCGCCGCCCTTCGTTTGCTGGTAGGCATGCGTGGAAGCCCACTCTATCGGGAAGATCAAAATAGCTATCTTCTCTACCCAGATCGGACGATCACGCCCTTCATGCAGCGCAATGTGCTGCCGGATGCATGGCAAGGGAAAGTGCCGCAACTTGCGACGGCGTTGGAGCAAGATGGGCACGGCTTGATCCGCGTGGATGATAAGGGTGCCGCTCACTTTCATTCGGATTTGACCAATACCCGGGATTTGGTAGCGCGGCTTGATGCGATGCAGGCCATTCCGGAATTCCATGAAGCTGTGCATGCGGATCGCGCAGCGGTGCTTGAGCTTTGGGAGGAGGTTTTTCATCACCGTTCATTCACGGGGCGCAGCGGTGCGATGTTTGCTTTTGAAGGATTGGGTAGCATCTACTGGCACATGGTGGCGAAGCTACTTCTGGCACTTCAGGAGGTTTACTTCCAAAGTCTCGCCGTGAATGGTGATTCTTCCGAGACTGGCGAGCTTGCCGCCATCTATGATGAGGTTCGCAATGGATTGGGTTTCACCAAAGACAGCCAAGTGTATGGGGCATTTCCGACTGACCCCTATTCGCACTCGCCGCGCCATCGCGGGGCGCAACAGCCTGGCATGACGGGGCAAGTGAAGGAGGAAATTCTTACACGGATGGGAGAACTCGGAGTTCACATTCATCACGGCTGTGTTCTCTTCGATCCGGTTTTGCTGAAGCGTCATGAGTTCTTCACCAAGCCACACGCCTTCGAGTCTATCGATTTGAGTGGTGCGCCTCAGACGTGGCAACTGCAGGCGGGGACGCTTGCATTCACGCTATTTCAAGTTCCCGTGTGCTACGTCCTTGGGCAAAGCGCGTCCATAGCTCTCGAATTTTCGGATGGCGGAAGCGCCCTGATTGAGGGCAGGGTTCTCCCCGTCAAGGAAAGTCATGAACTCTTCGAACGCAGCGGATTGATCCGTTCCATCCGTGTGACGCTTCCGAAAAATCAGACATCAATTTCACAAAACCCATGAAAATATCGATCCGGGAAAAAATCGGGTATGGCCTCGGCGATACGGCAAGCAACCTCGTTTGGGCGACATTGATGTCGTTCATCATGTATTACTACACCGATGTTTTCGGGATTGCCGCTGTCGCCGTCGGCAGCATGTTCCTGTTTGCCCGCGTCTTCGATGGCGTTACAGACTTCATCACTGGGGCGATTGCGGACCGGACGAACACACGCTGGGGGAAATTCCGGCCCTATCTTTTGTGGATGTGCGCACCGCTTGCCATTGTGACCGTGCTGACATTTACGGTGCCTAACTTCGACCCAACGGGTAAATTGATTTACGCATGGGTGACCTATAACTTGCTCATGCTATTTTATACCGCGGTGAATATTCCGTATTCCGCGCTTTCCGGAGTCATGACGGATGATCCATTGGAGCGGACGAGTTTGAATTCCTATCGAATGGTGCTTGCGCAATGCGGTGGATTTCTTGTGAACGGCGCGATGCTGCCACTGGTGAAGTGGTTTGGTAAAGGCAATGAGCAGGTCGGCTTTCAGATGGCTACGGCGCTATTTGGTCTGCTGGTGATCTGTTTGTTCCTTGTTACTTTTGCGACTACGAAAGAGCGTATTCATCCGCCCGCTGCGCAGAAGACGTCTTTGAAAGAGGATCTTGCCACACTTTTCAAAAACCGTCACTGGATCGTGATGTTTGCCGCAGGCATGCTCGACCTGACCTTCATCATCGTGCGTGCGGGGACCTTGGTCTATTATTGCAAATACTATTTGAATCTGGATGAGGGGCGCACCACCACTTTTCTTCTGTTGGGGAATGTTGGATTCATCGCTGGAGCTGTTGGCGCACGTTTTCTAGTGCGCGCCGCAGGTAAGAAAAACGGGCTGATTATTGCGCATATCCTAATGGCCTTGAGTGCAGGGCTTGCTTATGTGATTGCGCCCTCGCAGGTAGGATTGGCATTTGCCCTGCAAGTTCTCCACACCGTGGGTGGAGGATTGAATGCGACTCTTTATTGGGCGATGATCGCCGATACTGCGGACTTTTCGGAATGGAAATTCAAAGTGCGCACCACGGGCATCGTTTTTTCCGCAACCACTTGCTCGCAAAAGATCGGGATGGGTATTGGCGGTGCCATTGCCGGGTTTCTGTTGTCGAATTTTGGCTATGTGGCGGGTGCGGTTCAAACGGCACATGCAAGCCATGGGATTCTGCTACTTGTCAGCGTGATCCCAGCGGCGGGCTTCGTTTTGGTGGCCTTTCTCTTCCGTGCTTATGGCTTGAATGAAGAGTTGTGCGCGACCATCCGCGCCGACCTCAGCGCGCGCCGTGAGGCGTAGGCGCTTAAGGTCGGTATGCGTGGCGGTTGCGGAGCACCGATTGAAAGACGGGTGGCGGATTGCAAAGGCGCGCTATCAGGCGGTCCCAAATTTCTTGGCCTTGGAGGATTTCGACTTCGATGCGAAGGAAATAGACGGGCACGTCGATGGATTGTGGATGCGGGAAGCGGACCGCGTCCTTCTCGGTGGTGACGATGAGTTCCATGTCGCGCTCGACACAGCGTTGCATGAATTTTTCCACTTCTTTGCGAGAAAATCGATAGTGGTCGGAGAAGCGGCGACGGATTTCGACGCGAGCGCCGAGGCGTTCCAGTGAGCTCTCGAAAGCTTCGGGGACGGCGATGGCGCTGATGGCGCCGACCCATTTCCCGGCGAGGTGTTCTAGCGGGAGGCGCTCGCGCGTGAAGACGTTTTCCAGGTGGATGGGGCCGTGAGTGCACTCGATGATTTCCGCGGTGCGA
>JBEGOB010000500.1:0-5680 GCA_041182265.1 Verrucomicrobiota bacterium | reverse complement strand
AATTTCACCATTTCCAAACCTTGGAGCTGGCAGATAACCAAGCTTCACACGCTCGCCAATGGCAACCAATCCACAACCATCACAGCGAACGGGAACCGCAGCATGAACCGAACGCGGCCAGTCCATACGCCCCTGATGCATGGATGCAATGAACCGCGCACGCGCTCGATACCATTTCCTGCCCATCGATTTTCTCAAGCGCACTAACCGGAAATAAAAATGACGGAGGATTCGCATATGAGGAGACGGATGCTTAGCGCCACGCCCTCAATGCCCGACAAACTTCATCCACCTGAGCGGACGAACTGTGTGGACCGATCGGCAAGCTGAGAACCTCGCTGGCCAGCTGCTCCGCGATTGGGAAGGCTCCTCGGCGCAGGCCGAGCGATTGATAGGCCCCGGAAAGATGCGGCGGAACTGGATAATGAATGATCGTCTGAATACCCAAGTCTGTCAGATGCTTTTGCAGCGCATCCCGCTGCGGATGGCGGATGACAAAAAGATGCCAAACCGGGTCGGCCCAGAATGGAATTCTAGGTAAAACCAGCGAAGAGCCGGCTTCTGAAAGTTGTGAGATATACTGTCCAGCGAGATCCATCCGCCGACGATTCCACTCGTCCAAGTGACCAAGCTTGACGCGAAGAAAAGCCGCCTGCAGCTCGTCCAAGCGCGAGTTGTAACCGGCCACATCGTTCTGGTAGCGAACACGCGATCCATAGTTGCGAAGGATTCGAACTCGATCCGCCAAATCCGCATCATTTGTGGTCACCGCACCCGCTTCACCATAGGCTCCTAAATTTTTACTGGGATAAAAACTATGGCACTCCATGTGCGCAATTCCTCCGACACGCCTCCCCTTGTAGCGCGCACCATGAGCTTGAGCATTGTCGATCACAAGCTTGAGGCCACGCCTCCCGCAAATTTCCAAAAGCGCATCATAGTCGGTGGGCTGACCATACAAATTAACGGAAAGAATGCACTTTGTCCGTGGACTGATGGCGTCCTCAACTCGGCTCGGATCCAAATTATAAGTGCTCGGATCCGGCTCCACCGGAATCGGGACAGCACCCACTTGGGAAACCGCGAGCCATGTGGCAATATAAGTATTGGTCGGAACGATCACTTCATCACCGGGACCACAATCCAAGACGCGCAATGCAAGATGAAGAGCTTCCAACCCATTCGCAACACCCACGCAGTGCTCGGCCTCGCAATACGTGGCATACTCACTTTCAAATGATGAAAGCTCACTCCCGAGAACATACCAACCCGATTCCATGAACCGTTGATAGGCCGCGTCAAGTTCGGGCTTCAATTCATGATAGGCCGCTCGAAAATCTTGAAACGGAACTTTGATTTCACTCATGGTGATACACCTTTCTTATGAGCTTCCGCCAAGTAGACCTCGTAATCGCGGATATAGTCCGCTGGGTCGTAAGAATGAGAAGCGAAAACCGCCAACACCGCGTTGTTCGAATAGCGGTATTGGGCCGCCCACGTCATCGGCAAGATATGAAGCCCAATGTCCGGGCGATCCAGAATCCATTCCTCGCGTTCAGTTCCATTATCAGCAGTGACCGACACTGAACCCTGCAAACAAACAAGAAGTTGGTGGCACTCACGGTGCGCATGCTCGCCGCGCACGTGATGAGACGGCACGTTCATCACATAGAACAACCGCTTTACCGGAAATGGGATGTGATGCCCAAGCTCGACAGCTAACAAGTCACCTCGGAGATCCGATGCCTTCGTCAATTGGACGAAGGAAACGCCTTGCATGCGTGCAGTATGAGGCTCGGCCTTTGGCGCTCCGTCCACTGCGACTTCATACTCATACGTGTAGCCGGAAATCCGAGCGGGATTTCCTTTCACGATCGCATAGGGCGGCACATCGCGCGTGACCACCGCTCCGGCGGCAACCATTGCACCACGTCCAATAGAGAGCCCAGGCAGAATCGTTGCATTGGCACCGATCGAGGCTCCACGCTGCACCGTCGTCCGCGAAAATTCCTCCAATCGCTTTTGCGAGCGAGGAAACGGATCGTTGGTGAAGGTGACATTGGGACCAATGAAGACATCATCGGAAATTTGAATTCCATCCCAAATCTGCACACCGCATTTCACAGTGACTCGATCTCCCACGACAACGTCGTTCTCGATGAATACATTCGAACAGATATTGCACTCCGCACCAATCTGCGCACCCGGCAGCACGACACAGAACTGCCAAATCCGTGTCCCCTCACCAATATTTTGCGATTGAACGTCTGAAAGTTGATGAATGAACGGTGGCACGACAAAAAATGAGCAGGCGGAAAGTAAGTCGGAAAGAAAAATTTAACGATCCGAAAGCATTGCCTGAAGATACTTCGCATATTCGGTTTTACCGTGGAGACTGATCGCCTGATGAAGCTGCGTGGCACTCATCCAACCATTTCGCCATGCAATTTCCTCCAAACATGCAACTTTGAAGCCTTGGTGATGCTCAATGGTGCGGACGAATTGCGAGGCTTCCAACAGGGACTCATGGGTGCCGGTGTCAAGCCATGTATGCCCCCGGCCCAGGACTTCCACGTGAAGTTCGCCAGCCTCCAAATAGGCACGGTTGACACAAGTGATTTCCAATTCGCCACGCGCGGAAGGCTTCACCTCCTTCGCGATTTCCACTATCCGCGGATCATAAAAATAAAGTCCGGTGACCGCAAACTTCGACTTGGGATTCGCCGGCTTTTCCTCAATCGAAACCGCTTTACCACGCGCATCGAACTCGACGACTCCAAAGCGGTGGGGATCATTGACCTCGTAACCAAAAACCGTAGCACCGGATGACCGACTCACAGCCGCCTTGAGCTTGGGAGAGAAACCTTGCCCGTAAAAAATATTATCCCCCAGAACAAGAGCGCAGGAATCTCCGGCGATGAATTTTTCCCCAATCAGAAAAGCTTGCGCAAGCCCATCGGGCGAAGCTTGCTCTTCGTATGAGAGGTTGATTCCGAAGCGTGATCCATCGCCCAACAATCTTTGATAGAGAGGTAAATCGTGGGGTGTGGAAATGATGAGAATTTCACGGATGCCCGCGAGCATGAGCACGGAAAGCGGGTAATAGATCATCGGCTTATCATACACCGGGAGCAACTGCTTGCTCACGGCAATGGTGACCGGATAGAGACGCGTGCCGGAGCCGCCGGCGAGAAGAATGCCTTTCATGATAAATGGATGGGTGGGATGGCCGGGCTTATGCCTTGCCAAGGCGTTGCAGTTGATATGAACCGTCAAGGATAGCCTGCCACCAGGTCTCGTGATCGAGATACCATTGCACGGTCTTGAGAAAGCCCGATTGGCTGTCTTGCTTGGGAGTCCAGCCGAGCTGGTCCTTCATTTTCGTCGCATCGATGGCATAGCGCAAATCGTGACCGGGGCGGTCGGTCACGAAGGCAATTTGCTTCGCATACGTCTCGCCGTCTTCACGAGGCCGGAGTTCATCAAGAATATGACAGAGCATGCGGACGAGGTCGATGTTACGTAACTCGTTATTGCCACCGATATTGTAAGTCTCACCCGGCATTCCTGAAAAAACAGCAGCTAACAGCGCCTCTGCGTGATCCTGCACATAGAGCCAATCCCTGATGTTCTCTCCAGCACCATAAACCGGAATGGATTCTCCGCGGAGCGCTTTGAGAATGACCACCGGAATCAACTTTTCCGGGAATTGGTTAGGCCCATAATTGTTTGAACAATTGGTAACAATCACCGGAAGCCCATAAGTATCATACCAAGCGCGGGCAAGATGGTCCGAAGAAGCCTTACTCGCGGAATAGGGTGAGTGAGGCGCATACGGCGTGGTCTCGGAGAATCCAAGGTCATTCACCCCAAGGCTGCCGTAAACCTCATCCGTGGAAACATGAAGGAAGCGGAAATTTTCCCGACGCTCAGGCGAAAGCCCTCGGAAGTGAACAAGCGCCGCCTGAAGCAAATGATAGGTGCCAAGAATGTTAGTTTGAATGAAATCACCCGGCCCGTCAATGGATCGATCCACATGACTTTCAGCTGCGAGATGCATCACGACGTCGGGTTGATGCTCTTCGAAAATCTCACCAAGTGCGATAGGATCACAAAGATCTCCTTGAACAAATGTATGCCGCGGATTCCCAAGGCAACTTTCCAGTGACGAAAGATTGCCAGCATAGGTCAGCTTGTCGAGATTGACGACCTGATGAGCCGTTTCCTCGATGAGTAACCGAACGAGGTTGGATCCGATAAAGCCGGCACCGCCTGTGACGAGAATTTTCATGAAGATAGAGTGCTTGTTGAAATGATAAGTCGCGGTGAGTGATTAGACGTTTCACTCCCTCCAGTTCTGGCCAACCCAATCGGCTTTTTGAAGATAGCGGGAAATGTGCTTGCGCCACTTTTTCCCTTCTCGAAACTGCGTCCAGACCCAGCGGAGATGCTCTCCAGGCGTCCTCACCGCCGACGTTTCCGTCCACCGGCCAAGCATGGCATCCGCCGGCCCCGGCAAGCCGGGAAAGGTGATGATTTTCGCCTGATTGGGAATGATGGGGCGGCGCAAATAGCGCAGTGGCCACGCGCCCATGCAATGCACGCGAAAATGCCGGGTCCAAGGCTCCGGCCAAAATTTCACACCACCTCGAATGTTATGCGTCACATAGTTTTGCTCATACTGAAACTTCCTCGAGACCGTCGCCGAGTCCGCCTGCAAATTTTCCAACATGTAGGCATGCCCACCGATGGGGAAACGAAACACGGAGGTCTGCGCACTCTTACCCAAACGATTCAACCAATTCCGCGCGGTGATCACGTCATCCGCCTGCCCGTATTCAAAGTAACTGTCGATGTTTCCAACAATCACGGAATCCAAATCAATAAACAATGCAACGCCTGTCATACCCGCTAAATCACGGGTCCACAGCGCGACTTTCGGCCACTTTCCAGGAACGTCTGCGGGAATCTCACAACCGAGTGGAGGCAATGGCTGGCAATTCACCTCCGCCCGAATCCCTTCTGCATCGTCAGTAAAACAAGTGAGCTGAAATTCTCCAGTTAGGTTCCGCGCAACCATAGCGTGCAGAATATTCACATCCTTGGCACCATAAGCCGTGCCCCATTTCATGCAGAAAATATGTTTCAAAGCGGTCGTATTTGGGCGTTGTAAGTGAGAGACGCTAGCCGGATGGCACGTGGATTGTAAAGCATAACCCTGCCCTGATCTCTAGCTGGCTGGCGGGCAGTGGCTTGCCTGCCATTCCAACCACAAACGATCCACCATCATCTCGGCAGTATCCAACGAACTCAATATTTCCTGATACTCCCTGCCGCGAGATGGGTGAAGAAACCGATACCAGGCAACCTTTTTACGAACCTTTACCACCGAGCGCGCTTTGACCGTCCGGGCAGAGCGCTCAACACCTGCGGCCCACTCATGGACCCGATCAAACAGCAGATCTGCTGCATAGCGATAGAGGCTGGATTCATGACCTAACCATGGCTTGTGCGGCCCCACATGATGGAAGTTCACCGCAGGATCAACCCGGCACAAATTCGCACAATTCCGAAGCGTCAAAACTTGATTGTTAAGCTCTGGAATCTCCTGCCAATCGTCATGGAAAACACTGTTTAACAGCGACTGATCCGCGTAGGGAAATTGGTCCGAAAGAAGCAG
>JBEGOB010000499.1:0-10688 GCA_041182265.1 Verrucomicrobiota bacterium | reverse complement strand
CTGCATGCAAGGGGTGGCTCGGGAGAGTGGATGCGGGAAAGCCTCGCGGTGGATGGCTTAGGCGCGGTCTTTGACGCGCTCGACCTTGGCACCGAGCATGAGCAATTTTTCGTCGATGTGCTCGTAGCCGCGGTCGATGTGATAGAGGCGGCTAATTTCGGTGGCACCGCGTGCGGTGAGTGCGGCGAGGACGAGGGCGGCGGAAGCGCGGAGGTCAGAGGCCATGACGGGAGCGGCGGAGAGTTGGCTGACGCCACGGACGATGGCGGTGCCGTTGCTGACCTTGATGTCCGCGCCCATGCGTTTTAGCTCGGCGCAGTGCATGAAACGTTGGGGGAAAATGGTGTCCTTGATGACGCTGAGGCCGGGTGTGGTGGCGAGGAGTGCGGTCATTTGCGCCTGCATGTCGGTGGGGTATGCCGGATAGGGTGCGGTGGAGATTTCCACGCCTTGGAGGATTTCACCGCGGTGGATGGTGCATGAGTCGCCGGCCTCGTTGAAGTCCACGCGATGTCCGGATTGGATGATGGCGGCGGTGATGGCTTTGAGGTGGTCACGGCAAACGCGGTGGAGGGTGACTCCCTCGCCGGCGAGGGCGGCGGCGGCCATGAAGGTGCCGGCCTCGATGCGGTCTGGGATGACGGTGTGCTCGACACCATGGAGGGATTTCACGCCCTCAATGACGATGCGGCGTGTGCCGGCACCGGTGATTTTCGCGCCCATCGCGTTGAGGAAATTAGCGAGATCGAGGACTTCAGGCTCGGCGGCGGCGGACTCGATGATGGTGGTGCCGTTGGCGAGGGTGGCGGCCATCATGACGTTATCCGTGCCGAGGACCGTGGGGCCGTGAGTGCCGCGGAGGTCGATTTCCGCGCCGTGGAGGCCATTTTGTGCGGTGAGAGTGATGTTTCCGCCCTCGAACTCGACCTTGGCTCCGAGTGCTTCGAGGCCGCGAAGGTGGAGATCCACGGGGCGGTCGCCGATGACGCAGCCGCCGGGAAGTGAGACGACGCAGCGGCCGTTGCGTGCAAGGAGCGGGCCCATGACGCAGATGGATGCGCGCATGCGGCGGACGAGTTCGTAGGGAGCCTCGTCGAGGACGTTGGCGGAATTGATGCGGACGGTGCCGGATGATCGTTCCACGTCGGCGCCAAGAGCGCTGAGGATTTGGATCATGTAGTTCGTGTCTGAGACGTCGGGGACGCGGCGGATGATGCAGTCGTCCGCCGTGAGTAGGGTGGCGGCGAGGATGGGGAGAGAGGCGTTTTTAGAGCCTGAGATATTGATAGAGCCGCGCAGGGTTGCGCCGCCGTGGACGACGAGTTTATCCATGAGGTCGAGATTTTAAGATTGAAGGTTGGAAAAGGAGTTACGGGCGCTTGGCGAAGGGGAAACGTGCGATGCCGGAGAGGTCTGACTTCACGGTGATGTCGGTGAAGGAGGAGGTTTGGAGAATTTCTTGGACCTGTGAAGCCTGATCGTGGCCGATTTCTAGGACAATCCAGCCACCGGGATTGAGGTGTTGGAAGGCGTGGGGGATGAAGCGGCGGATGAGGTCGAGTCCGTCGTGGCCGCTGAAGAGGGCGAGTGCGGGATCGTGCATGACCTCGCGTGTGAGAGATGCGCGGTCCGCTTCGGGGACGTAGGGGAGATTGGCGGCGATGCCGTCGAAGGTGCCGGTGATGTTGGCGAAGAGGTCGGACTGGATGAAGGAGGTGTTGGGAATTTCGAGGCGGTCGGAATTTTCGCGAGCCAGGGAGAGAGCGTCTGGTGAGACGTCGGCGAGCGAGACTGCCCAATCCGGGCGTGCGGCGGCGAGTGAGAGTCCGAGGACGCCGGAGCCGGTGCCCATATCGAGGATATCGAGGTTTTTTGGGAGGTCCCATGAGAGGATCCACTCGACGAGTTCCTCGGTCTCCGGGCGTGGGATGAGTGCGCGCGCGTCGGTTTTAAATTCGTGTTTGTGGAAGAAAACTGTTCCGAGAAGGTGCTGGATGGGTGTGCCTTCGGCGCGTTTTTTCAGCAATTCGCGGAGTGGAGCGAGGTCCGTCTCGGCCATGGGGCGGTCGAACTGGAGGTAAAGATCCATGCGTGTGCAGCCGAGTTGATGAGCGACGAGCATTTGCATGTTGCGGCGTGCGTCCTCAATGCCGCGTTTTTCGAGATAGCGAGTGCCGCCATCGATGGTTTCCAAGACTGTGCTCATTGGTAAGACGGGCGGAGATTGTGCGTGTCTGTTGAAAATACCAAATAAAAACAAACTTTCGATGAGATGGGGCTTGAGGTAAATTGGCTGGTCAAGCGGTTGGGGAAATGTTTCTAAGCGCCAGCGGTCCGCGGGCTGGTGAGTGAAGTTTCATTTTTCAGTGTCTAGGAGCGTGTTGTCATCCTTAAGCGGCGGAGTCCGCGCATTCGATATTACGTGGCCACTTCATCTTGTCTCTCGATCACCGGCTTAGGAGCCTTGTCCGCGCTTGGGGCGAATGTTGCGGCGCATCATCGGGGTGTGCTTGCGCGGCAGGTGCCGTTTCAGCGTTTGGGGAATTTGCTAGGTGATGGTAGCCCGCATGCCGAGCGGCCGGGAGCTTGGATTGAGGATCGTGCTTGTTTATTGCATCGCAAATGGAGTCCCGCGACGATGGCGGCGCTGCATGTTGCGCGTGAAGCGGTGGCGGAGGCGGGATGGACGGCGGAGGATTTGGCGGATGCGGCTTTGGTGGTGGGGACGAGCCGGGGGAATGCAGCGGGTTGGTTAGGGCCGTGGCCGGGGCGGCGGCCGTTTCGGTTGATGGCGGCAAGCAATACGATTCATAGCGAGCCGGCGGCGGCCATCACCATTGAGTTGGGGATTCGCGGGCCGAACCATGTTTTAGCGAGTGGTTGTGCGGCGGGGTTGGATGCGGTGGGCATCGCCATGATGTTGGTGCGTTCCGGAGCTGCGCCGCGCGCGTTGGCGGTGGCGGTGGATTTGCCCTTGGTGCCGATTTTGCTAGATAACTATGCGGCGTCCGGATTGTTGGCCGAGGGATTTGATTTGGATCCCTATCATCCGCAGACGGGAGGATTTATCCCTGCAGAGGGAGCTGCGGCGATGGCGATTGACGGGCGAGAGGGGGATTTTCCGGGTTTGGCTTATTATGCATGCAATGCGGATGCGTGTGATCCGGTGGGGATTCCAGCGGATGGCGGGCGGACGCCTGAGCTGTTGGAGAAGGCGTCTGTGCTGCATGGGCGTGCGGTTGCTGTGTGTCCGCATGCGACGGGGACTGCGGTGCAGGGTGTGGCGGATCCGGCGTTTTTGCGGCGGTCATTTCCAGATGCGAGTCCGACTTTGCATTTATTAAAGCCATTTACCGGACATACCATTGGTGCGAGTGGCTTGTTGGAGAGTGTTGTTCTAGCCAGTTTTCTGCGGATCAGGAAGTTACCACCGAATGTGTTGGGTCGGCATGCTCCGGTTGGATTTCAGGTTCCAGATCAAGTGCTTGATGTCGCGGGTCCGGTCTATAAGCTTTCGCACGGCATGGGCGGGCATAATGCACTGCTCGTTCTCACTCCATCATGACATCTGCACGAAGCCTCATTATTTCCATCGACCGCCAGACCCTTGAAATCATGGAGGGCGGAGAGATTGTGTGTTCCTATCCAATATCGACGGCAGTCAAAGGGGTGGGCTTCACCATGGGGAGTTATAGGACGCCGGTGGGGAGATTTCGCGTTTGTGAGAAAGTCGGAGAAGGCTTGGCGGCAGGGACTATCTTCAAGCAGCGTGTGGCGGTGGGCCAGTGGCGGGCGGGGGATGTCACGGATGAGGATTTGATACTCAGCCGGATTTTGCGTTTGGAAGGCTTGGATGCGGAAAACGCGAACACCTTTTCACGATATATTTATATTCATGGCACGAATCATGAGTCGCTTCTTGGACAAGCGGCTAGCCAAGGATGCATTCGTATGGGAAATGAGGATATGATTGAACTTTTCAATAAAGTGAGTGAAGGAACCGAAGTGGAAATCGAGCGGCCGTCTGCGCCGGGTGTGAAGTTGTTTTTCATTGATTGCGATTCCACGCTTTCGAGTATTGAGGGGATTGATGAGCTCGGGCGTGCGCGTGGTGAAGAGGTATTTGCGAAGGTTGTGGCGTTGACGGATGCTGCGATGAATGGAGAGATTCCGATTTCTGAGGTTTTTCCGAGACGCATGGAGATGATTCGTCCTGACCGTGCTTTGTGTGATGAGATCGCTGCGCGCTATGTTGCGACACAGGTGCCTGGGGTGGCGGAGTTCATCGGAGAGTTAAAACAAGCAGGTTGGTTGCCGGTGATTTTATCCGGAGGGTTCGCGCCATTGATTCGACCGCTTGCTGTGGAGCTTGGCATTGCGCATGTTGAAGCGGTGCCATTGTATTTTCAGGAAGATGGAACGTATCTTGGCTATGGAACTGACTATCCAACGACGCGGAATCTTGGGAAAAATGAAGTGATACGTGAGTGGAAAGAGGCGCTGCGTCCGGCGCGGGTTGTGATGATGGGAGATGGAGTTTCCGACATGGAGACAAAGCCGGATGTGGATTTGTTTGTTGGTTTCGGAGGAGTGGTTGCACGTCCGATGGTCGAGCGTTCCGCTGATTACTGGGTGATGGATCTGAGTGATAGATCAACGCTGAGAGCTATCATTGCGGGTGGTGACGCCGAGCTATGATTTTACAGATAGTTCATTTTCCGTCTTGCATGTGTCAGTTTTAGCTTGCTAGCGAGTTGTTCATTCATAGGTTGGCGCCGTCATGAGCACAACTACTACAGATTCCACACAGAAAAGCCTCCGTTATACGGATGCTCAGAAAAAAGAAGTCGTGGACTTCGTCAACGGATACAACACGGCAAATGGCCGCGGTGGCCAGAGCAAGGCTGCTGATAAGTTTAAGATTTCGCAGATCACGATTGCGACATGGTTGAAAAAGTCAGGCGCTCCTGCGAAGGCACCTGTGAAAGCTGCGCAAGCACCGAAGGCGGCACCTGCTGCGAAGGCTGTGCAAGCACCGAAGGCTGCTAAAGTCGCGAAGGCTGGCAAAGCTGCGAAGGCTGGCAAGTCGGGTGTGGGTGTTCGTTACACCGACGCGGAGAAGAAAGAAGTCGTAGATTTTGCAGTGGCTTATAATGCCAAGCACGGTCGCGGTGGACAAAGCCAAGCTAGTGCTAAGTTCAAAATTTCTCCAATCACCGTGATGGCATGGTTGAAGAAGGCTGGCTTGAAGCCGAACCTCGGTGGCGCAACAAAGTCAGGCAAAACAGCCAAGGTTGTCAAAGCGGGTAAGGCTACCAAAGCAGGTAAGGTTGCCAAGGCTGCCAAGGCTGGTAATGCCGTTGCGCTTCCGCCAGCGGTGAAGGTGATCAAGGCATCTGCGACAGGTAACATGTCACCGAAGTTTCGTTCATTGTTTGGTTTGAGCAAAAAAATTGCGAAGACTGAGGCTGATCTTGCGTCGCTTCAGAAGCGTTTCAACGCGATCCGTGCTTCGATCTAATCCCTGAATCAATCAATCGCAAAACCGCTCTTCCTCAGGGAGAGCGGTTTTTTTGCGTTTGAATTTTGTGAGCTTGGCTTGAGCCGGATGAGGTGTGCGGGTTGGCACCGCGGATTTTTGGATCAGAACCCGTCGATATCCGAGTTTACATGACTCCAGCGCAGTTGTTCTCCCTCGAAGATGAAGCGGCCGAGGAAGCTTTGATTTTTCAAAAGGAGGGGGAGCCAATATTGATCATCCTCCCACATGCGGTGATAGGGGATTTCCTCGAGTGGCGTCCAGACGGGAACGGCTTCATCCGTCTCGGTGGGGGTGCCGGAAAATGCATCAGCCCGATAGACGTGGCAGTGGATATCCGGGCAGTCCGACATGGAAAACTGAAGTTCTCCTAACTTGCGTGGGGCGATAGGAGTGACGAGTAGCTCTTCCTGAGTCTCGCGGATGGCGGCTGCCATGGGAGTCTCACCGGGGTCGATCTTGCCGCCGGGGCCATTGATTTTTCCGGCACCAAGTCCGCGCTTTTTCTCAATGAGAAGAACGTTTCCGTCATGGATGATGAACAGGATGGTTGCCTGCATTTCGCCGGTCCAGGTGGACCAGTCGATGGGTGATGGTGCGTGCATGGTGCGGTGGGTGATTCAGGCGCTGGCCGCGGCGTAGGCCTCGACTGAGTCGCATGTGCAGATGAGATTGCGGTCGCCATGGACGTTGTCGATCCGGCCGATGGAGGGCCAGAATTTGTGGCGGCGGAGATAGGGCAGTGGAAAGGCGGCTTGCTCGCGCGAGTAGGCGTGCGGCCAATCATTTCCGCAAACGACTTCGCAGGGATGGGGTGCGTTTTTGAGCGGGTTGTCCTGGGCATCGAGCGCGCCGCTGATGACGGCGGAAATTTCGCCGTGGATTGAAATCATCGCCTCACAGAAGCGATCCAGTTCGGCCTTGGATTCTGATTCTGTGGGTTCGATCATGAGAGTTCCGCCGACTGGCCAGCTCATGGTGGGAGCGTGGAATCCGTAGTCCATGAGGCGCTTGGCGACATCTTCCACGGTGATGCCGCTTGCTTCTGAGAGTGGGCGGACGTCGATGATGCATTCGTGGGCGACGAGTCCTTGTTTGCCTTTGTATAGGATGGGGAAGAATGGAGAGAGGCGTTTTGCAATGTAGTTGGCATTGAGGATTGCGATTTCCGTCGCTTCTCGCAGGCCGTCGGGGCCCATCATGGCGATATACATCCAAGAAATGGTGTTGATGGAGGCGCTGCCCCACGGGGCTGAGCAGACTGCGCCGTCGTGTTCTTCTAGCGCGCTGTGTCCTGGGAGATAGGGGAGAAGTTGTGAGGCGACGCCGATGGGGCCGACGCCAGGTCCGCCACCGCCGTGGGGGATGCAGAACGTTTTATGTAAATTCAAATGGCATACATCCGCGCCAATCAGGCCGGGGCTGGTTAGTCCGACTTGTGCGTTCATGTTCGCGCCGTCCATATAGACTTGTCCGCCGGCTTCGTGGATCATTTCACAAATCGAGCGGATGGTTTCCTCGAACACGCCGTGAGTTGAGGGGTAGGTGACCATGAGGGCGGCGAGATTTTCCCGGTGTTCCGCGATGCGTGCGGTGAGATCTGTGATGTCGATATTTCCGTCGGAGTCGCATTTTACACCGATCACTTTCATGCCGACCATGACGGCGGATGCTGGGTTTGTGCCGTGTGCGGAGACGGGGATGAGGCAAATGTTACGCTGTGAGTCACCGCGTGCGAGGTGGTAGCGGCGGATGGCGAGGAGTCCGGCGTATTCGCCTTGTGAGCCTGCGTTAGGCTGGAGTGAGACGCCGGCGAATCCGGTGATCTCCGCGAGCCAGTCTTCCAACATGACTAGCATTTCTCGATATCCTTCGCTTTGGTCGGCGGGGATGAAGGGGTGGAGTGTCGCGACTTCTGGCCAGCTGAGAGGCATCATTTCAGAAGTTGCGTTCAGCTTCATCGTGCATGAGCCGAGAGGAATCATGGATTCGTTGAGCGCAAGATCTTTGGATTCCAGGCGCTTGATGTAGCGGAGCATGTCGGTCTCCGAATGATAGCTGTTGAAGACGCCTTGAGTTAGAAATTCCGAGCTGCGTGTGAGTGAGGCTTGCCATGCGGGTGCGGCCTGCGCTGGAGGTGTAAAATCCGCAGCGCCGAAGATCCGGCAAATGATTGCTAGATCGGCATTCGTGCTTGTTTCATCGAGTGATATGCCGACGTGCGTGGCATCAATGCGTCGGAAATTGATGCCGTTTGCGATGGCAGCGGCGCATTTTTCCGAGGCTTCACTTGGGGAGAGGCGGATGACGAGGGTGTCAAAAAAGTGATTTGAGGCGAGCTCTGCGCCCGACTGTTGAAGTGTGGTGGCGAGAGCGGCGGTTTGCGCGTGGACGGTGCGTGCGATTTCCTTGAGGCCTTTTGGGCCGTGGTAAACGGCATACATTGAGGCCATGACGGCGAGTAAGACTTGTGCGGTGCAGATGTTCGAGGTGGCTTTGTCGCGACGGATGTGTTGCTCACGCGTTTGCAGTGAGAGGCGGTAGCCGGGCTTGCCGCGTGAGTCCACGGAGACGCCGATGAGGCGGCCCGGCATCTTCCGTTTCAGTGCGTCTGTGCATGCCATGAAACCGGCATGTGGGCCACCAAAGCCCATGGGCACTCCGAAACGTTGGGATGAGCCGATGCAGATATCTGCTCCGAACTCGCCGGGTGGTTTGAGAAGCGTGAGTGCGAGCAGATCCGCGGCGACGATGCCGAGGGCGCCGGCGGCTTTGCTGCGGGAGAGGAATTCTGCAAAGTCGTCGATGCGGCCACGGGTGTCGGGGTATTGGACGAGGGTGGCGAAGAGGCCTGGGCAGTTTGCGGGGTCGAAGGATGCCCAATCGCCAACGATCACTTGGATGCCGAGCGGCTCGGCGCGCGTGTTGACCACATCGATGGTTTGTGGGTGGCAACGGTCTGAGACGAAAAGGGTGGTTCCTTTGGGTTTTCCGGCGAGGGCGAGGCTCATGGCTTCGGCGGCGGCGGTGCCCTCGTCGAGGAGCGATGCGTTTGAAACATCGAGGCCGGTGAGGTCGGTGATCATCGTTTGGAAATTCAGCAAGGCTTCGAGCCGGCCTTGTGCGATTTCAGCCTGATAAGGGGTGTAGGCGGTGTACCAGCCGGGATTTTCCAGGATGTTGCGTTGGATGACGCCGGGGGTGTGGGTGCCGTGGTAGCCTTGGCCGATGAACGACTTGAGGACACGGTTTTTCCGCATGATGGATTTGAGCCATGAGAGTGCGTCCTGTTCCGAGAGTGCAGCGGGTAGCTTGAGTGGTTGCGCCATGCGGATGCTGGCGGGGACGGCGGTGTCGATGAGGGCTTCCAAGGAGGAGAAGCCCGATTCGCGGATCATGGAGGCGCGATCGGAGCCGATGGAACCAAGGTGGCGGCTGCGGAAGTCAAGACGAGCGGGCATGAGTCAAAGGAGTTGGTGGCCCAGACAAGGGTGCCTGGGAGCCCATTCCTTAGTTGAAAATACCCTCTGCGCAACTCCCACCATGCAGGAGGGGTGGGAAATTTGCTTGGTTTCAGGATTCCGGCGCGGGGTGCTGAGAGGTTGCGTCGCGTGGAGAGGTGAGTTGTGCGGCGTCGCGGATGGCTTTGCGGCGGAGTTTGCGGCGTGCTTTGGAGAGGTCTTTCCAGAGGTTGGGGACGAAATTTTCGTTAAAGCCGTGGCGTTCGAGCCAAGTCGAGAGAGTGGCGAGGTCGTTTTCATCGCCCAAGAGTTCCGCGAGATCGGTCATGGCTTGGGGCGGGGTAGCCGTGGTCTGCGGGAGGAATCCGAGAGCGCCGAGGTAGGCTTTGAGGGCTTTACGTGCGTCGTGAAAGCATTCCTCATGGTTGTGGTCGAGGCGTTTGGCGCGTTTTATGACGCGTTTTTCGAGTTTTCGGATGCCGCTTGTGATGCGTTCCGCGTGAGTTTCCGGCGGCAGTTCGAGGAGGCGGGCCTTGGCGGTGGCGACGCGTTCGATGCACCATGCGATGGTCTCTGGCGGGGTGGGATGCGCGGCGGAGAGGGTGAGTTGTTCCAGCAGTTTGGTGATGGCTGCCGCGCTGGTGGCTTGTTCACTCCAGTCAAGTTTCCGCCACGTGCTGAGGCGGGAAACGGCGTCACGCGATTCAGAGAGGAGGCGGCCGACGGCTTGGATGTCGCGCGCGGAGCTTTTCGCGAGGCCAAATAGTGCGAACCCGCCACGCAGGGATTTTCCGAGTTTGCGAATGGCGTGGATTTGTTCCGCCACGGGCGTCTCGGCGGTGAGGAGGCCTTGCAGCAGGTTTTCAAGGGTGTCGCAGCCGTTTGCGAGTTGTTGGCTGGCAAAGGGTGCGTCGTCTTCAGTCAGAGAAATCATCGCGATCATTGGAATATCAAATGGGGTGGTTTGTCAGCGACCATCGTGTGACGAAATTCCGCTGCGGTGAGTTTACCCCGTCTTTTGAGGGGCACCATGGGTTTTCATGGCGGAGCGTTCGACCTAAGCGGGGAATCCACAGCTTTCACGCGTGAGAAGATCCACAGGCTGCCGAGGCTGACGGCCATGGCGAGGTATCCGAGAATATCGTAATTTTGCAAACTGCCGTCAGGGGAACGGGTGACAATCATCGCTCCAAGGTAGGTGCTAACGCCGGAGCTGAGGTCGCGCGAGCAGGCGACAAGACTCATGTAGGCACCCCGGCGCGTGGCGGGGACGGCCATGGAAATGGTCGCTTGTCCGGGGACAAAGCGGCCGCCGGCGAAGGCGAAAAAAAACGCGGCGAGGACAAGAATCTGCCAAAGCGGCATGGGGGCCGCGGACCTGAGGAGGCGGATGACGATGCAGGCCCCGGCGACTAATACGGCGTAGGTGCGGAATTTTCCGTGGCGGTCGGCGAGTTTTCCAATGAGTGGGCCAGTGACGATTGTGACCAGCCCGCCAGTCAGATAGATGAGAAACAGGTTATTTTCCGGAAGTCTTACATTGCCAACGAGGTAGGGCGACAGGAATGGGATGATGGTGAAGTGTCCGAAGACCATGGCGACCATGAGGCAGAGGCCGGTCCATGCGTTGCGGTTTTGGAGGAGTTCGAGGAAATCGTGGCCGGACCGGATTTTTTCGCCATTTTTCA
>JBEGOB010000498.1:0-7562 GCA_041182265.1 Verrucomicrobiota bacterium | reverse complement strand
TCGACGACCGCTGCCGGTCGCGCCTTCCTGCTTGCTCGCATGGGTTTGCGTGAGGCGACGGCTGAGGAAATTCTCCGCGCCCAGGAAGCTGGCACGCCGGGTGTGATCAACCAGTGGACTCCGCCTTTGCAGGTCGGGCCGGGCGAGCGACCGGTGAAGGTGAATGCCTACGGTTTTGAAACGGGCGACACCGGGACTTGGGTGGTGCCGATCACGCCCTGAGCGACTTGCTGGAATCCGTTGTGGAAAATCCCTCATGAAAAACTCGCTGCCCAAGACATCGCGTGATCGCGCAGGCGCTACGGTCCTGTGCGCCATCGTGCGCCGGTGGTGGGTCGTGATTTGTCTGCCGCTGATCCTAACGGGTGGTGCGCTGGCGCAGCAGGTGAAGCTGAGCAAGTCGTCGGACCCTGGCGGCATCGTCAGTGGCGAGACGTGGCACGAGTCCGGGACGCTTCTCACGGTGGCGGCGGCACCGGATGCTTCTGGTTCTCAAAAGTTCTGTTATTGGACGCTCAATGGTTCGCGCCGGGTGGATGCGGCGGAAAATTCAGTCAACGGTTTTAGCTTCACCATTCTGGAAGATTCGAGCGCGCTCGCGAAGTATCTCCCCGTGGCTCAGGACGCGGATGCCGATGGCGTGCCGGATTGGTATGAGCTGCGAGCTTTCGGCAACACGGAGCACCCTGCCAATCATGATTTGGATGGAGATGGCAGAGGCCTGGCGCAGGAGTATCTGGATGGCACGAACCCTCGTGCGGCGGAATTTATCTATCAAGAGTCCTCGGAGCCTGCAGGAATTGCCAATCGGCGGGTCTTTCACTCAGCGGGAAGCGTGGTGAGCACTGCCACGCTCCCTTTGGAATCCGGAGAGAAGCGCTTCGTGCATTGGTTGCTGGATGGGGTGCGCCGCGAGACTGCTGTGGGGGTGGCGGCCAGTCAGTTGCAAGTGGTGATGGATGCAAATCGCCATGCGGTCGCGGTCTATGTGGACGCGGCGGCAGACACGGATGCCGATGGTCTGCCAGATTGGTATGAAATGTTTCAGTATGGGACTTTGGAATTTGCTGCGGGCGACGACTCAGATGGCGATGGTCGCAGTTTGATTGACGAATATCGTCTCGGAGCCCAGCCGCGCATTGCGGACACTGCGTCCTCTGGCGGCATCGTGGAGGGTGGGATTGCGCGCCGGCGTGGTGGGCTCACTGCCTTGGAATTCGGTGATTCCCGTTTCCGTTATGAAGAGCGTTCCTCGCCGGGCGGTGTGCTGGCGCGAGTGGTCTATCTGGAACCCGGCGTGAGCGTTAGCAGCGGGACCGCGCCTGCGGAAGTGAGTGGATTCCGCTTTGTGCACTGGACGGTCAACGGCCTGCGCCAGACGGGGGCGGATGGTCTGCCTCCGCTGCAGATCGCGTTCGCGCTGGCTGGCGATACGGTGGCCGAGGCGGTCTATGTGTCGGCGACCCAGGATGAGGACGCGGATGGCGTTTTCGATTGGTATGAAATTTTCCACTACGGCAGCGTCGCGCCTTTGCCTGGCAGCGATACGGATGGCGATGGCCGCACGCTGCTCCAAGAGCAGGCGCTCGGTCTCAATCCGCTGCGGCGCGAGTGGCGCTTCCAGCAAGTTTCCTCGCCCGTCGGGCAGGTGGCATCTCGTGATCAATATCTGGTGGATGGGACCAATGTGCTCACCGATAACATCTCGGTTCCACCGACGGCGATGGAGTTTGGCCAATGGACTTTGAATGGCATCCGGCAGGAGACCGAGAATGGGGTGGCGCTGCGATCGGTGCGTTTTAACCTCGGAATGGATACGCTTGCGACGGCAGTTTTCCTGCCGCTCAGCGAGGATTCGGATGCGGACGGAGTGCCAGACTGGTATGAAGTGAGAAACTACGGGGATCTGGCGCAGGCGGCTTCCAGTGATAGCGATGGCGACGGACGTTCTTTGGCGGACGAGTATTTGCTAGGAACCCAGCCAAGGATCGCCGATTCAGCGAATGACGGCTTGATTGTCGAGGGCGGCATCGCGCGACGCCGTGGAGGCATGACCACGGTGGTGCTGAGTGATGGCTACCGGCGTTACATCGAGAGCAGCTCGCCGGGTGGGATCGCGGCGCGCGATGCGGTGCTTCCCTTGGGATCCAGCATCACCACTGCGGCGGCGGCTTCCAGTGTTGGGGCGCATCGTTTCGTGCACTGGTTGTTGGATGGTGCGCGTCAGGAAGGTGCTGATCGCTTGCCGATCCATCAGCTAACTTTTTCGTTGGATGCGGATCGCAGGGCGGAGATGGTTTATTTAGACGCAGCTCAGGATTTGGATGCGGATGGAGTTTTGGACTGGTTTGAAACCTATCATTACGGAAGTGCCTCGCTGGCGGCATCGAGCGATACCGATGGTGACGGTCGGACACTGGCTGAAGAATTTGTCGATGGGACACAGCCGAAGCGCAAAGAGTGGCGCTACACCGAGCGCAGCCAAGCGGGTGGGGTGGCTTCTCGCGATGAGTTTTTGCCCGACGCCACTGCGGTCACCACGCCGACGGCTCCGGCGGAGTTGCCCGGGCTGCGCTTTGTGCATTGGCTGCTCAATGGCCAGCGCCAAGTGACGGCGCTTGGCAGCCCGCTGTCGCGCTTGCAACTTGCGCTGGATCGGACGGTCACTGCCGAGGCTGTCTATCTGGATACGACGCTCGATGCAGATGCGGACGGTCTTCCGGACTGGTATGAGGTGTTTCACTTCGGCGATGTCGCACAGGGGCCGCAAAGTGATGCGGATGGCGACGGTCGCCCGTTGATGGAGGAGTATCAGTTAGGCTCGCAACCCTTGATCGCGGATACGGCGGCTTCCGGTGGGATCGTCGAGGGTGGGATTTCGCGACGGCGCGGAATGTCGCTTGCGCTCAACATGCAGTTTTTCCCGGCCGGGCAACTTGCTGGGGCGGATGGGCAGGGGATTTTCACCGATCCCTATGGAAGTGGTGGGCAGGGTTTCCTGATGGCTGGAGGGTCCAGTGCGCCCGCCGTGGGGGATGTGGATGGCGATGGCGATGTGGATTTGGTCGTCGGCGGCGTGGGCGGCGCTGTGAAATTTCTACTCAATGCGGGTTCACCCTTTGGCCCCCAACTCGTCGAGGTCCCTGTCACGCTGGGTCAGCTTCCGGATTGGCCGACGGGGCAGGTTTTTCCGGCGCTTGGCGATTGGAATGGGGATGGCTTGGCTGACTTGGTGGTCGGTTCAGACGATGGCAAATTGCGCTTCTATCAGGCACAAGCTGGGCAGGCTTCGATGTTTGTGTGGGTGGGGGATCTGACGGTCGGCACGGGCGCGGTGCATCCGGCGTTTTTGCCGGGCAGCGGTGGGCCTGATTTGTTGGTTCTGGATGGTGTGACAGGCTTGGTTTCCCGCTACGTGCGCAGTGCGAGCACGCCGCCGTATGCCGCGCCTGCCGCAGTCAGTGATCTGCTAGGCACACCTATCGAAAGCGGAACGGGCCTCAGCGTCGCCGATGTGACGGCGGATGGCATTCTGGATGTGATCGCCTCGGACAGCATGGGGCGCTTGTGGCGGTTCAATGGCAGTGCGGGCGGCAGCTACACCCTTGTGAGCAAGGTCTGGGGTGGGAGCTTCAATGGATTTCGGCCGGGCTTATCTGTTGCCATCGTGGATTTGGATGGCGACGGCGACCGGGACATCATCGGTGGCGGCACGGATGGTGCGCTGATCTATCTGAAAAACCCGGAAAAGCACCTGCGGATCAGTCCGGCGGTGGTGACCGTGGGGGTGGGTGAGACGCTGGATTTCTCGAGTATCGATGACAACGGCACGCTTTCGTGGAGCATGGGATTGGCCGAAAGCGCTGGCAGCATTGCGCCGCTGACAGGGCTTTACGTGGCAGGCAGCACCGTGGGGATCGAGCAGGTGGTGGCGCGTAATGCGGCTGGGCGGACAGGCGTGGCATGGGTCAATGTGGTGCAGCGGGGCGGAGTGAATGGGCTCAAGTGGCGTGCGCTGTTGGTGGATGGCCGGCGCAGCACGAATGATCCGGTGTGGCCTGCCGCGCATGCACTCAACGCGCGGGCTCGCGAGGTGCTGATGTATCGCGGCATGAACGATGCGCAGATCGAATGGCTAGGGCATGGTGAAAATGGACCGGACGCGGCACCGAGTCGCGCCGCTTTGAGGTCGGCCTTGCGCGATGGTTCCACGCTCGCCAGCGATACGGAGGTGCTGATGGTCTATCTGGTGGATCACGGTCGGGTGGCGGCGAATGGCGATGGGCTTTTCCTGCTTTCTGAAAACGAGAGTGTGAGTGGGGCGGAACTGGATGGCTGGTTGGATGCCTTGCAAGGCTCACGGCCGAATCTATCGGTTGTGCTTGTGGTCGAGAGTTGCTTCGGCGGACGCGTGGCCGGGCCGATGATGGCGGCCGACGGTTTCAGCACGCGGCGACTGGTGATGACCTCCAGCGGAGCGGACCAACTGGCGCACTTGGCGGCGGGTGGTCTGGTCAGTTATTCGACGATGTGGTGGAGCGGCGTGGCAGCGGGCAAGACTCTTGGCCAAGCGCATGAGGATGCCACCGGCGCCATGCTCAGTTTGCAGGATGGACAACGCGGCGCAGGAGGTGCCGCCTTGGCTGCGGGCAAACTCGGGCTCGGCGGCGTCGCGGGCTCGGGGCGGCCAGTGGTGACGGTGCTGGAAAACGAAATTCAGCTTCAAGGGACGCAGGAAGCGCGCTTGGCGGTGGCGGTCGAGTCGTCGTTCGCCGTGGATAAAGTTTGGGGCGTGGTGGTGCCGCCGGGCTACCGTGCCAGCGGCGATGCGCCGGTGGTGGATCTCACCGAGGTCGAGTTGGTGCGCGATGCTGCCAGCGGCCAATGGGCAACGGTGGTGGGTGGATTTTCCGAAGGTGGCGCGCCCTACACGGTGCTCCTCCAAGCGCGCGATGTCTGGGGTCAGGTGAGCGCACCGACCTTGATCCGGGTCCATCAGGCGAGCATTCGCAACCGCGTGATCATCTTCGCTCATGGCGAGGACGGGTGGTCAGGCGCTGGAGTGGCGGGCAGTCTGGCGGCGTATGCTAGAGAAGTCGCCCTGCTGCGTCGGGTGCGCGAGGAGGATGTGAGAGTCATCGCGGATGCCGTTTTCGCCGAGGAGGGCGCGGCGGAGGCCAGTGAGTCGAACTTGCAAAATGCCATTGAAACTTGGGCCAATGCCGATGGCAAACTTGGCGCTCTCACCGTGTTTGCGGTCGGGCAGGGGAGTCAGGAGGGGCTCGTCTGTGCCAACGGCGATGCGGTGACTCCGGGAAATTTGCAGGTCTGGCTGGACACCTTGCAGGATGAGAGCGGGGCGACGGCGCAATTGATCGTCGATAGCGACTACTCCGGTCGTTTTGTTGCTGGATCGGGCAGTGGTAACTACCGGCGTGTGGTGGTTTCGAGCACGGCAGCTGATAGGCGGAACACCTTTGCGAATGGCCAGTGGTCCAACGTCACCCGTTGGATGTGGAATGCCATCGCTCGCGGTCGCGACTTGCGGGAGAGCTATGGCGAGGCCACCGACCTCGCCCGCATGATCGGGGTGACTGTGCCATCGTTGTTTGATGACAATGGCGATGGAAATTTCACCAAGCTGCGAGACGGGCTCAAGGCGATCAACGCGTTTGTTGGATCGGCTTACGTCACCGCGGACGACCCACCATTCATTGGCAGTGCGAGTGCGCTGATGCGAGTGGCAAGCGGTCAACGCGCGCGGTTCTGGGTTTCTGGCATTGTGATGCCGGATGGTGCGCCGCCTGAGAGCGTGTGGTATGAAGTGCTCGGGCCAGATGGAGTTTCATGCGGCACGGGCAGCTTGTGGCACAATCCCACCAAGGATCGGCACGAGGGTTCCTTCGCAGGATTTCCAAGCTCGGGGACTTACCTTGTCTTTGTGCAGGCCGGAACCAAGGGCGATCCGGCGCGGACCACGCCACCGGCGGTGATTTCAGTGGATTACGGCGTCACCGTGGATCACGGCGCACCGGTCGCGTCGGGCTTGCCAGCCATCGCGCTGCCGCTGGACGGGCGGATGATGGATGTGGAAACCGAGGCCGGCGGCGAGTGGCGCGTGGCACTGACTCGGGGGCAGCGCTTAGTCATCGAGGCACGGGAGCTCAGCGCCAGCCGCGATGTGTCCTTGCAATTGCTCGGCGATGGTGGCCGCGTGCTCGCCACCGCAGACGCGTGGGGTCCGGGCTTCGGGGAAAATCTCGCAGGCTGGGAAGTGCCGCTTGATGGCTCCTACATCGTGAGAGCGAGCTTTGCCACTGGCAGCGGCGCGGCGGAGTGCAAAGTGCGTGCTTTCATCCAGCGCGACGCCGGACCCGAGGGCTTGGTGGTTTTGCCGGCGCAGGCCCTCACGTTCAGCGTCCCGGCAGAGCATTCGCACAACAGCGGGCCCTTGAACTTGGTCGCGACGGCGAGTTCCGGCTTGCCCGTGCGTTTTGAAATCCTCAGTGGCCCGGGAACTCTCTCGGGGACGGCACTCACTTCCAGCGGGGCCGGGACGCTCGTGCTCCGCGCGCTCCAGGATGGCAACTCCACCTGGGACTCTGCGGAGCCGGTCGAGCGCAGTCTCCAGATCACCGACACTGAGGCGAACTCTTATGAAGCATGGGCGCTGGAAATCTTCGGGGCCGACCACGCCACGAAAGGCGCGCCCACTCAGGATGCCGACGGCGATGGACAAAGCAACGCCGCCGAGTGGTTGGCACGCACCCACCCGCAGAATGCTGCGGACTCATTTGAAATCGCCTCAGCCACCCGAGTTGCAGCGGGTTTCCGTCTCCGCTGGTTGGCCAGACAAGGGGTGCATTACCGCATCACTGGATCGCGAAACCTAGTGGATTGGAGTGAACTCGCCAACAGCCGCGTGCTCGGTGCCGGTGCCGAAGTCGAGCACACCGATCCAAGCGGCAACGATTCCAGGAAATTCTACCGCGTGGAGGTGATCCAGCCGTGAGGATGGCCTGCAATGCCGCGCCCTCGGTGGCAGCGATGGTCACAGACCGCTGCTGCCGTTCGATGCCGGGCTAAGCCAGCCCTGCCGCGATCAGAAAGTCGCGTGGGGTGGATACCTGCATGTCGTAAACCGTCGTTCCGAGCCGCAGGCGGAAGTCGCCTCGGTCGAGAGTCATCAGCACATCGCCGTTGGTGGCCAAGGCGGAAATTAGGACTGGCTTGTCCTTGGAGGCGGTGAGCAGCAGCGGTTTGTGGCTGGTGAGGGAGTTGGGAACCCATTCGACCCAGGTTTGCATCTCCGGCCACTTCAGGATGGCATCTGCCGCGAGCTTGCCGATGTTTTGCTGGTTTTCCCGCGGCAGTCGCTGGCAGAGATCAAGCGCCGAGCTCTCTCTCGGGTGCGAGTTCCATGATCAATTTAGACAACGATTTCCCGGGGAAAAGGCTTGCTGCGCTCCGGAATAACAGCGCAGTCTATCACGATGTGTATCAAATCACTACACCTTCCTCTCGTCTGGGCGACCTCACTCACGCTGGCCTGCGCCAACACC
>JBEGOB010000497.1:0-17187 GCA_041182265.1 Verrucomicrobiota bacterium | reverse complement strand
AACGTGTGGTGTATTTCATAAGATTATTCAATGAAGATAGCTAAAGCAACGACGGTGAATCAGACGAATCATGAGATCTGCGAGAAGGCCAAGCATTCCAATCGTTAGAATTCCAGCCATGATGTCGTCCACCTGCACAAAACGCTTCGCACGCATCATCATGGCTCCGATTCCATCGGTGGCAGCGACGATTTCCGCAATCACTAGATAGGTCCAGCTAACTGCTAACATTTGTCGCGCGGTATCGACATAACTGGGCATGGCAGCAGGCAACAGTACATTCCAAATCACTTTCGCACGGCTTGCACCCAAAGTCCTCGCGCACTCAACCAATTCCGCCGAAACGGCACGAGTGTTGTCCATGAATAAAGTGATTAGAAAGAAGACAACCCCCAGCACGAGCAACGCAACCTTCTGTGAATCTCCAGTTCCCAGCCACATCAAAAGGAGCGGGACAAATGAGGGAGCTGGCAAGTAACGAAACGGTGAGATCAGGGCGTTTAAAAATCCGCCAATTGGAGTGAATGCCCCCATCAACATGCCGATCGGCAATGAAATTCCCAAGGCTAGGCAAAAGCTCAGTAAAACTCGCTTGACACTCTGTCCGACATCATTTGCAAAATCACGCTCCGCGAACAGGGTGTACCACGCCTTCAAAACCCTTGCAGGCCCCGGCAAGAGAGTGGAATCCGCGACACCCGAATTTGCCAATAGGTGCCACGCTCCAAAGAACGCCAACCAAGCCAACAACCCAAGCCCTAGCCGGGCCTCAAGGCGCATCACACTTCCAAACTCAAAACACGAGCGTCGTCCACCACGCAACCAAAGACGCCGCAGCGGTGCGGTGAGTCCAAGTGCAATATTGGTGAAGTGCCCAGGCATCGTTATTCCTAGAAAAGAGCACTGGACGTGCCACACGACCATTTATTTGCGCTTGCAACTATTTATAAACCTCACACGATACCGCCAACACTATTACTCGCACTCGTGATGACGAAATCAGATTCCCGACAAGTCGCGTGGCGGCTCTTCCTAACTGTCCATGCATTGGCGTATCGGAAAATTGACGATGGTTTGGTCGCACAATCCTGTGTGAGTTTTGATGACTATGACGTTTTGCTCACCGTGCATGAGGCGGATGGTCAAACCTTGCGCATGAGCGAACTTGCAGAAGCCGTGCTTTTGAGCAACAGCGGAATGTCACGACGTGTCGCGCGGTTGGTGGAAAGGCAACTTCTCCACCGCGAACAATGCCCACAAGATGGACGCGTCTTCAAAGTTCGGCTCAGCGACACCGGTGTGACCGCACTCAATACTGCATGGAATACTTACGGGCGTCTCATCGGCGATGTTTTCGCCGATCACCTCAGCGAAACGGAAGGAACCATGTTAGGTGGAATTTTCCAAAGAATTCTCGATCAAATCGGGACCGAAAAACATCGCAATCTTCTATCCGCGGGCGTCACGGATGCCCCTCAGCGTGTTCAATCATGAATCTGGTAAAGGCGCATGTTCTTGGAATTTTGGGAGGCTCGTCAACTCGCAAGACCAAGGAATCCGATCGACAATCCAACATTCATCCGCCGGCGAGTGAAGGGTTGGATCATCAAAAGTGCAGGTATTCATTTCAAACCACTCAGGAATTGCAGGATCATAGAACTTCAGAGGTGTTCCGCAATTCCCACAAAATGACCGCTCACGCTCCGCGAAAATGACCGATTTTGGAAGGTCCCGGGTCCAGATGAGCGAGGTCTGACTCCGGAAAAACGTCCATGCCATATAAGGCGCGCCACCCGACTTCCTGCAATCCACACAATGACAAAGTGTGGTTTGCACGGGATGATCCGCCACGGCATACCTCACAGCACCACACAGGCACCCGCCTTGAATGACATCTTGATTCACCATGGATGACTCAGGTTCTGCCAATGAAGCCGTGCAAGCGGTGGTTCTTCCAGAATCGCAATGCGAACCTTCTCAATAAGGGCGGCGATCATCTCAGCATACAATTGCGCACCCTGCTCAGACGTCGCACGTGATGGAAAACCGGTCACACCGTTCAAGCTCGTTTGAGCAACCGGATAGGAAAAAACCGTATTCCCCGTCCGATCGGGATCGTCTGAGTGCATGAGATGATCCATCCTTACCTTGTCTGGATAGAGATAGAGCATCAATGAAGTTTCCGCCTGATTCGCATGCAGATCTTCCGCATCCTGTGTGTAGTTCTTCCAAACCGAATCCGTCAAATGAAACACATTCACGAGCCCAATCTGCAATTGGCCGAGGTGTGCAAGCCGAAGCTCGTCCACAGCAAGCCGCGCCGATGCGTCATTTCCAAAATGAGAATTGACGAATAGAAGCTTCTTCCACCCCGTTGCAAGCGCCCAAGCGGCAAGATCTCTTAGACAGGCAATAAATGTTTCTGGACGGAGTGAAAAGGTTCCAGGCCACTTCGCAGTGTGCCCTTGCGAGACCGTGTATCGCAAGGCCGACATCACGGGAACCTTTGTTTCCCTCGAAACTGCATGACAGACAGACTCCGCAAGTAGTGTGTCCATTGCCACTGGCAGGTGCGGACCGTGCTGCTCAGTTGCGCCTAGCGGAAGCAGCAGCAACCCGCCATTCTTCTCACGCAGTTCGGCGATTTCCGGCCAAGTTAGATTTTCAAGGAGGATGGGATTCATTAGGTTAGAACATTCTTGCGTATGTATCCACCTCCCATTGGCTGACGCGTTGATGATATTGACGCCATTCCTCGGACTTGTAAGCGATGAACTCGTTGCGAAGCTCAGTTCCAAGAATCTCTTCCACGAAGGGATCCGCCGCGAAGGCTTTGACAGCCTCATCAAGTGTCCGCGGTAACTCGGAAATGCCACGGCTGGCAAATTCCTCCTCACTGAGCTCATAAAGATTGTCCTCATGCGGCTCACCGGGGTCCAGCTTCTCACGGATACCCTGAAGACCAGCAGCTAGCACCAAAGTTGCTGCTAGATAGGGATTGCATGCGGTGTCGGCGTTACGACTCTCGCAGCGTCCACCCGCCATGGGAACACGAACTGAGTTGGTGCGATTGTTCCGGCCGTAGCTATTGAAAACCGGAGCCCAAGTGAAATAGGACATCAATCCGCGGCGGACAAGTCGCTTGTAACTGTTGACGGTGGGTGCGAATGCGGCGCAAAGAGCAGGACCGTGCTTGAGAACCCCAGCAATAAACTGATAGCCAAGCTCACTGATTCCCAAGCCACGCGGATCGTCTGCATGGTCGCACTTGAAAAGATTTTCACCGGTGACCAAGTCATAAAACGACATATTGAAGTGTGCTCCGCTACCCGTCCGGTTAGCAAAAGGTTTCGGCATGAAAGTTGCCAAAAGCCCTTCCTCTGCGGCGTAATGTTTTGCCATCACTCGGAAAAACACATAGCGATCGCACATGGTGAGTGCATCCGCATACTTGAAGTCGAACTCAAATTGCGAGTTCGCATCCTCATGATCCAGTGAATACAAATCCCATCCCAAGTCGTTGATGGCCGTTGAAACTTTATCAATCCATGTGTAGCGGTCTAAAAACCTCTTCACATCATAACAAGCTTTGGTGAGATCATCATCCGGATTTGGAATCTGCAAGGTCCCATCTTCAGCAAGTTTGACCACATAGAGCTCACATTCAATGCCTAGATTCATTCCAAAACCCATTTTGGCCGCCTCGGCAAGTTGCTTTTTCAATGCAACGCGAGTGTTCACTTCATAGGGTTGCCCCTTAAATGTATTATCTGCAGGGAACCAGGCAACCTCCTTATTCCATGGAAGAATGCAACCCCGCGTGAGGTCGGGAAGCGAAGCAATCTCGTCGTCATTTGGCCGCTGCCCCACACCATCAAGGGCGTATCCCGTGTAGAGTTCGCTGCCGGCAGCAAAATCCTCAAAGTGGTCAATCGGCACAAACTTACCCTTCGGCACGCCGTGAATATCGACAAATGCGCCGATGCAGTATTTGACTCCTTTTTGTTTGAGGTCGTCGCGCATGGCGCGGATTTGTTCTTGGTTCATACGTTTTGTGTAATAAGTGTGAAGATAAAGGGGTGTGAAACCTGAGGGTTCAAAAAATTAGAAACTTAGACCACGTCTGGATCTGAGATTGCGTGGCGCAGCACGGGAGCCTCCTTTTGGCCCTGGCCGGGAGGATGAATCAAATGGTCGATGTGTTGCCGCACCCCCATGAAGGATGGAAGGAAAAGTTGACTATTGGTTCGCGGACGAGGCACTGGAACCTCGACAACTTCGCGAACACGGCCGGGATTGGCATCGAGAACAAGGATACGATCCGATAGAAAAACCGCTTCGTCGAGATCGTGAGTGATGAAAACAATGGTTATGTCCACATTTCGCCAGATATCCAAAAGATAAGACTGCATCTGGCAGCGTGTTTGCGCATCCAAGGCACCGAATGGCTCATCCATGAACAAGACGCGGGGCTGGTTGGCAAGCGCCCGCGCAATCGCGACTCGTTGTTTCATCCCACCGGAAAGTTGATGTGGATAGGAATTCTCAAATTTTGAGAGGCCAACAAGCTCGATCCATTCACGAGCTTCGGATTCCGAGGAAAACGCAGATCGCCCAGCCATGCGCGGCCCAAACATCACGTTTTCCTTCACCGTGCGCCACGGGAAAAGTGTGTATCCTTGGAATACCATTCCACGATCGGGCCCCGGACCGGAAACAGCCTCACCATACACGCGAAGCTCACCGGAACTTGGAGTTTCCAATCCTGCAAGTATTCGAACTAGCGTTGACTTCCCACAGCCCGAAGGCCCGATTACACTGAGAAGTTCGCGCTTGTGAACGGAAAATGAAACATCGTCGAGAGCAGTGATCGTCCCGCGAGGGGTTTCAAAATGCTTGCTGAGACCATTCACTTGCAAAGCGACAGGACGTTGGCGAAGGCGCTCAAACCGAGCGGCAACTTCGGGCGATTGCTCGCGATAGTCTGGTAAAGTTAGATCCGGAGTCATGGCTGAGGTGTCGGCTTGGCAGGTGAGCTTGCAGCAATCGCCTGAAGTGGCCGCTTGAGTAGATTGACGATTCCCCGTGTGAGAGGCCCTGATTTTCCAGCCCAGGGAAATAGCAGGCCATGAAGCCATGATAGAAACTGATCCATCACGAAACCCGTGACCCCAATGAGAATGATCACGGGAAACACTCGATCAAAATTGCGGAAGCGACCTTGTGTTTCAATGAACTCGGTGAGTCCGCTTTTCACGCCGATCAGTTCTGCAATGACGAGCCATGTCCATGCCCAGCCGAGCAGGATTCTGAGATCATTGTATAGATTCGGCATGATTCCGGGAATCACGACATGAGTGATCATTTGACGAGGCTTTGCGCCGAGCGTCTGTGCCGCCTCCAACAATGATGGATCGAGCAGGCGCGTTGTCTTAGAAACCACCAAAATCATTTGAAAGACAGTGCCGATGAATACCAAAGCAATTTTAGGCGCGTCCCCGGCGAGGAGCACCGCCACCAGCAGCGTGCTGAAAGTCGGCGCAGGCATATAACGGAAAAAGTCAACGAATGGCTCGAACAACTTCGAGAAGAAATCAAATACTCCGCATAGAATTCCGATCGGGATACCAACCAAGCAAGCCCAGAAGAATCCTATAAAGATGACCTGAAGAGATCGCTTATAACGATCCCCCATGGTGAGCTCTCCGTTAGGAACTTCTGCCGTGAAATCGCGGAATCCTGTGCGAATCACTTCATCCGGCGCAGGTAGATAAATCGGGTTGGCAGGCTTTCCTTGCGGGATGAGTTTAAGCAATGACGCATCCGGTAATTTTCGATAGGAGAACTCCGGAGATGCCGCGGAAAGCAGTGCCCAGTTCTGACGAATAATCTTTAAGTTTTCATCGCTTAACTTTGGCTTGATGGATTGCTTGGTCCCATTGGCAAGGTCCCGCCAAAAAGTGTAGAGCAGAGCGTCGTTTTGTGTGTCGGTGTATTTCAGCCAGCCATGTGCCACAGCGAGCGGCGCGAGTTGGCGAAGAAGTTTTTGATTCTTCCGTTTCGCCCCGGTTTCGGGCGGTCCAGCTTTCCGTGCGGCGAGGACGACGGCATTATCATCCCTCACCGCAGCCACGAATTCCGGAAAGAATCCGCGACTGACATGATCCCCTGCCGTGAAAACCGTGGTGACTCCTTCCCGCTCGGCGGACAACTCGATTTTAACGTCCGGATGCCAAATCCATGGCACGTAGGAAACGAAACACCATAGCGCAAGCGGCAGAAGAAACGAAACGAAGGTCAAAGCGAGCCGTCGCGATTGCGAAAGATCCCGGCGGATCAAAAACCAATCTCTTAAAATGCCGGGGCGGTTCATCGAATCAATGCAGGGGTTCAATCAACGAGAAATCTTGACTTCACTCGCCCTTGGATTCGGCGAGCGCCTTGGTGAATGAGGGATCGAGATACTTCGTGACATCTTGTGCCTTATCATAGACTTCGAACTTCAAATTGAATGCATCCACGACTTTGGATGATCCGTAAACCGTGCCGAGTCCGTCGGCCGTGCCCCAACGTGTGAGCGCCTCATCAAGTGTTAGGATATAGGTTCCCTTGAGGAATGGTTCATATTCTTCAGGTGAGATTTTGACACGACCTGATAAAATTTTCAGCACATCATCGAGATTTTCCTCATCCTTGATGTAATCCGCGATTTTATACCAAACTTGAGTGACTTTTGCCCAATCGGCCTTGCGTTTTTCGAGGCTTTCCGGTGAGACGTAGAGCAAGTCATAGATGATTCCCGGTGCATCTGCGGAGGTGAAAATCGGCTTAGAGCCAGGCAGGACTTTTAGAGCTTGTCCTGAATTTGGCTGCCAAGCTCCGATCGCATCCACAGCCTTGGATGCAAGAACCTGCGGGGTCTCGTTGGTGGGCGTGTTGACAATGCTGACTTCTTCTGGATTGACGCCTGCCTTTTCAAGACCGGTGAGCAAGAGCAAATGCGAAACGAATCCTTCTTCAAGGCCGACCTTTTTTCCTTTCAAATCCTTCACAGATTCAATGCCAGGGGCACCGACAATCATATCATTTCCGTTGGAGAAATCATTGATGATGATCCCGACGGAGGGTTTCCCCGTGGCTCCAGTGACGAGGGCATCGCCATTGGTCATACAGACGGCATCGACCTTACCCGCAACGTAAGCGTCCATGGATGGGACGTAGTCAAACCAAAGGAACTCAACATCCACCCCAGCCTCCTTGAACCAACCTTTTTGCACACCGATTTCCCAAGCCACCCAGCCAGGCCAGTCGGAATAGGCGATTTTCAATGGTTCTGCATGGGTAATTCCGCAAAGTGCGAAGAGTCCAAGAGCTGCGGTTCCGAGGCGTGGTAGGAGTTTCATGAGGGTGTGAATTGAGTGGTCAGAACGGATCCAGTATGAAGTTTTTCCGTTTTGTTCACATCGATTTAAGCAGAGGTCATACCAAGTTCAGACCACTCGCGGGGATTGGGTCTTTGCAAATTCACGAAAATTGCGGGTCGTCTCGATTTTTACGGTTTATCATTGTGCCCGGAGGAGACTAGGCTCCCCGCATGAACGAACCGCAGACCCCGCCAAGGAACATTGTTCTGGTCGGCTTCATGGGCAGTGGCAAATCGACGGTGGGCCGTGAATTGCACCAGCGTCTGGGCTACCCGCTGGTTGATATGGATCACGCGATCGAGCAGCGCCTCGGGAAAACAATCACTGCGATTTTTGCTGAGGATGGTGAGAATTTCTTCAGGGATGCCGAGACAAGTTTACTGGAAGAGCTGGCAGGGATGAACACGCCGAGTCAGATTATTTCGACGGGTGGCGGGGTTGTGGGACGCGAAAAGAACCGTCAACTGCTGCGTCGGCTTGGCTACGTTGTCTGGTTGCACGCACCGACCGAAGTGATTTTCGAGCGCACCTCGAAGAATGCGGATCGTCCTTTGTTGCACGGGGATGAGCCACTGCAAAAAATCCGGGCGCTGCTTGAATTGCGGAAACCATGGTATGAAGAGACGGCACATCTCAAAGTGGATACAGCAGGCCTCGACTGTGGGGAGTTGGCAACCGGGATCTTGGAAAGTGCACGGTATTTCTTCAGCGGTCAGTTGTGAACAGAATGATCGATCAGATTAAATCGTGGGCGGTGGATCTGGGCTTTGATGATTGCCGGATCGCACAGGCGAAGGAGGCGAGCCATGCGGATTTGTTTCGCGACTGGATCGCCGACGGCAAACACGGGGAGATGGCGTGGTTAGAACGCTCTCCTGAGCGCCGCTGCGACCCGCGTGAGGTTCTACCAGATTGCCGGGCAATCATCTGCCTTGCTGTGAATTACTACCCAGGCAAGAGCCCTTTCGCAGACGGGCATGAAGGCGGTTATAGAATCGCACGTTACGCATGGAATGAGGATTATCATGACCTCATCGAGAAACGCCTGCGTGAGTTTGATGAGAAATTGCAGACCCTCGGAGGAACCCAACGGTTCTACGTTGATACTGGGCCTGTGCTCGAAAGGGATTTTGCAAGTGACTCCGGGCTAGGATGGAATGGAAAATCCACAGTCCAGATTCACCGCAAGTTGGGTGCATGGTTTTTTCTCGCAGAGCTTTTAACCACGCTTGACCTTACTCCAGATCTCCCCTTCGGCGATCACTGCGGCAAGTGCACGGCATGCATCACCGCTTGCCCCACTCAAGCGATCACCGCGCCAAGACGCTTAGACGCACGGCGGTGCATTTCCTATCTAACTATCGAACACAAGGGCTCCATTCCCGAGGAGTTTCGTGTTGCCATGGGGGACCGGATTTATGGTTGCGATGACTGCTTGGATGCATGTCCATGGAATCGTTTTGCGAAGGAATCCCGGGAAATTTCATTTCTCGCAAGGGAGACGATTTTTGAGCATCGATTGCGTGATTTTCTGGCACTCGACGACGATGGTTTTCGCGCACTCTTTGCTAAATCGCCAATCAAACGCATCAAACGAGCGCGTTTTTTGAGAAACGTCTGCGTTGCCCTGGGAAATACAGGGAATGCAGATGACCTACCGGAACTGCGGCGCTTAAGTGTCGACTCCGAACCGCTGATTGCCGAACACGCGGCTTGGGCAAGCGAACAAATCCAGCAGAGGGTATTAACTGAAGCCGTGGCTGGCGAGTGACCTGGCGTGAGTGTCACAGATTCTCAGCACATTTCGTTCGAATGGATAGAAATCAACGGAACAAATTAGGCAGTGCGAGAGAAAACCATGGCACATAGGTGATTAACAAAAGGGCCACGCCCATTGCGATGAAGAACGGAATCAAACTAGGAGTGACTTTAGCCAAAGTCGTCTTCCCAACACCGCATCCTACAAACAAACAACTGCCAACAGGAGGCGTGCATAGGCCGATGCAAAGATTGGTAATCATCACGATCCCAAAATGAAGAGGGTCCATTCCAACCGCAGTCACGACGGGCAAGAAGATCGGAGTGAAGATTAAGACAGCCGGTGTCATATCCATGAATGTTCCGACCAGCAGTAAAAGAATGTTGATGGCTAGCAGCAGCAGAATCGGGTTATTCGCGAAAACCGAGAGAGCAGCGCTGACAGTCTGCGGAATATTTTCAGTGGTCAGAAGCCATGACATTGAAGAACTCGCGCCAATGAGTAACATAACAACCGAAGTTGTTAGACTGCTTTTCAGTAAAATACTGGGAAGCTCGGACATCTTCACTTCTCGATAAACGACAACGGCCAACAAAAAGGAATACGCTACAGAAATGACCGCCGCCTCCGTCGCGGTGAATAGGCCCATCAAAATTCCTCCGATGACAATAATCACCAAGAGCAGACTTGGTAGCGCACGGATGAAAGAACGAAAAACTTCACTCCATGGAGTTTTCGCATCTCCCTGCAGCTTGTTCTTTTTCGCCCAAATAAAACAGCAGACCATGATGCAAAGTCCCACAAGCAAGCCAGGTATCACCCCGGCGAGGAAGAGACCGATGATCGAGACACTGCCCGCGGCCACCGCATACACGATCATGATGTTGCTCGGAGGAATAATGAGGCCCGTTGTTGCGGATGCGGTGGTCAAAGCCACGCTGAAATCGCGGGGATATCCCTTTCTCAACATTTCAGGAATCATAAAGCCTCCGACAGAAGACACAGCCGCCGTGGCAGAGCCCGAAATCGAACCAAAAAGCATGCAGGTGATGGTATTCACATAGGCCAAGCCACCCGGGAAGCGCCCGACCAAAGCTGCTGCAAAATCGATCAAACGCGCTGCAATCCCGCCCTGCCCCATCAACAAGCCTGAAAGAACAAAAAACGGAATGGCAAGGAGCGTGAAGCTGTCGATGCCATTGCTCATTTTCAAAGCCATCACGAAGCCCGCATCCCCGCCATTTGCGAGGACACAGAAAAATGTTGCTAACGAGATCGCTACGGCGATGGGAATATCCATCACCAACATGACGATGAAACTGATCAATAAGATGAGGATGATGGCTGTCATGGTTCGTAATCCGATTCTGATTCCAAAGAGAGGCTTTCACCACGAAGGCACTTGAATAGATTAACCACTCCAAAAAGGAGAATAAATGCTCCACTCAGCGGCACCGCGAGATAAACCCAGCCTTTGCGAATTCCCAAGGCTGGTGTTTCCTGGCCCATTTCCAAGGTGCGCTGCACGAGCGACCAGCCGCCGTCGCATAGGATACTGCCAGCGAAAAAAAGAATCACCAGCCAAGTAAAAACCCGCATCCAACGTCGCGAGTCCTCATGCAGTTTTCCAACAAAATAATCCACTCCCAAGTGGCCACTTCGTTGAAACGCCAGTGCCGCTCCAAGCATACCCACCCAAATCAAAAGAAAGCGCGCCAACTCCTCTGTCCAAGGACTTTGACCACTCGGCAAAAACGCCGCGTTGATCCCATGAGTGCCTACCCAAGCACGAAAAGTTCCTAACATCCGTGAAGCCACACCCCACAGCACATCAAACACCAATAAGGCCATTGCCAAAATGAGTAGATATTCCAGCAAACGGCCAAGGCCCCGATAAATGGTTGCGATCATGCGGATCAGTGATGTTGCGGATGAATACGGCTCACTCAACTGCGCGGATGCGCTGCAGGAGCGATTGGACAGGAGTGCCATCAAAATCTGCGTAAATCGGAGCTGCCTTTTTAACAAATGCTTCGATATCCGGCTCGATCACTTGCACGCCAGTCTCCCGCACTTTTTTGAGATCCTCCGCAGTCGTCTCCGCCCACAGCTTCCTTTGAAACACGGATGACTCATTCGCCGCTTGTTGCAACCAAGCCCGCTCCTGTTCAGACAATGTCTCCCAAATGACGGAACTCATCAGCACGATGTCCGGCACACGTGTATGTGCATTCAGCGTGAAATATTTACTAACCTCGAAATGACGACTTGTGACGAAGCTCGGCACGTTGTTTTCAGCACCATCCACCGTGCCCTGCGCTAGGGCAGTGTATAACTCACCGAATGCAATCGGCGTTGCCGAGCCGCCGAAAACTTCGATCATCCGAATCGCTACCGGACTATTCTGGACCCGAATCTTCATCCCTTTGAGATCATCCGGATTGCGAATCGGCTTATTTGATGAATAGAAATTCCGGCTACCCGAGTCGTAATAACAAAGCCCCAAAAGTTTGCGAGAAACGGGCTTCTCCAGCAACTCGTGACCGATTTGGCCATCCAGCACCTTCCAAAAATGAACTTCATCCCTGAAAACATAAGGAAGCCCGAAGACCTGCATCTCCTCGACGAAGCCCTCAAGCGGTGCCGTGGACGTTTTCGTCAGCGCGAGCGAACCATTTTGCAACTGCTCAACACTTTCCGTCTCACTGCCAAGCACCCCACTTGGGTAAATTTCAATCGACATCTTCCCCCCTGAAATCGCCTCGAGCCGGTCTTTCATGAAGACCATTCCTTCATGCACCGGGTGCGACGGATCAAGAGTATGCCCCATTTTCAGCACCTTCACTCCCGACTGAGCCGGTGCGCCGCCGCTGCTGAGATACCACGCGAAACCTCCGGTGGTTAAGAAGAGTCCGACCATCAAGCCAGACACGAAAAAAGATAGGTTTTTGCCCATGAGCGCGGTCAGTAAGAACAGGCACTGAACCAAGCTCAAGAGGAATCATCTAAAATTCACGGACAACTCCCGCGAAATGGATCAACGGCGTCGCCTTGCACCCAGTAAAATTCCGGCAATTGAGATCAAGATCACCGATGCAGGCTCGGGGACGACCGCCAATTCGACGTAGTCTTGAATATCGCCCGCATAGCTTCCAGTGTAAGTGAATGCACTGAAGTCCCGTGGACCAAACCCTGTGGTCAATGAGCCAACCGCCCATGAAATCCCAGCGACCACCAAATTACCGCCGGATATCGCAAACAAGGGACTTCCAGAATCCCCAGCGGCAAGTTGCGCTTCATAGCTCGTCACGCCGTAACCGTAAATCCCATCGCCCGAGAGATTTCGGATGGTATAAATGATATCTCCCACGGCATCACCCACCGTCAATCCCGCCTGAAAACCCTCAATGCGATTCGTCCCAACCGTTTGATCCGTTACATCAGGACTCCCGCTTCCATACCCCGAAGTGGTCGGAGAAATCCCACTCATGAATACAAAGGCGTTTGCCAGCGTGTCGATGCTCCCAGGAGGAACCGTGACAAAACTGTAATTCTTAATCGCTGCGCTCACCGGGCTTTCCAAGCGCCCAATATAGAGGTCCGTGCCACCGATCCTTTGCCCCTCATCAATCGCGATACTCTCCGGCGTTGCCGTCGGATCATTCCCTCCATAAAAAATCAGCGAACCAACCGGCCGGTGGTGATTTGCACTTAAGAAAACCGTCGGACTCAGCATGACAGCCCAGTGCCCCAAGGCATCCCGCCCAACTCCGGAAAAATCATAGTTCGCCCCAACAAAACTGGGACTATTCGCAAACCGGTCATTGGTCGCAGCGGAAAATGATTGGACGGAAATCGCGGACCACGCACTCTGCGCACTCAAGGCTAAAATCACGCATCCATACCAAGGCCCGAATTTGTTCAATTTGGATTTTTGTTTCATACGATTGCTCCACTGACCGACTCCGACTTCAGCCGAAAATCAATTTTTATCAACGAAATTCCTACAGGCAAATTCGCCGAAAAAGCACATCCAACGGCAGCTGCATTCCGATGTAGAAATCGCCGAACTCACCATATCGCGCCGTCACCTCGTCGAAGCGCATTTCATGCACGATTGCCTTCACGTCGATGGTGTCTTTGGCCAATAAAGTGACACCCCATTCGAACTCATCCAAACCGGTGGAGCCCGTGATGAGTTGGAGAATTCTACCCGAATAAGTGCGCCCGACCCTTGCATGCCCGGCCATCAATTTACGCCGAGTTTCAAAGTCGAGCGAATACCAATTGTCCGCACCACTCCGGCGCTTGGACATTGGGTAAAAGCAGATCACCGGCCAGTCCGGCAAGACGGGGTAAAGCCGATGCTTGAGGTAGTGCGCCATGCGCTCATCAAACTCTTTGATACCCGCCTCAAACTCAGGAGAACCTGCCACCAAGCCTTTTTCACCCACTAAAGTTTCCGCAGCGTATTGCTCACGCGTCGTTGTATACTCAGAACCTTCCGTCTGCGAAAGATAGGAATAGGTCGGACTGAGAATTTCCGGCCCTAACGACAAACTCAACTGTTTCTCAAATTGGTTCGCAATCTGCAAATCAGGCGTAAGCAGCATGAATCCCAGATCCGCCTTGGGAGTCGCCACCGAGAAAATCAGCAAATGCGTATCCGGCGTGGCGCGGATTTCCTGCACCAATTCCGTCAGACGCGTCTTCGACTGACGCTGCTCTTCATCACTGTACAATGCCCACTGCGAATGATCGACATGATAGAACAAATGCATGACATGCCAGCCTTCACGCGGCACCAATGGAGTAACTTCTTGATTGGACATAACAGGAAAAAATCAGCGACGCTCGGACGAGATATTCATTTCTAAAAGCCGCTTGAACTCCGGTCCCGGGCTGTTCACGGAGGTCGCCTCCAAAACCTCGACCGTCCACGGTTTTCCGTCGCTCGTTTTATAGGAATCAAACATCCACGACTCCTCAAATCCCGCCGTCGCTCCAATTTCAAGCACCTCGCCGGAACGCACGGCACGCGTCACCGCATCTCCCACGACCTTCCCTTCACTATCCCGGAAAAACACGCGCAGCGCCGCCGGCCCGCCCTGCGTGCCTAGCGTGACGACGGGGAGCAATTCCGTCCCACGGCGCACGGTATCCCGCCGCTCTCCCGCCGTGATCGGCACACGCCAAAATGTCTCCGCCGAGACGAGCGACACCTGCTTGCCCGTCACCGGGAAATCCACTTTTCTCTCAAATTCTGAACTGCTCGGCAAACCACCGATCGCCTGGAAAAAAATCACCCCGCCTCCCAAAACCAGCACCGCCACCAGCGCGATCAAACCAACTCGCTCGCTCTTGGACAGACCCAAGCGCGGCCGGAGCGAAACAGGCGTCAAATCCTTGCGCACCTGAACGGAAAATTCATCACGATCATCGGATTTCCCACCCCCCACAGACGGCGGCGGCCCTGCGACGGAGATTTTCGGCTCGGTAGATTTGGCTGCGGTCTCCCCAGCGGCAGCCGTTTCAGCCTCCAAAGCCATGGCCGGAGACTCCTCGATGACTGCTGGAGCTTCTGCGGCCGGCTTCACAGGCTCGAGCGGAGCGGGATCAGGCACCACCAAGGCCTCCGGCTCCTCCCAATCATCCAGCGCGTCAAACGTGCTTTCCGTCTTGGCCTGCGCCGCAGACATTTTTTCACTCTGAAATGAATTACGGGTCTTCCCAATATTCACCCGAATGCCTTCTCGATTCTCCAACTGCACCTTCGGCTGAATCCCCCCTTCAAACGGTCGCGACCGCGCCTTTTCACCGTCCCTCGGCGGCGGCACCATCGGCCGAGTCGCTTCCACAGCAGGCTCCGACGCCACTGGCGATTCTGGCGCATCCAACTCGTCGAAGGCCCACAAATGTTCTTCTGTGGTGTCTTTCGCAAGACTGCCCTTATTCGGCCGATGCCGTGGAGGAAGGGAGGACCCCCCAGAAGATGAGTTTGGTTGAGATGTCATGACGGGCAACTCTGATCTTCTTAAAACGGCCAGCGCCACTTGACCAGTGCGAAAGCACAAACCGAAATTCTGCAAAAATCGAGTTGCATCGCCTGCTCGCAAACGGCATCTAAGCGGTGTAATTCCCTCTACTATGGCTGAACGCGAAGACAAGAATGTTGAAAACGTGCCTGGCAAGTTCTACGTGGACAGCCAGTGCATTGACTGTGACCTCTGCCGTGAAACTGCGCCGAGCAATTTCACCCGCGCCGAGGACGAGGGTTATTCATACGTTTTTAAACAGCCGGAAACTCCCGAAGAACTTGCCCAATGCCGCGAAGCCATGGAAGGCTGCCCAGTCGAGGCCATTGGCGAGGATGGCGAGTAAGCGCCTCCCACCGATGAAGAAACCGCCACGCCCCGGCAAAATCCGCGAGGAAATCCTCCGGGAATGGCGGGGTGCCGATGAACCGGCGGATCTCAACACGGGCATCCACCTCGCCCAAAAGTTCGTTGCAGCCATCCTCCGCGCCGCCGGTGCCGAGGACGGACTCCACGAGGACCAAGTCCGCGCAACCTGGAAGGAACTTGCCGGCGATTTCATCGCCCGCCACACCGAGCCCATTTCCGTCAAAGGCGGCCACCTCGTCCTCCGCGTGACGCAGCCCGCCCTCCGCTTCCAACTGGAGCAAATGAAACCCATGCTCCTCACGCGCATCCGCGCACAACTCGGGGAAAACCGCATCCAATCGGTGAAATTCACCCTCGGCTGATCCCACCCTCTCCGCGCACGGAAACCGACCGCAGCACGCAGAACCCATCCTCAAATTTTCCCAAAATCATGTTCCGCAATCTCATTTTCGACTGGTCCGGCACACTCGTGGACGACCTCGGCCCCGTCATCGAAGCCACCAACGCTGTCTTGGCGAAATACAACATCGACGCCTTGGATCGCGAGGGCTTCCGCCGACGCTTCCGTCTCCCTTACCCTGAATTTTACGCGGAACTCCTCCCAGATGTCGCCCTCGCCGAACTCGAAGCGCATTTCAGACCCGCCTTCGACGCCGCGCTCACTCCCGTCACCGTCCTCCCACACGCCCGCGAAAAGCTCGAATGGTGCTCCGCCCTCGGCATTCGCACCTTCGTCCTCACTTCCATGGACACTCTCGCCTTCGAGCGCCAAATGGATGATTTCGGACTTCGCCACCACTTTGAGGCAACTTACTCCAGCGTCATCGACAAGCGCGATGTCATCCACCAAATCCTCGCCCAGCACCGCCTCGACCCCGAGGAAACGGCATTCGTCGGCGACATGACTCACGATGTCGAGACCGCGCGCCACGGCGGCATCTCGTCCATCGCCGTTCTCACCGGCTACAACCACGCGGAAATTCTCGCTGCCGTCCGCCCAGATCTCACCGTGCCAGACCTCGGCGTCCTCCGGAGCCTGCTCGACCGCCGCCGCAACTTCTCACGCCCCATCGCAACCGTCGGCGCACTGATCCACGACGGAACTGGCCGCGTGCTCATGGTCCGCACCCACAAATGGTCACATCGCTGGGGAATTCCCGGCGGGAAAATCGAACGCGGCGAGTCCTCAACCGACGCCCTCCACCGGGAAATCCTCGAGGAAACCCAACTCACCATCACCGACGTCCACTTCGCTCTCCTCCAAGACTGCATCGATTCCTCCGAGTTCATCCGCCCCGAGCATTTCCTACTCCTCAACTACGTCGCTCGCGCCACCACCACCGCCGTCACCCTCAATGAAGAAGCCGAAGAATTCCTCTGGCTCACCCCATCCGAGGCCCTCGCGCTCGACCTCAACCAAGCCACGCGCACCCTCCTCGCAGAAGCCAAAAACCAAAACCTCATCCCACTCGGGGAAATCTGAAATCTGAAATCTGAAATCTGAGACCTGAGACCTGAGACCTGAGACCTGAGACCTGAGACCTGAGACCTGAGACCTGAGACCTGAGACCTGAGACCTGAGACCTGAGACCTGAGACCT
>JBEGOB010000496.1:0-6826 GCA_041182265.1 Verrucomicrobiota bacterium | reverse complement strand
GCGTCGCGACAAGCCATCACTCACCATCCGGCTGCCGGAGGGTTTGGAAGGGCGGCCGCAGCCATGGCGCGTGATCATCTCGGATCAGCCGGAAACTTTGCCGCGTGACGCTCCGCTTTTTGCCGATGAGTGGAGGGCGCGGACTTTGGTCCGCCCGCGAGAGAATCTTGACGAAATGTTGAGAAACTTAGCGGCCGAGCAAGGCGTGCTTTCCGTCCTCTTGGAGGCGGGCGGAGTTTTCTCTGCAGCGATGTTTGAGGCGGGCTTGGTGGATGAAGTGGTCGTTTATTATGCGCCGCTGCTATGCGGTGGGCCAAGTCCCGCGCTCGCGGGCGCGGGTCTGCCGGAGCCCCTGCATTTGGGGGAGATCGAGTTCCTTCAGCTTGGAAATGATCTTCGCCTGCGCGCGATCGTTGTGCCTTAGCCGATCATTTTGGTTGAAAAACAGGATCGCGTTTTTTGGAGAAATGTGGATACTCATCCGTAGTCATGGCCACCTTTACCGCAAATTCCGACTACGAAGAGAAAGACAGCGATCCCATCCGCTTGCAGCCGGGGGATGAAATTTCAGTCGGTCCGTTGGATCGCGCATGGCCCGGATGGGTGTGGGCGACGGACCGAGATGGGAATGATGGCTACGTGCCGGAGGAAATTTTGGAGCCGCTCGGCGAAGGCCGTTTCGCGGCGATTGCGAGTTTCGACCCGACGGTTTTGACGATCAAGCGTGGCGATGTTCTGGACTCGCTCCGGCAAATTCACGGCTGGCACTGGTGTCGGAATGCGCGTGGCGAGACGGGCTGGGTCGCCGGCTATTTGCTGCGCCCAGCGTGATCTCGAAAATCAGAGGAAGCGCCGGGTTCTAAGGTTTCGTGGATTGGTGCAATGCGGTGTCTAAGGCTCTCTCGTCTTTTGCCTTGCAGGGATGAGGGGGACCGCTAATCTCGCGCCTGTCTGGTTGTGCGATGCATGCCAGCGAGCAACCCAAATTAACTCATCGAAATCATGAAACTTGCCTTCATCGCTGCCGCTGCCGCATTTTTTGCGGTTTCCTGCTGCCCCAATGCCCCTACCGCCAGCCAGCCAGCGTATGTGGCTCCTTCCAAGTGATTTTCTCAATTCTCTGACTCTCAAAATCCATTGTTTCTCTAATTTCTCACAGCCAATCCACTTATGATCCGTATCCTTACTGCACTCGTCGCATCCGTCTTCGCGCTTCTCACCGCCGCTTGCTGCTGCACTGGCGAGACCAAGCCACCAGGCCTTCGTTCGCTTCCTAAATTCCAGGAAATCGAATCTGCGCCAGCGCCAGCCCCAGCTCCAGAAGCTGTGGTGACTCCTACCAAGTGATTCAGCCTTCCAGGGCTGGAAATTCTTTTGCCTAAAGATCAAGGCGCCTTTTCACATCTTGGAAAGGCGCTTGTTCTGGTTAATGTCCGAAAATTTGCCCGGCCAAACGGCGGGTTGTGTAGAAACTGATTCATGAGACGAAATTTGACACCTGAAGGACAACAACGATTTGAAGGGCAACTCCGCCACTACCATCGCAGCAATCGGGACAAGCAACGCTCTTGGGATGAGTGGGTCGATGGCGGGCCGTCTAAGCCAAAACGGATTCAATCGCCTGTCAAAGTCATCGGCATCGTTCTTGCGCTGCTTGCCCTTTGTGGCGTGATCGTGGGCCTGTTTTTGGAGCTCCGTTAGCGCACCATCGCCCGTTTTGGCGATTCTTTCTGTGCATCCTCTGCATGCGGCTTTGACATTCTAGATCTGTATGGGCAATTTCCCGGCCCGCCGCGAACCTCGGCAGGAATTTGATCATGGGAAAAAGCCTCTTCCAAAAAGTATGGGATGCGCACACCGTCGGCTCGCTCGCTGATGGACGCACACAACTCTTCATCGGCACGCACCTCATTCACGAGGTGACGTCACCGCAAGCCTTCGGAATGCTCCGTGATTTGGGGCTGAAAGTTCGCTTTCCCCAGCGCACCTTCGCCACCGTCGATCACATCGTGCCGACGGTGGATCAGGACGCGCCGCAAGACCCGCTGGCTGCGGAAATGATGCAGGCTTTGCGCAAGAACGCGGATGACTTTGGGGTGACGTATTTTGACCTTGCCTCGGGCAAGCAGGGAATTGTCCACGTGGTCGGGCCGGAGCAGGGGATCACCCAGCCGGGCACGACGATTGCCTGCGGAGACTCGCACACCGCCACGCACGGCGCCTTTGGTGCCATCGCCTTCGGGATCGGGACGACGCAAGTTCGCGACGTTTTAGCTTCACAAACCCTTGCGCTTGAAGCGCTTAAGGTGCGCCGCATCGAGGTGAACGGTGATCTTCGTCCGGGCGTGTATGCCAAGGATGTGATCCTTCACATCATCCGCCTGTTGGGAGCCAAGGGCGGCATCGGCTACGCGTATGAATATGCAGGCGATGTTTTCGACCGGATGTCGATGGAAGAACGCATGACCGTTTGCAACATGTCCATCGAAGGTGGCGCGCGCTGCGGATACGTCAATCCGGATGCAAAAACCGTCGCCTACCTCAGCGGCCGTCCTTACGTGGATATGAGTGATTTTAGTGCGACGGCGGCGCGTTGGTTGTCCTTCGCTTCCGATGCAGATGCTCATTTCGATGATATTGTCCGCATCGACGCTGGCGATATTGCGCCTACGGTCACTTGGGGGATTTCTCCGGACCAGGGGATTGCGATTTCAGAAATGATTCCAGACCCGGAAAAGGCTGCGACTCCGCTTGAAAAGGCGTCGATTGAAGAGGCGCTGGCTTACATGAAGTTGGATGCTGGCTCGCCGATCAAGGGTGTGAAGATCGATGTTGCGTTCATTGGTTCGTGCACTAATGGCCGCATTTCCGATTTCCGCGAAGTTGCCAAATACATTCAAGGGCACCGGGTTGCAGCGGGTGTGACGGCGATTGTTGTTCCGGGGTCGCAGATTGTTGCGATTCAGTGCGAGCAAGAAGGCTTGCCCGAGATTTTCCGTGCGGCGGGTTTTGAATGGCGCGGCGCAGGTTGTTCCATGTGTCTTGCGATGAATCCCGACAAGCTCGTGGGTGATCAACTTTGTGCCTCATCTTCCAACCGGAATTTCAAAGGTCGCCAAGGATCGCCAACGGGCCGGACCATTCTCATGTCTCCCGTGATGGTTGCTGCGGCGGCGATCAAGGGCAGCATCGCCGATGCGCGTGAGGTCTTCACCTTGGAGGCTCCAGCGGCTGTCGCTTAAACCCAATATAACTCCTTAAATTTCAATTCTCATGGCACTTGATCCAGTTCCCTTCGTCACCGGCCGCGGTGTTTTCATTCCCGGTGCGGACATTGACACTGACCGCATCATTCCGGCTCGCTTCATGAAGTGCGTCACTTTTGACGGGCTTGGTGAGTTCGCGTTTTATGATGTGCGCTTCGACGAGCACGGTCAGAAAACCAAGCATCCGCTCAATGATTCCCGATTTGATGGGGCGTCCATCCTTGTGGCGGGCGTAAATTTCGGTTGCGGCTCCTCGCGTGAGCATGCGCCTCAATCGCTCCGCAAATATGGATTCAACGGAGTCATCGCCGAGTCGTTTGCCGAGATTTTCTATGGCAATTCCACCACGCTGGCGATGCCATGCGTGATGGCGAGTGCTGCGGATATTGTGGCGATTCGTGATGCGGTCGAAGCGGACCCGAGCGTGGAAATCATCATTGATGTCGCGGCTCTGAAGGTGCGGACATCAAGCGGTTTGGATATTCCGGTGACTATGCCGGATTCTGCGCGGGAGGCTTTGCTTTCTGGGCGTTGGGATCCAATCCAAGAGCTTCTCGACAATCTTCCTGCGATTGATGCGAAGGCTGTGGAGTTGCACTACGTTTGAGCGTGTCTGCTGCATTTCCTAGCGCGCCACCGGAGGGGATCGCCTTGTTCGATCTCGATGGGACTTTGATTGCTTGGGATTGTCAGTTGCTATTTCGTCATTTCATCGTCCGTCACGAGCCGTGGCGGGCGATTTTTTTGCCGGTTTTTCTGATGGCGTTGCCGCTCGCCGGGCTGCTGGGATCTGGCGGGATGAAGCGGATTTTTCTCAGTTATTTATGGCGCATGGATGCTGCGGATTTGGCGGCATACTCGCGTGAATTCGCCGCAGCTTTGATGCCTTCGATCTATCCCGAGCTGCGAGCCAAGCTTGAAAATCAGCGGGCGGCGGGGGATTTTTTGATTCTCGCATCGGCGAGTCCGGAGTTTTACGTGGCGGAGATTGGCCGGGAATTGGGGTTCGACCTCACGCTGGGCACGCCAGTGGAGACAGGGAGCTTTTTCCCGGATTTGGAAAATCACAAGGGGGTGGCGAAGGTGCACCGCCTGCGCAATTTACTGCCATCCGGGTATTTTGAAGAGGGCAAGCTGCGGAAGAGCCATGCTTATACCGACAGTTGTGCCGATTTGCCGATGCTTGCGCTCTGTGATGCGGCGACGGTGGTGAATCCCTCGCAGCGGCTGGCGGCCTTGGCGAAGAGCGCGGGGTGGGAAATCGTGTGTCCGAAGCGTCCGTGGAGGACGCGCTTGGGATTTGCCGTGCGCGTGTTGGGTTTGCTTTTTGGTCTCGGCAAGGACCCGGGGAAGCTCGCTCGTTGAGCGAGTGCGCTGCGGGGCCTCAGTCGGTTTTGCGCTTTGGTACTGGGCCGGTGGTTCCGCGCTTTTTCGCGGGATTGGCGTTTCCGAGCAGCATGGAAATTTCAACTGCGTTGAGAATTGCCCAATGTCCGGGCTCAAGGTCGCCGAGCCAAAGTGCGCCGATGCGGACGCGTAACAGCTTGGTCACTTGGTAGCCGAGGGTGTCGAACATGACGCGGATTTGGCGCTTGGCGCCGTGGTCGAGGACCACCTTGATGCGGCGGGATGAGAGGCGTTCGATGGATTTTGCCTTCAATTTCCCTTCATCCGTGTAAACGCCTTCCAAGAGTTGGTCGAGGTGAGCGTTCTCAAAAGCTTGGTGCGAGGTGACGAGATATTCCTTTTCCACCGACTTTGAGGGATGCATCAACTGCTGCGAAAGGTCCCCGTCATTGGTCAAAATGAGCAGGCCTTCTGAATCCCGGTCAAGGCGGCCGACGTGATGAAGCGCGTGAAGCGATGCAGGGAGCAACGTGTAAATCGTGTCCCGGCCGAGTTCATCCTCACGCGTGCAGACGAAGCCGCGCGGCTTATGGAAGGCGATGATCATGGGCTCGCGAGGAGCGACGCGCTTGCCATCCACCTTCACGTGGTCGCCAGCGGAAATGCGGGTTCCCATGTTGATGCATGGGCTGCCGTTGACTTCGACACGAGCGGCTTTGATGAGTTCGTCGCAGGCGCGGCGTGAGCCAACCGCGCAGGATGCAAGGTATTTGTTGAGGCGGACGCCGTCGTTGGTAGCCATGAGGATCAATGCAAAAGGCGCGAAACCCGGTGGGTTCCGCGCGTTTGATGAAAAATTTGCGACAACAGAGGATTAGCCCTCGTGCTTGGTCTTCGGAAGGCCCACTGGGGACTTGCCGGCTTTCCACTCGCCACGCTCCTTGAGAAGCTTGACGCGCTCGAAGCGCTTGAGGACGGAGCGTTTGCCGCCGACGGTGGCATTGGACTTGAGGCTATTGTGCTTGGACATCTCGGGATGAGGTTAAAAATCGCTGGAGGCGGAAGCTAGGGGGGACTTTCCCGCGTGGCAATCCGAAAAAGGAGGAAATTTTGGCTTCTGTGTTTCCTCCTCATTTCCAGCCACCGCCTAAGGCGCGGTATGCTTGGACCACGGCACGCAGGCGGTCGCGGCGGGCGTCTGCAAGCTCAAGCTCGGCGTTGAAGAGGCTGCGTTCTGCGTCAAGGACTTCGAGATAACTTGATGCACCGCCTTGGAAGCGATCATTGGCGAGGGTGGCGACATTTTGCAGCGAGGCGATCAAACGGGCGCGTTCTGTGATGATTTCGCCGGTTTTTTGGTGGGCGTTCAAGGCATCCGCCGCTTCGCGGAATGCTTGTTTCGCCGCCTTGTCGTGAGCGGCTAGCGCTTCATTGGCGCGTGCGCGTGCGCCTTGCACGGCGAAGCTCCTGCGCCCGGCGTCAAAAATAGGGCCCGTGAGTCGAGGGCCGATGGAAAAGGTCGACGAGCCGTCCTCCAACAAGGTGCTCAGATCCGTGCTGACCACGCCGCCGCGCCCGGTGAGTGATAGGCTCGGAAGTCTCAGGGCTTCGGCGACGCCGACATCCGCGGTGGCGGCTTGGAAGGCTTGGCTAGCGGCTGCGATATCCGGCCGACGTTCCATGAGCGAGGATGGCATGCCACCGGCGATGCGGAGTGTGGATTCAAGCTGATCAAGATTCTCGCCACGCGCCACGCTGCCGGGATACTCACCGAGAAGAGCGCGGATTTCATTTTCTTTGGCGGTCATCGCCTGCTCATTGATGGGAATGGCAACTTGCGCCTGCCCTAGCAGCGCTTCTGCCTGACCCAGTTCCAAGTCCGAGCTCACGCCTCCGTCGCGGCGGGTTTTGACGAGGTCGAGCGAAGTTTTGCGACTTTCAGCGGTCCTGCGTGCGATGGCGAGGCGTTGGTCCAGATTTTTTAGATCGATGTAGGCGGTTGCGACTGCGGCGACGAGGCTGGTTTGGACGGCGTCACGTTGATGTTGTGAAGCGAGAAGTCGTGCGCGTGCGGCTTGATTGCTGCGTTGGATGCCTCCCCAAAGGTCGATTTCCCAGCTGAGGGCGGTGGTGATGTCGTAGGATTCCGAGTTGCGGTTGCCGTTTGCGGGGGCTTGGCCTGCATTGCGCGATCCGTAATTCGCCGTTCCGCC
>JBEGOB010000495.1:0-5402 GCA_041182265.1 Verrucomicrobiota bacterium | reverse complement strand
TGAAGAGCGGGGCGAGAGCGCGGAATGTCTGCTCGTCTGCGGGCTCGAGCATCGCAACTTTGATGGCTTGGGCGGCGACACCTGGGTTCGTGGAATCCGCGAAACGTCGCAAAGTCAGGCTGCGGAGTTCTTGATAGGCTCCGGCTTTTCCCCAGCGTTTGATGGCGGTTGCGGCGGGCATGAGCAGGCGGGACATTTCGTCCGTGTCGTTGATATCAACGCTGGTGATGACCGGCACCAAGATGAGATATCGTTCCGCAGCAGCTTGCCAACGGCCGTTCATGAGATTCCACTCGGCGACGGTTTGCAGGGTTTTGATGGCTTCGAGCGAAGGAGGGACAAGGCCCGGCGTGATTCGTGCGATGAGCGCATCCGCTTTTTCAATTTCTTTGTAGCGGAGGAGGACTCCCGCCTGGGCGAGAAACTCGGCGGCGCGTGTGGATTCTAGCAGACGAACTTCGTTGGAGCGAGCGCGCTCGGCCTCGACGCGTAAATGAGCCTGCACTTTGCGTGCGTCCCGTTCACGGAGGAAGAGCCAAGTCGAGAGGCCAAGGCCGCCAAGCAGTCCTGAAAGCGCGATACTTGCAGCGACGAAGGTGATGCGATTGCGGCGAATCCATTTCGCGATGAGGTAGCGGCGGCTGGGTGGCCGGGCGAGAATAGCCTCTTCTTTGAGGAAACGCCGGACGTCCATGGCAAGGGCGTTGGCCGTCTCATAGCGGCGGCGGCGGTCTTTTTCCGTGGCTTTGATTACGATCCAGTCAATGTCGCCTGCGAAGCACTGGACGAGGTTTTGAGGATCGCTGGAGCGAGCGGCGGCGATGTCCTCAAGCTCGGATGCGGGGAGCATTTTGAGGCGCGCGGATGGGGCCGGAATTTCCTCGTTCTCAAGGACGGAGTGGATTTCCTCGATGCCAAGATCCTTGAGATGTTGGCGCCCGAACGGCGGGTGACCGGTGAGCAACTCGTATAGCAAAGCTCCGAGGCTGTAAATGTCGCTGCGGGTGTCGATATCGAGGCTGCCGGCGGCCTGCTCAGGACTCATGTAGTCCGGGGTTCCGAGGAAATTTCCATTGCGCGTGCTCGTCGATGTCGAGTCGGCGCGGTCGGCGGTGGCCTTGGCGATGCCGAAATCGATGACCTTCGGGATAGCTTCGCCCTCTTGGCTGCGGACAAGAATGTTAGACGGTTTAATATCGCGATGGATGACGCCTTTTTGGTGAGCGTGCTGGATGGCGTCGCAAACACGGGTGAACAAATCGAGGCGCTGTCTCGGGCGGAGTTTATGGCGATCGCAGAAATCGGTGATTTTTTCGCCATCGACGAGTTCCATGGCGAAGTAGGGGCTGCCGGAGCTTGTGGTTCCGGCGTCCAGCACGCGTGCGATGAACGGGTGGTCCATCAGAGCGAGGGCCTCGCGCTCGACGGCGAAGCGCGCGATGACTTTTTCCGTGCCCATGCCGAAGCGGATGATCTTGAGGGCGACCTTGCGTTTGAGCGGTTCGAGTTTTTCCGCGAGATAGACCACTCCACAACCGCCGGAGCCGAGGCGGTCGATGATGCGGTAGGGGCCGATGCGGGCACCGAGGTCGCCGTCATCGGCATGGATCGAGTCCGTCGTGATGGCTGGCTGAAGTTCGAAGAACTCCTCGGCGTCGCCACGGATGTCGAGCAGTGTTTCTAACCGCTTGAGGCGCGTCTGGTCGCCGTTGCAGGCGAATTCAAGAAAAGTGCGTCGTTCCACCGGCCCAGGGAGCGCGGAGGCGGCGATGAAAAGGAGCCGGTCAATCGACGGATGGGGCGTGGGCTGGGGCATCAAGGGTTTCCTCCAGAATCATTTGGTAGAGTAGGGCTTTTGAGTAGGCCCAGTGGCGTTCGATGGTGCGCTCGGTAACGCCATCCATCGCGGCGATTTCACGATTGGTGAGACCGCCGAAAAATTTAAGTGAGATGATGCGGACGCTTTCGGGATCGTCCTTTTCGAGGCGAGTGAGCATTTCATCCACGAGCAAGACCCTCTCATCCACGCTGGCGTCGGCGAGGTTGAGGCTTTGAAGTTCGAATGCATCTTCGTGAATGGTTCGCTTGCGGGTTGCCTTGGCGCGGGCGCGGTCCACTAGGACCTGCCGCATCGCTTGGACTGCGGCGCGAAAAAAATGCGTCCGATCATTCCAAGTGCGATTGTCCTCACTGGAGAGTTTCATCCATGCCTCATGCACCAGCGCGGTGGGCTGGAGAGTTTGGCCGTCTGCCTGGTTCGCCATCCGCTCGCGGGCGATGTTGCGCAGCTCATCATAAACGAGTGGCAGCAAGTCCGCAGACAGGAAATTGGGCACCTGCTGCGGCTTGGATAAAATGTCCCGATGTTCCGTCATGGATGGACCCACGTTAAGGGCCACCGGGCGGGGCGTCGATGCGGAATATGGTTTTGATTTCCGGCACGCCGCGCCTGATTTATTCCTCTTCCACCCGGAAAAATCCGCGGCGGGCGTTGACGAGTGGTGGTGGAAAATTAAACATAATTTCCGTGCTCGGTCCTTGGGAATCGATCCGCGAGGCGGCGACGTGTGGGAATGTCTGAAGGTCCGAGGAACCGGTGATGCGGTAGCGGCGACCGGGCGATGAGAGCCAGCCGATGCGGCCGGTGGAGCTCGGCTCGTCGATCAAAAACGACTGCATCCGGATATCATTTTCAAGGATCGCAAGCACTCGGCAAGTGAAGTTGGTGTAGGTGGTGTAAGTGCCATGGAACCAGACCAGCGCGCGGTCGTAACCGTGTTTTTCCGGAATGATCGGCCGCAGGTTGTCAGCCGGGGAATCTACGGTGATCTGCTCCCAGGCGAAGGTCAGCCCGCCATCTTGGGTCACGCCACGCCAGATTTCATAGCGCTCGTTGGTGCGCAATGGCACATTGGTGATGTTTCCAAGATTGAAGGGTGAGGCGGCGTTGGACGAAATATAGACAACATTCGGATTTTCCGGATCGATGCACATGCCGCCGCCGTAGTCGTCCTCGGCGGAGTAGAGTCCGCGGCCGGCCTGCGCGATGAAGCGCCGCTGCCACTCCGTGCCGGTCCAGCGTGCGTAGTAGTAATAAATTCTGTCGTGGTTCCAACCCGTGCCGGTGACGTTGTCCACTTGCACCTGGAAAACACAGACAGGATGACCGTCCTTGCCGTAGTGAACATCCCAAGTCCAGCCGCGGCCGTTAGGTATCCAATCGTTCGGGCCTTGGCCATTCCCCCAGGCCGCGCCGGAGTATGAATAGACGACGGAACCCCGCTCGCCACCCTGATGATCGAGTGGCAAATTTGCGTAGTTTTCGATGTAGGTTCCGTCGGTTTTGTAAAACGCGCCGTTGTTATAATACATGTGGAAGACCGAGTTGTTGACATCGCGCGGGTGGCCGTCGGTGTAAATCAAGTCGATGCGGTCCGTCCCGTTCGAGCAATAGCGTGGGTAGGGCCGGACGTTTCCGGAGCCGACGCTGATGAACTGGACGGAAGGCTTCCAAGTCGCACCAAGGTCGTCCGAGACGGTGATGGTTGGATTGAAGTTGATGCAGCGGTGGAAGTTATAAATTCGGTTTTTTTCCGAGCTGAGGAGATAGGTGTTGTTGTAAGTGTTGTTAGCAGGCAACGGGTTGGCGATTTCCGGCCCCCAATCGGCCTCGGTGGAGGGCAGAGGCACCAGCGAGGTGCGCTGATAGAAAACGGGATTGGCGATGTGCTTGGCGTAAAGCGCGAGGAGACGACCGTCAGGCAGGACAGTGATGGATGGGTTGTTATGGTCATCCTGCTGGCGCGAGGCGGCGGTGCTGATGACCATGTGGTGGGAGGCATGGGTGGCGGGATCGTAGCGGGTGATGCCATAGCTGCCGTCGCCGAGAACGTATCCTGCGAAAAGCGAACCCCGATGGAAAATTGCGCGCTCGTCATTGAACCACGTCCACGCCCCGTCCGGAGCGATGGCCAGCGCATTGCCGGGAAGCGGCGGCACCAAGCTTGGGTCGAGCGGATCAGAGCCTGAGGCGACTTCCTCGCCGTCGCTGTAGCCGTCGCCATCGGTATCCGGGTGATGGGGATCGGTGCCGAGAGTGAGTTCCTGAGCGTTGGCGAGACCGTCGCCGTCCTCGTCGCCGGCGGGATCAAGCGGCGGGGCGATTTTATACCCGACGCCATCAAACCAAGCGCGATTCGCCTCGCCGGCACCTGCGAGATCATCGCTAAAAACGGCTAGATTCCCATCTCCATCGCTGGTGGCCGAGCCAAGCAATGCCTGGCGCAAAGTGCGATTTCCTTCAAAAATCAGCGGTGGTGTCACAAAGTCCGCCGCAAGCGCAACGGGTGCGACGGTCGCGGTCTGATTAGCGTTGTTTGCCGAGGCGAAGTTGTAGCGGGCATTGGTCGGAAGGAAATCGTCGCTGAGATTGCTCGGCGTGCCATTGTCGCGGATGGCGGAAGGATCGGCAGAAGCCTTGAGGCGCCAGTTGCGACCGTCATGCCAAAAGTAAGCGTAGAGGACGTATTCGGTTTGCGGTTGGAGGCCGGTTAGAGTGGTGACCAGCAGGGGCGCGTCCTCCGGGCCGTCGGCATTGGACTCGTAAATACTGCCGGCGCTACCCAGAGTGCGCCGCTCCCAGTTGTCGTCGATAGTGGTGTTTCCTTCCGCAGCGGGATTAAAAGTTAGACCATCCCGGCGGGTGACATTGCTGGGCGCTGCATCGACGTAAGTGATGAGTTGTGTTGTGGACGTGGAGACGAGTTCGTAGGAGACGCCGTCATACCAAGTGCGGTTGTTCGAGCCGATCGAGGCCGGCGCATCGTCGATGTGGACGACAATGTTGCCGCTTGCATCCGCGGTGGTCGTCCCGAGCGCGCCCGCCCGCAGGAGGCGGTTGCTGCCATCGTCAAACTTCGGAGACGTCCCGGTGTAGGTGAGAGAACTGGCGAGGACCGGAGCGGTCACTGGAAATGCGCCGACCGGATCGCTCGCGAAAAGCGCCAGCGAGCCCGAGGTGAATCCAGCGCGAATGTTCCAAATCTCGGTGGAGCCAGACGGATCGTAAAAATTCACCCACACCGCATAGGTTTGGAAGGGAGACAGACCGCTGATAGTCGTAGTGATGGCCGCCGCATCCTCGGCACCGGAGTTTCCGGAAACTTCGAACACTGTGGAGCTCGTTCCAAATCCCGTGCGCCTTGCCCAAAGTCCGTCAGCCGCAAGGTTCGCGGTGGTGGCGCTGCCCGGTGCAGTGTTCGTCGTGAAGTCGGCATCGACATAGGTGAGCCCGGCATCGAGACCGGAAGACGATCCAATGAGCAGGCAGGCAAAGCGGCACAGGCGGGCAAATTTCATGAAAAAGCAGGACAAAGTAGCAAAAGGGAGTGGGCGGACAAAAG
>JBEGOB010000494.1:0-5287 GCA_041182265.1 Verrucomicrobiota bacterium | reverse complement strand
GACCGCGCCAGTCACCGTGACCTTTAGCACTTCCTCGGTCTGGGCGACAGGCTTTACCGGGAACGTCACAATTACTAACCAAAGTGATGCAACGATCAGCGGTTGGACGATTGCTTTTGATCTTCCAGTTCCAGGATTTTCAAAGGTCTGGAACGTGACTGAGAATGGCTCGACTGAAACGCGCAAGGTCTTCACAAATATAGCAACCAATGTGAATATTCACCCGGGCGCTTCTCGGACGTTTGGCTTCAACGCACTTGGATCTTTCACTGTTGGAGCTAGCAATTTTACATTCAATGGTCTGATTCCAAGCGGAAATATACCCGCCTTAGGGATCAACAATATTTCCGAAAACGAAGGGAATTTTGAGTCGGATCGCGTGTTGGAAGTCTATCTATCAAGTGCATCCACTGAGTGGGTAACGGTGGAGTGGGCGACGTCTGACGGAAGCGCGCGGGCTGGGGAGGATTATGTCGCTGCGTCTGGCAAGATCACTTTCGCACCAGGGGAAATTCGCCAAGAAGTGACCGTGCGCATCCTTGGTGATGTCGTTGAGGAGCCCGATGAGTCATTCAATGTTTCTCTGTCGGGTGCAAGCGGCGCCCCGATCACAAAATCCACCGCTCTATCCACCTTGCTCAATGATGATTTTACGCCGGGCTTCAGTATTGGTAACAGCAGTGAATTGAGGGTGATGAAGGAGTTGAACGATTTGCCGTGTTCAACGTCACATTGGCTCCAGCTTCCGCCACCGTGGCAAGTATCGACTTCATGACACAAAGCGGGACGGCTTTGGAATCGGCGGATTTCCAATCGGTCAGTGGACGTTTGACCTTCAACCCGGGTGAGACTTCAAAATCCATCGAAGTGAGAATCGTGAGTGACGGCACCGCCGAAGCACCTGAGTTTTTCTCGATGGTGCTTAGCAATCCAGTTGATGCACTCCTTCGGAATTCGCAGGCGATTGCGAGAATTTATGACAACGATGGTGGTGGGGCTGGAGGCAAGCCGCAGACTGGCACATACAACTATGCTGAGGTTTTGCAAAAATCTTTGTGGTTTTACGATGCGCAGCGTTCAGGTAAGCTACCAGATGACTTTCGCGTGCGTTGGCGTGCGAACTCGGCCCTTGCGGATGGCAGTGATGCAGGACTCGACTTGACGGGCGGCTTTTACGATGCGGGGGACCATGTGAAGTTTGGGTTACCCATGGCGTACAGTTTAACGATGCTTGCTTGGGGCGGGCTTGAGTATGATCAAGCTTACACGGAAACTCGGCAGAAGAGCCACTTGATGGAAATTCTGAAGTGGGGGGCTGATTATTTGATGAGATGCCATGTCCGGGATGTGGCTGGAAACACAACGGCATTCTACGGGCAATTGGGGAATGGTGAGGCGGATCATGCCTATTGGGGCAGGGCGGAGTTCATGAACATGCCTCGCCCCGCCTATAAAATTGATGCGGCGAATCCGGGAAGTGACCTTGCCGCGGAAACCGCAGCAACTTTGGCCGCAACCGCTTTGGTTTTTCAGGAATCCGAACCGGAGTATGCTGCGGAATTGTTGGAGCATGCGACCGCGCTGTATCGATTCGCCGATACATACCGCGGAAAATACAGTGATTCTATTCCGAACGCGGCGCAGTTTTATAAGTCATGGAGTGGCTATCAGGATGAACTTGTATGGGGCGCGATCTGGTTGTATCGCGCAAGCGGGGATCCTATGTATCTCCAGAAGGCCAAGTTGGAATACAATTTGCTATCTAGCGGAGGTGCTGGCAATCACCCCTATCAGTGGGCGCTTTCCTGGGATGATAAGAGTTTCGGTTGCTATATTCTGATGGCGATCATTGATGGCGGTGTGGTCTATCGAACTGATGCGGAACGTTGGCTCAATTACTGGACCGTGGGTGTCAACGGTCAGAGTGTGCCGAAAACACCAGGCGGTCTTGCTTGGCGTGATCAATGGGGTGCACTTAGATACGCCGCAAATACAGCGTTTTGCGCTTTGGTGTATGCGGACCGTGTGCAGAATCCTGGAAATCGGTACACGGATTTTGCACGTGCGCAGATTGATTACGCATTGGGATCCAATCCGGCAGGGAGAAGCTATGTATGTGGTTTCGGAAATCAACCGCCAGTCAATCCACACCATCGCAATGCGCACGCCTCTCTCGTGAATCAGATTGGTATCCCGGCAAGCAACCGTCATGTGTTGTTCGGAGCACTTGTCGGTGGTCCAGATTTCAGTGACGCCTATGTTGATGATCGGTCAGATTACGTGCGCAATGAAGTGGCGATGGATTATAATGCGGGATTCACGGGTGCTGTGGTTCGTTTGTATCAAGAGTTTGGTGGATATGTGCTCCCTGAGAGCTCTCCCGCAGCACCTGCCGAAAGATTGCTTCACGCGACGTTTGATGATTTTCCACTTGGGACGAAGAGCGATGATGAATGGAAGGCTTTGTGGCCCAACACCAGTTGGGCGAATGGTCCGGATGATGGTCGTCTTGCTGTGAATGATCAGATTGCCTATGCCGGAACCGGTCGGTCGGTCCGTATTCTCTATCCAAAAGGTGGGAAGCAGTCCAATGGCAGTGGTGCGCAGTGGTTTGCAGATATCGGCGGGGTGGCTGAGGACTTGTATTTCAGCTATTGGGTGAGATTCGATGAAGACTTTGATTTTGTTTTGGGTGGAAAATTGCCGGGTCTTGGAGGTGCCGTCTCATGGGGAGACCGCACGCATGAGTGGTCGGGGCGTTTGATGTGGCGTGAGGAGGGTAAAGCCGAGTTCTATCTCCATACACCAGCTGGGAACGATTATAATCCTGGGACGCGTTTCTGGTGGAACACGGAAGGGCCACAAGCGCGATTTATTCCAGGCCGCTGGCACCACATCGAGATGCATTATCGTCTGAATACGCCAGGGCAATTTGATGGCTTGATGGAGGGGTGGTTCGATGGCGTGAAGTTTGCAAGTTATCCAGCATTCTATTTCCGAGACGCTCCAACCGCTTCCTCGAAAATCGCCTGGGTGTTTTTCAGCACATTTTTTGGCGGGAGCAGCAGCTCCATTTGGGAGGCAACGAAGGATGAGTATGCGACATTCGATGAGTTTATCGTTTCAAACGCTCGGATCGGATATCCGGGGATGCCCTTGGATATTGATGCCGATGGCCTTCCAAACGATTGGGAACTGGAGCACTTTGACGATGATATGATGGGAGATGTTCATGACGATTCGGATGGCGATAAGCAACCGAATCTTGCCGAGTTTATCGCTGGAACAAATCCGCGCGATGCGGGAGATTTGTTTAAATCCATTGCCGTGATGCATTCAGATGATCGGCTGTCTATTGAAGTCGATGGGAAGCGTGGGCGGCGTTACCAACTGCAGCGAAGCACGAACTTGCTAACGTGGGAGGATGTGTTGGAGCATGCGCCTTTGGAGCTGGATACAGGCGTGAATTTTCAGCAGAGGATCGCAGGACCCCGGTATTTTTACCGAGTGGGTGTGTCATTTCCGTAAGCTGGTCTCCCTACCGGGATAGACGATTTTCACCTCTGGGAGAGGCAGGTTTTGCCTTCATGCGAATATCAGGCGCTCTCGTAGCAGCGGGGCTGGGATCTTTTCGGGCAATTTGGGCTCTCGTGTTCGGATTCATCCATAAAATCAGCCTTGAGGATGATTGTGGGAAATCTCGATTTCAAGAATCATCTTCCGGGGGGCGGTGGATCTATTTCTTAGGAAAGATTTAGGATCTCGGTCCTTGTCTAAACCACGTTTAAGATTCACGAATTTCTCTGTCTGCCGTTCAATTATGAAGTCACTTTACCTTTTAATCGCCTTAATTGGTCCTCTTGTTGCGGCCACGCCGCGTGCTGATTCTTTGCGCTGTGAGTATCATGTTGATCCCTTAGCGATTGGAACGAAAAAGCCTCGGTTTTCTTGGAAGCTAGCCTCGGTGTCACCTGCTGATCGTGATCTTCAGCAGGTTGCTTACGAGGTTCAAGTCTCAAGGGCGGGTGGGGATTTTGAGAAAAGTCCGCTTTGGTCGTCGGGTAAAGTTGAATCTGCTGCGACTGACCAAATTGAGTATGGAGGAGTTTCCCTCGTGTCGCGTGATCACGCACAATGGCGCGTTAGGGTTTGGGGGGCAACCGGCGAGGTTTCATCGTGGAGTGCACCAGCATCTTTCCAAGTCGGCCTGCTTGAACCCGGCGACTGGAATGCACAGTGGATCAGTGCGAAGGACGAGGGATCGTTCACGACCAGCGAAAATATTCAAAACTTTATCGGCCATCCAAAGATGGGACGGATTACAGTAAGCCCGGCGAAGTATTTTCGAAAAGAGTTTGAGGTTCCGTCGGTGGTTCGTGCGACGGTTCACGCGACGGCATTGGGAGTTTACACTTTGGAGATCAATGGAAAGCGGGTCTCGGAAGATCGTCTTGCGCCTGGATGGTCTGCCTATCAGCGGAGAATTCACTCTCAGACTTATGATGTAACCGGACTTGTGCATGAGGGAAGAAACGCGATCGGCGCAACACTTGCAGACGGGTGGTATGCTGGTTACGTGGCCTACGGTCTTTTCACGGGGCAGGAGGGTCTTGTGCCAGAACTCGAAGGTCGAAATTATTACGGTGTCTCCACGGCAGTCCGAGTGCAGTTGGAGTTGGAAATGTCAGATGGCAGCCGGCAAACCCTTGGAACTGATCCAAGTTGGAAAGTGTCTTCTGGGCCGATTACGGAGAGTGATATTTTGATGGGGGAGTCCTATGACGCGCGTAAGGAACTTACGGGATGGACACATGCAGGTTATGACGATTCGAGCTGGAAGTCTGCCATTTCTAAAACCGGGACGGATTCGAAAATTGAGCCTCATCCAGGAGTTCCTGTGCGTCCTATCGAAGAATTGCCTTCCAAAACGGTGAATGAGCACAAGCCGGGAGTCTTCATTTTTGATCTAGGTCAAAACATTTCAGGAGTCATCCGGTTGAAGGTTCAGGGCAAGGCCGGACAGAAGGTCACAATCCGCTATGCTGAAGTCTTACATAATGACGGTCGCTTGAGCACTGAGAATTTGCGCTGTGCCCGCGCTGTTGATAGCTATACCTTGAAAGGCGACCCGAATGGTGAGATCTGGGTGCCAGAGTTTACCTATCATGGATTTCAATACGTGGAGCTCACGGGTTTTCCCGGGACTCCCAATCTTGATGCGGTTACGGGAATTGTCATCCATTCGGACACACCTTTTCATGGCAAATTTGTCTGTTCGGATCCGATG
>JBEGOB010000493.1:0-3040 GCA_041182265.1 Verrucomicrobiota bacterium | reverse complement strand
GATAGAATACCAGCACCAGACACAAGTCCAGTGAGGCGCTTGCCGGTCACGGTCGCATCAGCAATGGATGTCGAGCTTTGGCTTCCAACCACATCCCCCGAAAGAACACCCGTGAATGCATCGGCAGCAAGAGCCTGCTGCGCATGAAAAGTATAAGGAACCGCGGCCAAGGATTGATCCGGAGTGAGCTGCTGAAATCCACGTGCGCCGTCATCGAACCAAACACGTAATTTTAACCCGTATTCCGAGAAAATCTGACCGTTGAGGAAACCCATGTTTTCCAAATTCATATCTCCCAGACGGATGGCATACAGCCCCTTGGTGACTTGCTGCGGCACGGATTGAATCGGCTCAGTTCCATCCAGGCCAGTTCCATCGTGTGTCCAAACCACGAGATTGCTAGAGTTAAGAATGGCAAACTTGAAGTGGCCGAGGCCCGTGAAATTCACTCCTCCCACCGCGATCCGTCCTTGGTGATTCAAGGTAAGGAATGAACTGCTATTCTGTCCATTTCCTCCGTTCTGACCTGAGGCCGAGGACACGAAAACCGGCGCACTAAAAATCGCACAACCGAGAAGTTGAAAAATACGGAATTGGTTTTGAAAAATCATCGAGGTTGAGCGGGTGGCGGCATTCTTGGTAGGCGTCCGGCAGGCACTTGGGTCGCTGGCTCAGGCTCTCGCTCCGGCGCACCGCGCGTGAAACCACGTCCTGAAGCACAAGCATAGAGCTTGCTATCTTTTTTGCTAAAAATGAGTTGCATCTCCGATTGGCTAGATCTCATCACGCTAAAGTCTTCCGCCGGAAATTGAAACCATGCCGGCTTTTCTGCAGGGACTTTCGCAAACTCCGCTGACATCAACCCGAACGCATTGTCATCCCGCAAATACTTGATCAACTCGGGCGAGGCATTCACAGCGAGGAACCACTGCCATTTCGTGACGCCTTCAGAATCGCTCCACTCGTGCCGCTCGGCCCTCAGTATTTGATCTCCAGCAGATGGCATTCGCCAAAACGCCCGTTTAAAGATCTCGACTGGCTCCAACACCACGGAGTCAGGCGCTCGGACTTCCCACGCAATTTTCGGCTCGATCTCAAGATCTGTGATATCTGCCGGAACCAGCAATCGCCACACCACGCCGCCCACTAAAATGAGCGGCAGAATGACGATAAATAGTGTTTTTCTCACAGCGTGCGTGGGTTTGATCGACCTAAAATCAGTCTGTAGCTATCCCAAATCCACCCTCACGAGCGATGAAATTTTGACGAATCAGGCGAAATCCATGACGAATCCGCCCGATTACCCCCGAACTTCAAGTCCCGCCTGCCCAAGAAAAACAGTTCATTTGACCGGGTAGCAAGTGAAGTGTTTTCTGCTAATTGAATGAGGCGATTCCCTACAACCCTCAACCCGCCCCAAAATCAGCTTTTGTCCCGCCTTTTTAAGCCCACTCACCCGCCTCAGCGCATTTCAATGCTCGGATTTATCATTCGCGCAATTCTGCTATTCGCTCTCACGTTCGTGCTCGTCCGTGCAGACACGGAGGATATGCTTGTGGTAAAAAGCCGCATTTTCACCGACCAAACCACCGCATCCGTCTCAAGCACCGACGTCGCATCATTAAGATCAAGTCTTTCATTACAAGGAACTTGGGAAGACATTAACTACGCCAGCACCGCCGCCACCAACTGGCCTCCCGGCACCCACCTCACACGGCTGCGCACCTTGGCTCGCGCCCATGCAAAGCCACAAAACCCACTCGTTGGCAATGCGACCCTGCTCACTGAGATCCATCGCGCTTTGGACGCCTGGCTCGCGCGCGACCCAACCAGCACGAATTGGTATCAAAATGAAATCAGCGCACCGCAACTCCTCGGTGAAATCATGATTCTCATCGAACCGCACCTCTCCCCCGAACAGAAATCCGCCGGACTCGCCCGAATCGCCCGCGCCTACGTCCCACGCACCACCCAATCTGGAACCAACACCGGCGCAAATCGGATCGACCGCGCCTACGCCAGTGTCATGCGTGCACTCATCTCCAATGACTTACCACTCGCAAACGAGTCATTTTTAGCCATCGGCGACACCATTCTCGTCACCACCGAAGAAGGCGTGCAACCCGACCAAGCCTACCATCAACACGGCGCGCAACTGCATATCCAAGGCTACGGCTTTGTTTTTCTCTCAGGAACCCTGCGCTACGCGGCTTGGGCAGACGCCACGTCGTTCGCCTTTGATCCACTCCAACTTCGCGTCCTCACGGATTTCCTTCTGGATGGCGTCCAGTGGTTCATCCGTGGCGACAGCTTGGATTTCACAGCAGCAGGTCGCGGACTCACCCGCGCCGGCCAAACGAATACAGCCGCTGGATATCGCAGCTTCATCACATCCGCACGCGCCATCAACGGCGGATACCGCGCAGCGGAAATGCAGGCATTTGCGGAACGACTGACGGCCGATGTCACCCAAAAATCCGCATCACCTACCACCGCACACGTGGGTCATCGCCACTTCTGGCGCTCAGATTCATCAACACACCACCGCCCCGGCTTCTCAACTTTCCTGAAATTCTCCTCAACACGCACCCTCCAACCCGAATCTGGAAATGGCGAGGGACTGAAAAACCTCCATCTCGCCGATGGCGTCACTCTCATCCAACGCCATGGCAACGAATACGACGACATCATGCCCGTCTGGAATTGGCGCACACTCCCCGGAACTACGACGGAACAAGGAACTTACTCGCTCAAACCTAGCAAAGACTGGGGACTCCCAGGCACGAGCACCCACGCCGGCGGAGTGAGCGACGGTGAAAACGGATCTGTCGCTTTCCGCGACTCGCGCCTCAACGTGTCCGCCCTAAAATCATGGTTTTTCCTCGGCGATCGCATGGTCGCTCTCGGCACTGACATCCAGGCACCCAACGCCACAGCTCCCGTTCTCACCACTCTCAACCAATGCCTGCGCAAGGGCACTGTCACCCACTCAGCCGCCACACACACGGGCGGAATTATCAACCTATCAGCCCCACGGTGG
>JBEGOB010000492.1:0-2953 GCA_041182265.1 Verrucomicrobiota bacterium | reverse complement strand
GGCCCGTAAAATTGAACCGCCTCGCCCGTTCCCTGATCCGTGACTTTCCCGTCATCGTCATAGTTCGTGTATTGATAGGAACCAAGGCCCGCGCCACTGGCATAGGATGAGGTGAGCACGTTGTTCCATGAACCTGATTCTGAAAATTCAGCCACCACGACTCCCTGGTCATTCTTGCTGGTGCTCGCAGCCGACCAACTGCCGTTGATGCTAAGAATCCCGCAGACAAAGCCCGGAGCGACGTTGTCCTCGACGGTTTCCGGATCCTTGCGAATGGTCACGTTGACGACTGATGAGGCGCTCCCCCATTCGCCGCTTTCGGCAAACGAGTCGATGACATTCATCGAGCGATAGGCGACCCAGCTCTCCTTGATTGCGACTCCTCCGTTCGCAGGATCGAAGTTCGGCGAGGGAAGTCCCATTTGTGCGTCGCCGGGGTTTGCCGTTAGCGCGCACAGGGATCGCAGCACCTGCTGAATTTCCATCGACGGATTCGGACACAAGGGCATTTCGCAGCAACCGCATTGCGTTAGCCGTTCGTTCCAGTCCTTGAGGGTTTCAATTGCCATGTTGCTAGATTCGCTGATGAGTGAGCGTTCCAGGGCAATGGTCGATACGCACCGAGCCACATGCGGCCCTAGAGAAACTGGCCTTGCCGTCCTCGATGTTGAGCGTGCCAAGGGCGACGATCGCGATGCCTGTGCCTGCCGGGGCGGTGGGTAGAGTTTGGCTTGGATACTGCGCGCTCGACTGCTTCCACACCGGCTCGCTTGAGGTCTTGAGGCCTGGCAGCAGGACCCCGTCTTCGGCATGAGCGGTGACGCCGATTTCAAGCCAAACTTTATAGCTGCCCGTAGCGCTTAGCGAAATCGTCTTTGCCTCAATATCCCAAACTTTGTCCCCGGCATAGACGACGCCGCCACGGATCCCCGTTTTCAAAGTCTCCCCCTCCTTGAAGGTGATGATTTCTCCAAATGGGCATGTGACGGTTTGATTGCCAGATTCTAACGCCGATGAGCGCCGGACTCGATAGGTGAAGCCACTGGCCATGAAAACCAACTCCAGCCCGATGCCCGGACACGGCGTGCGAGCCTCGATCGCTTCGATGAGTTGGTTCCAATCCTTGGCGAGGATCGGATGGCCGCTGCGTTTCTTGCTTGGAAGTCTCATGGTGTCAGTCGTCGTAAATATCCGGGTCCCATCCGCCCCGATCGCTGGCGATCCACTCGCGCTCGATGCGATAGGAATTTCCCTCCTGCGTTTGAGTCGCTCCGTTATAAAGCCAGTTGCGGTCGTCTGACAGAGAGGGCTGTCGTCCATCAGGTTCGTCAATCTTGCCAATTTTACGCATGTCGGCGGATGCGGCAGACGCCTTCCGGACCGTGGCCTGCCGCCAGATGACCTTGGGCGAGTAGTAGGAAGTTTGGCCGCGCTGGATTTTTTCGAGGGCCTTTTTTCCCGAGCTGCTCGTCACCTTGTCCTTGTATGGATTGCCCGATGCGTCCTTTTCCTTGCCGCTGATGATGGCGAGCAGAGCCTCCAGTTCCTCTTCGTCGAGGTCGTGGAATTTTTCGTGAGACAGCAAAGGTTCCTCCGAAAGTGACAGCCCCAGGGAATACGTGGTTTTGTTCGCATCGTTGTCGTTGTTGTCAGTGCCTGCGTAGTTGCAGGTGATTTCGGCGATGTCGCCCTCACTGACTTGGGCCGTGGAATTGTCCACGGCGATAAATGGGATTTCCGGGTGGGGCGTGCCCGGGCGCGGCATCAACTTGGTGATGGAATTGCGATGACAGAGGAAAATTTGGGTGGCCGTCCACTTGCCTTCGCGGTCCACGGAGATCGAGTAGTCGGGCTGTGGATAGAGCTGGCCGGGTTGGATTGAAACGTGTCGCGGCATCTTGGCCGGGGCGTGGCGTCAACCGAAGGCTGCCAGTCCGCCGCCACCGAGCTTGCCGATTTTAAGATTCATGTCCTGCAACAAACGGTTCGTTTCGCCGGTGAGCCGGTTGTTTTCTCGCTGCGCATCGAGCGTGCCAGACGAATACCCACCGCCGCCGACTTTGCCCAACGACGTGACGATCGGTGCAAAGGAATCAGGTGAATTCGGCTTCAGCGGATTTGTGGCGGATGGTTTGGCAACGGCAACGGCAGCGGCGGCCTGCTTCACCACCTCCGGCTTTGGGATTGCTTCCCGAATCGTTCCCAGGACCTTGTTCATGCTTTCTCGCAATCTGCTTGTGTCGATCACCTCGGCGGTGTTCGAGAACGCATCGCCGAAGCGGGCGGAGATGTTTTTACCCGCCTCATTCAAGCGAAGTCCGACCTTGGCGGCAAGCGGTCCAAGCTGGTCGCCTGCGTCACCGTAGCGTCCCGCCGCCTCGGCATCCAGAGCACCCGCCGATTCACGCAAGGCTCCTTGAGCGGAGTTGATCGCCCCACCTTTTCCAAACAACTCCGCGAGCGGGCGGGTAATTTCCAAAGCTTCCGCCAGTCCCTTTTGCAGGAATCCAATCGCCGATAGAAAGATCCCGATCAGCGCATTGCCCATGCCTTTCCAGAAATCGAGCGTGGTGATGACTTGGAGGTAGGTGACGGCGGTTTTGAGAATTTCAACGATGTATTGACCGGCAGCGGCGATGGTGGCGCGGAGTGTTGCCCACAGGAAATTCACGCTCGTCGCAAACCCGAGTTTCAACGATGACCCAACGAGATTGAGGAACTGGCCGCTCTTGAACACGGCGATCACGTATTGGATGGAATCGCGGATTTTCGTCCCGGCTTCCGCTGCTAGGGGCGCGAGTTTTTGCGCAAGTGCGATCGCCTGTTCCACCATCGGCCGGATCGCGTCGTTGATCGGAGTGCCGAGCGTGAGGAACACCTCGTTGATCGTGTCCTTGAGCGTGGAAAAGAGGCCGTTCGTCGTCTTGCTCTGTGCCTCCATCATGCCCGCGAA
>JBEGOB010000491.1:0-17687 GCA_041182265.1 Verrucomicrobiota bacterium | reverse complement strand
CGTGTGGGCCAGATCTCCATCTACGAGGCCACTGCTCCCGCGCCCGTGCCGCCAACAAATGTCCAGGCCCTCGATGTCGTCGGCTGGAACTGGCTCGTGCACGGCCGCGTGAAGTGGGACCACGCCCCTGGCGATCGCTACGGATACAATGTGTATGTCCGCCTGACGAATGGCTCGCTCGTCTTCGTCGGCACCACCGTCAGCAACTATTTCTACTTCGAAAAGATACCCATCACGGCCGACTGCAGCTCTATCGCGATCCAGACCATCGGGCTCGATGGCGCCGAGTCGGCCTTGTCGAACGCCGCGCCGACCATCACCGCAATCAGCGATCTCAGTGTGCCATCCGGCCGAAACACCGGTGCGCTCCCGTTCACGATCAGCGATGTCGAAACTGTCGCTACAACCCTAACACTTACACGCGGCAGCTCAAACACTAGCCTTGTGCCTTTGGCAAACATCTCGCTCGGTGGCAGCGCAGCCAGCCGCACCATCACCGCCACGCCTGTATCCGGGCAGACAGGCAGCGCCACCATCACCGTCACGGTCAGCGACGGCACTCTCAGCGCCGCCGAGACATTTCTGCTTACCGTCACACCCAGCTTCGCCTCGTGGTCCGCCAGCCAAGGTGTTCCGGGTGCGCTCGCCACCAGTGATGAGGACAACGACGGCATCTCCAACCTCATGGAATACGCCGTCGGCACCAGCCTGCAGAGTCCCAACGCATCTCCCGGCAATCTTTCCGGCACCATGATCACCTACGCAAAAGGCTCCAACGCCATCGCCAACGGCGACGTCACTTGGATCATCGAAACCTCCGAAACCCTCGCTCCCGGCTCCTGGACAACGCAGGTCACGCACAAGCCCGGAAACACCTCGTCCACGATCAGTCACACCCTCCCGTCATCCCTATCTGGCCGCGTCTTTGCCCGCCTGCGGGTATCTCAGTCGCCTTGATACGGGACCGCTTGTTTGGTATGATTGACGTCTTCGTCTGTTCCGACTGTTGGACCACCAAAAGCATTCTCCAGTGTGGCTGATATAGATTTTCAGGGGCAAGCGATCACTGCGGTCGGCGTCGCGCTCGGGTCCAGACGTTCTTTCAGCGCAGCGCGGATGGTTTGGATGCTCCGCACGGGCTTCACGGTGAACGGTGCTTTGCCGTTTGCGGAAATTTCGATAGATTCATCAAGGCCGAGCAGCTTGTCGGAAAGCAGAATCTGAGTGCCGGACGGGACATCGCCGGTTAGGCTGATGGTGCGGCCCTTGATTTCGGCGATGATTTTTTGATCCTTTGCGGCGGTGCCTTTCGGTAGGCGAAGCCAATAGAAGCGGTGATGGACGACATCGTCCTGGCACCAAACGATTTTCGTGGGCCAGGGATTTCGGGTGAACTTCGCCATCCACGGAACGCCCTCCGCGTCCTTTTTATCCATCCAATGACCCAATCCGGGGTAGATGCGGGAAAGGTGGACGTATCCGCCGGGGTCGGCCTTCTGCAGTTCGGCGATCGCGGCGGATTTTTCCACGGCCACCTTGTTGCGGTTCACCGCGGCGTCGTTTTCTCCCATGAAGATCGCGAAAGGCAGGTTGCGGAGTCCGAAAAGCTGCGCCTCGTTAGGATGACCTGCCATCATCGCGGCGGCCGCGTAGCGATCCGCCATGCGCGGCGCGACCTGCCACACACCATCGCCGCCCGCCGAGTAGCCCATGAGATAGACCTTATCGGGATTCACCCCGCGCAGCGCGACCATGCTCTCGATGAGATGCGCGAACATCGGGTCGATGTGTTTCTGGTGCCACATGTTCCACTTGTCGGTGGGCGCGCGGGGCGCGATGTAGATGCCTTCCTTCGGTTGATAGAGGCGGATCTGGTTATTCCATTGCTGGGTGTTGACTTGCTCCGCTGCCTCGCCGCCGCCGTGCATCGAGATCCAAAGCGAGCGTCCGTCCGGCGGGGCTTCGCCAAAGGTTTTTTCCATCCAGCGCATCGTCTTGTCGCCCTTGGTGAAGGACTTGACTTTCAGCTCCGCCGCGCGCTTCTCCTTCTGGTCGGCGAGCATCGTCTCATAGGTGAAAGCAATGGCGCGTGAGCAGTCTTTTTCGGTAAGGGGAACGTTCTCATCGCTGAAATCGGGCGCGGGTGTGAGGTCCGCGGCTCGGACATCGAACATGTCCTTGGTGCCCGCCTTGAAAGGAGCGGTCTCCATCGCCTTGCCATCGATCTCAAAACGCAGGCGGTATGTCTTTCCCGGCGTAACCCTGGGACGGGGCGTATCATTGAGATCGGAGGTGCCGGCTTTCGTTTCGAAATGACTGAGGACAAAGCCCGCATCCGTGGTGAGTGAGCCTTTGCGAGCAGAACGAGTGCTGCCCTCGAAAAAGCGAACGCCGATGGTGGCCTCGGCGGGTGCGGCTTTCACCGTATATCTTTCGGTCACGTTCACGCCGCCGACGGACGTGCTATTTGGCGACCACGCCAAAGGGAAAATCCCGCCGTCGCGTTTCCATGAGGTGGCGTAGATCGCGTGCATCGGATCCCCGGCCCGAGCCTTCGAGGCGTGAGCGGTGAACCAGCCGCGGTTGAGACCCTTTGCGTCGTATTCATCCGCCCCGGTGAAGTGCCAACCCTTGTCCCAGATCTCGACCCAGGTGTGGTTGCCGCTTTTGTTCCACCACATCGGCGTGCCGGCCGCGCGGGCGGGAATGCCCACGGCGCGGCAGGCATCGACAAGGATGATGGAGAGGCCGGTGCAGGTGGCCTTGCCTTGCTCGATGGATTCCTTCGGCGATTGATTATTGCGTTTCCGCTCGGTGTGATAGTGGGTGTTGATGAGTTTGAAAAAATCGCGGTTGAGGATGAGAGCTGCCTCGGTGGCGGTCTTCGCGTCCTTCACCAGCGAGGTCGCTTTCGCAAGAAAGTCCGCCCGCCACGGATCGCGCGGCTCGTCGAACACGGCGTAGGGCAGGACATCGTTGAGGAAAATTTCCTCCGGCACATCCTTGGCCCACGGGGAATCTGCGCGCGCCTTCATGGCGAGATCGAGGTTCTCTATAAGAAACCCGGCGGTGAGGGTTTCCTTGTCGGATGGCGGCATGTGCTCCACGAGGAAGCGCGCGGCCTTTTTGCCGAAGTCACTGTGCTTCGCGGAGGCTGCGGAGATGAAGTCATCTGTCGGCGCGGCGATGGCGCAGAGGGTGGTCGTTAGGAATAGCGCGGAGATTTTCATGGAGCGCGGAGAAAATGGGCTTTCCGAGTGCCATGCGCAAGCCGGGAGGGAGAGCGCTTGGCAGGCGCGTCACGGTTTGGCATCCATGAGCGCAGGCAAGTCGCTTCAGTTTGAGGAATCCGTCGCGATGGGATGCTACGACGAGTATGCTTATTTTTTGAAGATGTGCGTGGCTTGACGACAATAAAGCAGGCACTTACGTTGCCTAGGTGAAACCTATCCAATCTGTCATGGTCCGCACGCTTATGCTGGGCGGCATCGCTCTTTGGTCCCTCGCTCTTGGGGAAACCATTGTAAGAAAACCCAATATACTATTCATCATCTGCGACGATCTAAACACGGATCTCGGTTGTTACGGAAACCCGCAGATGAAAACGCCGAACATCGACCGCCTCGCCGCACGCGGGGTCCGTTTCTCAAACGCGTTCTGCCAATACCCGCTCTGCGGCCCCAGCCGCGCCTCGTTCATGACCGGACTCTATCCGGACCAGTCACTCATTCGCGGAAACGCCATCCGCATCCGCGAGCGAGTGCCGAATGTCGTCACCATGAGCCAGATGTTCCGCAACAACGGCTGGCGGGCCACCCGGATCGGGAAGATCTATCATTACAACGTGCCGCGGGATATTGGCACCGACGGCCACGATGATCCCGATTCGTGGGACGAGGTCGTCAATCCCCGCGGCCGTGACAAGACCGATGAATCCAAGGTGGTCACACTCATCCCGGGGCAATACGGCGCTACCCTGAGCTGGCTCCGCGCAGAGGGCGGCGACAACGAACAAACCGACGGCATCGCCGCCACGGAGGCCATCGCCCGGATCAAAGCCCACGCTCCGGAATCCAAGCCATTTTTCCTCGCAGTCGGCCTCTATCGTCCACACACACCCTATGTTGCGCCGGAGAAATACTTCGATCTCTATCCGTTGGATGCGATCAAGGTTCCCGCGCTTCATGACGAGATTGAGAAATCGATTCCTCCCGCAGCATTCAGGTCCCTGCGGGTTCACAAGGAGCAGATCAACTTGAATCCGCAGACCGCACGCGAGGCGATCCAAGCGTATCACGCGTCGATCTCGTTCGCGGACACCCAAGTCGGACGGATTCTCGATGCGCTGGATGAATCCGGGCTCGCCGCAAATACGATCGTTATTTTCACATCCGATCACGGATATCACATGGGGGAGATGGGCCATTGGCAGAAACTCACGCTGTTTGACAAGGGAAGCCGCGTGCCGTTCATCATTGCCGCACCAGGGAAATCAGCGGCGCGCGCCACGGCCTGTCCCGCAGAGATGCTGGATTTCTATCCCACGCTCGCCGAACTCTGCGGACTCAAGCCGCCGGCGACGATCCAGGGGGTGAGTCTTGTCCCTGTGCTGAACGATGCCGCCGCCCGCCCGCGCGTCGATGCCCTAACGATGAATGATCCGGACGGTGCTAGCTTGCGGACCGAACGTTTCCGCTACACGGAATGGGGCAAGGATGGAGTCAATGGTCGCGAACTTTACGATCACGAATCCGACCCTGAAGAACTTCACAACCTGGCCGGGGAAGCCGCGTCCGCGGCAATCATCGCCGGACTCGCGCCGCGCCTCCGCCAGCGCGTGGCGGACGCCGCCAAAGCACCCGCCGGACTCGAACAACTGAAAGTTCCCGACAAACGGAGGAAATAGAAGATTTAGGATGATTATTGGCGTTAGGCTTTCCACCTGCCAATATCGAGACCTCTACATTGAAGTGTCGGCGCCTGAGCAAAAGGGGAATTAATGATCTGAGCGAAATACCGCAGAGCGCCTAGGTGAGTCTTTGTTATTTCACGGATAGGCCAACCCTGTATAAAACGAAGCTCGCAGACGCCGCTGAGATGGAGAAGGCTGCTTGAATGGTGATGAACATGCCGTCGTAATCAGCGAGTCATAAAATGGGCTTGCCGCTGGGCGGAACGCTCATCAGCTCATTCAAAGTGACGCGCTGAGGTGCCACTATCTCAGTATGACCTTTGATGCGGAATACGGACTCGGCGAGGACGGCAAAGTGCGGATTCTGTTCCACAAAGCCGGATGCCTCTACCCGATCGCCAAGGGTCAGCGGATCCTTTTGCCGACTATGAACACAGAAAGCACGCTGCTCGCATTGGAGATAAAAAACTCCCTCCTGCCGGTGCAGCGTGACAGTGCAAGCGATGCGCTGTCGTCGGAGCAAGCCCGGGCCAAATGTCCGATCGGACATTCCAAATGTCCGATCGTTATGTTGCGCTCAGGATCGATCGTTGAAACTTTGAGGCCTCATGAAACCCACTACACGCCTCCTCCAACGCAACTTCTCCCACACCAACCGCCTTGGTGGCCGCCATCGCAATCGTGCGCTTGCCACAGCATTAATGACCGCGCTGGCTCCTGCAGCAACTCCATTATCTCATGCGGCTCAGCTCACTTGGAGTGGTGGCGGCGGCGATGCGAACTGGAGCACGGGCGCGAACTGGGCTGGAACCGCCCCAGTGAACAATGATGCTTTAATTTTTGCAGGTAACACCAACCTGACCACCAACAATGACATCACAGGTCTAACTCTAATCAACGGCACCACTCCGGCGGTTACCATTGCCTTTACCAATACGAGCAATGTGACAGGCGGCGCATTCACACTCGGCGGCAATGCCATCACCCTCGGTGGCCCTATCACCACGACGGCGGTGACAACTGGCACGTTAGTTGACACGATCAGCCTTCAGTTGAACCTAGGCGCTATCCGAAGCATCACTACGGCCACCAACCACGGCTTGACGATTTCCGGGCTTATCAACGATACCAGCGGCACGAACAGCGCGGGAATCACGAAATCCGGCGTGGCCACGCTCTTGCTTTCAAATAACTCAAATAACTTCACCACCCTCAACATCCAGCAAGGCACACTGAGCGCGACCAGCATCGAGCCGAGTGGAACCGCGAGCGCCATCGGCATCGGGAACACAATTACTTTGGGTAATACCACGACGTCGGGAATCCTCAACTTCACGGGAACCGTCGCCCCTACAGGAAACATCAATCGGACAATCGCTCTCAACAACAGCTCCGTCGGTGGCCAGATCAACAACAACGGATCGGTGCCTTTGGTATTCAACGGGACCTTTTCCGCGGCCGGTGCCAGCAGCAGGACGATGACTTTTGGCGGAGCCAATACAGGAGCTAACGACTTCCAAAACGCAATGGTCAATCCGACCGGTGGCGTTCTAAGTGTGACCAAAGCGGACGGTGGGACATGGACATTGTCTGGCGCAAGCACCTACACTGGGCAAACCAATATCAACAACGGCACTCTCAATGCCGCCACCATCGCCGACAGCGGATCCAGCAATCTTGGTCTCGGCACTTTGATTCGTATCGGCAACACTTCCACGACTGGCACGCTGAACTATACCGGCACCGGCAGCACCACCAGCCGCACGGTTCAAATCGGCAGCAACAGCGGAACTCCTGCTGTTGGCGACACGGGTGGTGCCACAATCAACAGCAACGGCAGCGGAGCCTTGGTTTTCACCGCTGCCAATTTCAACACCACTGGCCTAACGGGTTCCCTCGCTACATCGCGCACCCTCACCCTGAGTGGTGCCAACACTGGGGCGAATGAAATCCGGGGCATCATCGCCGACGGACTCGCCGCTATGAAGACGAATTTGGCAAAATCGGGCAACGGCACTTGGATGCTGTCCGGTGCCAACACCTACACAGGAACCACCATTATAAATGCTGGAACATTAAAATTGGGTGCTTCGAATGTGCTCCCGAACACAGCTGTAACCATTGGTGCCACCGGAACCTTGACCTCAAGCACTTTGGACCTCAATGGATTCTCGGAAAGCATCGGCTCATTGACCTTGGGAAGAACCGGCACCACAGCTGGCGGTGCCACGGCGAACGTGGCCAACACTGGCGGCGGCTCGCCCGTGCTGACACTCGGGGGCGCACTCACTTACAACGCAGGAGACGTTGGCTTTCTCAACGGTCAGGCCACAATTTCCGCCAACATCAACACGGGCGGGGCTGGCCGCACGCTCGCCGTGGGTGATGGCAGCGGAGCTGTCGATTTGTTAATCTCAGGAGCCATTTCCGGAGCGGGAAATCTCACGAAGACGGGCGCTGGCGTGCTCCAACTCTCTGGGGCAAACACCAACACAGGCAACTTGGTCATTCAGGATAGCACGGTGAAACTGGGTGCCAGCGACGTGCTCGTCGATACAAGCTCCATCAACGTCGGCAACAACACTTCAGCCGCGGGCGCCACGTTCGATCTCAACGGATTCTCAGATACGATCGCCGCAGTCACCTTGGGCGCCTCAGCACCTACCGCGGTCGGATTGACCCACTCGATCATCAACACAGGTGGAACCGGCGTGCTTCAGATCAATGGTGCGCTCACCTACAATGCAGGCGCTGTCGGATTCAATAACGGCACAGCCACCATCTCCGCCTCCATCGACCTCAACGGAGCGCTCCGCAATTTCAACATCAACGACAGCGACCAGGCCGCACAAGACGTCATCATTTCCGGCGTCATCCAAAACAGCACTGGCACCGCCGGATTAACCAAGAACAATGCGGGTATGCTCGTCCTTTCCAGCGCCAACACTTACAACGGTGCCACCACGGTCGCCGCTGGCACCCTCGCGGTGAACGGCTCGTTAGCGAACACTTCCACCTATGTCGGTAACGGCGGCACTCTCCAAGGGAGCGGCAGCATTGGTGGCTCGGTCACCGTGCAGAGCGGCGGAATAATCGCAGCCGGCAACAGCATCGAAAGCCTGACGACCGGAGCCTTGACCCTGCAAAACGCATCCATTTTTGCCTATGAAATCGACAATGATGCCGCGGCCGGGGTGGCGGGCGACCTCACCGCGGTCACTGGCAACTTGACCCTTGACTTGGGCAATGCAGCGCTCCTCACACTGGGCGAGCTTGGAAGCGGCTCGTGGAGCATCGGGGAAAAACTCACCCTGATCAGCTACACCGGCGCATGGAACGGCGGCCTCTTCAGCTACGGCAGCACACTCGCGGATGATTCCACTATCAGCTTCAGCGGCATGGAGTGGTCGTTCAACTACAACGACACCTCAGCAGGCACGAACTATACCAGCGACCTGACCGGCAGCAGTTTTGTGACCATGACGGCCATCCCCGAACCGAACGTCGCTGCGTTGCTTAGCGGGCTGGGAATACTTGCGCTGCTGGGCCGCCGGCGTAACGGGTAAAGAATTCCGGATGCCTGAGTTTTGCGACTAAGGCGGGGGCCGCTGGCAAAAGTCAGCGGCCTCTTTTTTTTGCGCACTCCGGAGCGCTGCCGCCCTGTGGGCGCATTGACTTGTTAAGCACACCGCAATACGAGCGACTCACCACCGCCATCGATTTCCGTCTGAGAGACCTCGTCACCCGCAGCATCTCAACGAGTGAATTGCTCACCACACGATGGCTGTGCACTTGCCTTGCCAAACACTCCGCTGGCGCACGGCTTTCCTGCCCATCCCTCCCACACCTCGGACGGGCTGCCCCCCTTCGGCATGGACTTGCACGCGGCAATTTCCCGACGAATGGCAGGGCGCGTTTGTCTACCCGTGCGTCATCAATCAACATGAACGGGTTGACGACATTTTCCGTGGGCGATGATGGCGCGGATTTCAAAGGGTCACGTCGCAAAGGCGGCGACCTACTTCCCGCGCACGACAACATGACTTTCCGCCATACCGAACCGCAAATTTGACAGTGAAACGAACTCAAAATGTGGTCACCAGTCCGCGATCGATGGCGAGCATGACGGCGTGGGCGCGGTCTTTGGCACCGAGCTTGTCGAAGATGCGGACGAGTTCTTGTTTAATGAGGCTCTCGCTGAAACCGAGCTCGGCGGCGATGAGCTTGTTGGAGTTGCCTTGCGCGAGGAGGTTGAGAATCTCCAACTCGCGCTCGGTGAGATCGGGGCGCAGACGACGGGCGGCGGCTTTTTCCGCAATGGCGGGTGGGAAGGCGCTTTGGCCGATGGCGATGCTGCGGATGGAGTCGAGGACGAGCGCGCAGTCGGAGTTTTTGGTCAGATAGCCACAGACGCCGGCTTCGATGGAGCGATGAATGTGCTCCTCGCCCTCGTGCGCGGAGAGCAATAGCACGCGGGTGCCGGGAAACTCCGCGCGGATGGCGGTGACGACCTCGGGACCGGTTTTGTCCGGCAGCGCGTAGTCCATGATGACGACATCCGGCAGATGCTGGCGGTAGAGTTGGAGCGCCTCCTCGCCGTTGCAGGCTTCGGCGATGACTTGCATGTCGGGCTGCTGATTGATGGGCAGGGCGAGGCCGATGCGGGCCATGAAGTGATCATCGACGAGCATGATACGGGTGAGCCGTGGAGCGGTATTGGAGTCGGGTGCGGGTGTCATGATGGCAAGAGAGGAAGCGTGACGCGTACGGTGGTGCCGGTGCCGGGTGCAGATATAATTTCGAGCCGTCCGTTGAGTTTTCCGGCACGCTGCTCCATGCTGAGAAGGCCAAAGTGACGCTGATCACCGCCACGAAGGATGCCGGGGTCAAAGCCGCAACCGTCGTCACGCTGCTCCATGATGACATGGCTCAGAGTGCCGCGGAGGCTGAGGTGCACTTCGCGGGCCTGTGAATGCCGTCCGGCATTCGCGGCAGCTTCGTGGGCGATGCGCAGCAGAGTGGTCTCGACGCGGGGGCCGAGGCGCGGCAGAGGGCTATCCACCTGCATTTGAAAAACAGCGCCACCAAGCTGGGCGAGCGGCTTAACACTCTCCTCCAGCGCGGTGTGGAGGCCCTGCTCGGTGAGGGTGACTGACATGAGATCCTGGATGGTTCCGCGGCTCTCCACACTGGCACGCTGCACCATCCGCTCAGCCATTTGCAGGGTAGTCAGCGCCTTGGGCGGATCGGCGATGTTGTCGCGCGTGCTGCCGATGAGCATGCCGATGCCGGTGAGCTCCTGATGCAGGGTGTCATGAAGGTCTCGACCGATGCGCTGCCGCTCTTGCAGCCGACTTTCCCGGGTGATGCGTTCGGCGATGGCTTCGGTTTGCCGTTTCACGGTTTGCTGCAGGACGATGTTCCAGAGTAAAATGGCGAGCGTGATGAGTGCGATACCGCAGAGCGCCCAGGTGAGTCTTTGCGTTGTCCACCACGAAGGCGCGGCGATGAGCTTTATGGCATTCATATCCTGCATGTGTAGGATAAAACTGGCGGGCTTTGGCATTTCACGGATAGGCCAGCCCTGCACGAGGCGAAGCTCACAGACGCCGCTGAGATCGAGAAGGCTGCCTGGAAGCAGCCCGGCGATTTGTTCCCTAGCAACATAGGGGCCGAGGATCGCATGGCTGACCACCCCATCGTGTGCAACATGCAGGCGATACCAGCCGTGCTCGTCATGATCCAATTTGATCAATGATGCCTGAATGGTGATGAACATGCCGTCGTAGTCATCGAGTCGCAGGATGGGCTTGCCGCCGGGCGGGACTCTCATCAGATCATTCAAAGTGACGCGCTGCGGTGCCGGCACCTCAGCATGGCCTTTGATGCGGAATACGGACTCGGCGAGAACGGCAAAGTGCGGTGTCCGTTCCACGAAGCCGGATGCCTCTACGACATCGCCAACGGTCAGCGGATCCTTTTGCCGACTGTGAACGCGGAAAGTGCTCTGCTCGCATTGGAGATAGAAAAACTCACCCTGTCGGTGCAGCGTGACAGTGCCAGCGATGCGCTGCCGGTGGAGCACTGCAGGGCCGGGGCGAAAAGCATTCAGCGCCAGCGGCGGGGCTAGCGGCGCGGCGAAAGCGTCCGCCGGGCCATGCTGGAGGATAGTGAGGTGCTGGGGACCGGTCAGCCGCAGATTGACCCCGGTGCATTCGCCGCGTGGATTGAAAAGCGCGAAGCAGGTTCCTTCCAGCCGCAACCGTGCATCCACGAGCGACTCTGGCATGCCCCCATCCGGCGCGGGGACAAAGGCGGAGAAAGTGCCACTTTCCTCCGCGATCTCGAGACGATAGCTGCCATGACCATCTTTGTGCATCCTTCTCACCACGCCTTCCAGGCTTATCAGTGCACAGTCGTAGCGGCCATTTTGCAGCTTCCAGAGCTGGCTGGGGCTGCTGGGCGGCAAAGTGCCGGGGCCGAGGCGCTTCACGCTACTGACTTCGACAAGTGAGGTGAAGCCCGTGCCGCTGACACCGATGACCTCGATTTTCTCTCCAACTTGCAGGTCGGCGAGCGACTTGTTGAGATTCCGGCTCAGGGTGCAGTAAACACCTTCCGCACCATCGTGGAGGACAAAAGCTGAATTGCTCTTGTAGTGCAGAGACTCACGGTAGCTGACCACGCCTGTAATGCGGACGGGCAGTCTTTGCGCTGCTGCCTCTCTGGGCAATGCCTTTACAGCCGCGCAGTTGGTGAGCGGCGCTGGGGCAGCGGGTTCTTGGGCCACCGCAGCGGCCACAGCCACGGCCTGCGCGGATAAGGCGAGCCATCGGCGAATGTGTTCCCAAAATTGGTGCATGAGGTGGAGATACTACGCACGTGTCAAGCCGGGGCCAAATGTCCGATCGGACATTCCAAATGTCCGATCGTTATGTTGCGCTCGCGATCGATCGTTGAAACTTTACGGCTCCATGAAACCCACTACAAGCTTCCTCCTACGCAACCTCTCTATCGCCAACCGCCTTGGCGGCAGTCATCAGAACCTTGCTCTTGCCACAGCATTCATGACCGCGCTAGCTCCATTATCTCAAGCGGCTCAACTCACTTGGAGTGGTGGCGGCGGCGATGCAAACTGGAGCACGGGCGCGAACTGGACTGGAACCGCCCCAGTGAGCAATGATGCTTTGATCTTCGCAGGTAACACTAACCTGATCACCAACAATGATATCACAGGTCTCACTTTGATCGCCGGTGCCTCGCCTACGTCTGCCATCGCCTTCACCAATGCGAGCAATGCGACAGGCGGCGCATTCACACTCGACGGCAATGCCATCACTCTCGGTGGCGCGATCACCACAACGGCGATGACGACCGGCACGCTGGTGGAGACGATCAGCGTCCAGCTTGACCTAAGTGCCACCAGAACCATCACCACGGCCACCAACCACGGCTTGACGATTTCCGGGCTTGTCAACGATACCAGCGATACGAATAGCGCGGGAATCATAAAAACCGGCGTGGCCACGCTTTTGCTTTCGAATGACCTGAATAACTTCACCACCCTCAACATCCAGCAAGGCACGCTGACCGCGACTAGCATCGAGCCGACTGGAATCGTAAGCGCCATCGGCATCGGCAACACCATCACTTTGGGAAATACCACCACCGAGGGAATTTTGAACTTCACGGGAACTGTCGCCCCCACTGGAAACATCAATCGGGCGATCGCTCTCGCCAACAGCAGCGTTGGAGCAAGGATCAACAGCAACGGAACGGTACCTTTGGTCTTCAACGGAATCTTCTCCGCGGCTGGTATAAGCAACAGGGCGATGACCTTTGGCGGAGCCAACACCGGAGCCAACGACTTCCAGAACATACTGGTCAATCCGACCGGTGGCGTTCTCACGGTCACCAAGCTCGATAACGGGACCTGGACCTTGTCAGGCGCGAATACCTACACAGGGCAGACCAACATCAACAACAGCACTCTCAATGTCGCCACCATCGCCGACAGCGGATCTAGCAACCTCGGCCTAGGCACTCTCATTCGTATCGGCAACACTTCCACGAACGGCATCCTGAATTACACAGGAACCGGCAGCACCACCAGCCGCCCGGTTCAAATCGGTAACAACAGTGGAACTCCCGCTACTGGCGACACGGGTGGTGCCACGATCAACAACAATGGCAGCGGAGCCTTGGTTTTCACTGCAGCCAATTTCAACACCACCGGCCTGACGGGTTCCGTCGCTACATCGCGCACCCTCACCCTTGGTGGTGCCAACACTGGGGCGAATGAAATCCGAGGCATCATCGCCGATGGACTCGCCGCCATGAAAACGAATTTGGCAAAATCGGGCAACGGCACCTGGTTGCTGTCCGGTGCCAATACCTACACAGGAACCACCACGATTAATGCTGGAACGTTGAAATTGGGTGGTTCGACTGTGCTCCCTACAAACTCGTTGACCATCGGCGCCAGCGGAGCTGCGGTCACCAGCACCTTGGACATCAATGGATTCTCGGAAACCATCGGATCACTGACTCTGGGAAGGCCTACCACCACAGTTGCCGGCGCCCTTGCAAATGTAACCAATAATGGCGGCGGCTCGCCAGTGCTGACACTCGGCGGCGCACTCACTTACAACGCGGGATCGGTTGGCTTCGAAAACGGACAAGCCACGATCTCCACCAATATCGACACGGGCGGGGCCGGCCGCAACATCATCGTGGGTGATGGCAGCGGAGCAGTCGATTTGTTAATCTCGGGAGCTATTTCCGGCACGGGATCCCTGACGAAGCAGGGCTCTGGGGTGCTTCAGCTCTCTGGGGCAAATTCAAACATGGGCAACCTGATCATTCAAGATGGCATGGTGAATCTGGCTGCCAGCAACGTGCTCAACGATACTTTCGGCATCAGCGTAGGCAATAACGCTTCTGTCTCGGGCGCCACATTCGATCTAAACGGATTCTCAGATACGATCACCTCAGTTACATTGGGCGCCTCAGCACCTACTGCGGTCGGATTGACCCACTCGATCATCAACACAAATGGAACCGGCGTGCTTCAGATCAATGGTGCGCTCACCTACAATGCAGGCGCTGTCGGAACCAATAACGGCACCGCCACCATCTCCGCCTCCATCGACCTCAACGGAGCGCTCCGCAATTTCAACATCAACGACAGCGACCAGGCCGCACAAGACGTCATCATTTCCGGCGCCATCCAAAACAGCACTGGCACCGCGGGCATCTCCAAGAACAATGGAGGCACGCTCGTTCTTTCCGGTGCTAACACCTACAACGGAAACACCACCGTCAACGCCGGCACGTTCGAGCTCGCCGACAATGCGAGCATGAAGTTCGTGCTTGGTGCGACCTCCGGCGTCAACAACGGCATCAGCGGGGCAGGAACGGTCATCCTCAACGGTGACTTCGTGATCGTCACCTCGGCGGCCGACGCGCTTTCTTCCGGCTCCTGGACCTTGGAGAACGTCACCAGTCTCACCGAGGCCTATGGCTCCACCTTCACTGTCTCCGGGTTCAGCGATATCGGAAGCGAGCAGTGGGAGAAAGACCTCGGCGGTGGCAAAAAATACACCTTCGATGAAACCACCGGCATCCTAACTCTTGGCACCTCCGGCACCCCTTATACCACCTGGGCCACCTTCAAAGGCTTGACCGGTCTGCCCGGCTCCGCCACCGACCCGGCCCAGGACGCAGATCCGGACAAGGACGGCCGCAACAACCTCGCAGAATTCGCCTTCAATGGTGATCCGCTCAGCGGCGCGGATAACGGCAAGTTCTTCGGCCTAACCGCAGACAGCGATTTCGATGGAAATACGGACAAGGAACTGATCCTCACCGTCGCCGTGCGCACCGGCACACCGGCCTTCACCGGTTCGCCCTCACCCGCGTCAGTAAATTCGGCCGACGGCATCACCTACAGTATCGAAGGCAGCGTCGATCTGGCCGGTTTCCCGACCACGGTCAACGTGGTGCCCACGGCCGTGACCACCGGTCTGCCTGCCGCAGGTGTGGGCTACGAATACCGCAGCTTCAGTCTTAACGGGTCGAACGGTCTCTCTGGCAAGGGCTTCCTCCGCGCCAAGGTGACTTCGCCCTGAGCGGCCTCATTCGCAACACACCCCATCGTCCATTCCCGGGCGGTGGGGTGTTTTTGCAAGGTGGCCGGAACTTGCTAGCACCAGTAGTCTTGGGGACGACCAGCACCACGCCAAGCGCGAATGCAGCCCCCCCACCCCGCCGTTCTCACGACCGCGGATGCACAGCTCAATCAATCCGCCACCACCGATTGCCGCCCGAAAGACCACGTAATACGCTTCGCCAAGAGTCACCTGCCCACCACACGACGGAAGCAGAGATGTCTCTTCTTCACAGGATCAAAGATCCGCAGGCTAGGCTTCCTATCACTGCTAAGACATTTCTCCGTTGGAGTGTACTGATAGAGATCGCAGCTCCTCCATGCCATGCTGCGCTTCGCATTGTCCTGCCAAGTTCCTGAAGCAATTTATCCGTGAATCTGCACACTACAAACAAACCCTAGCGAATGAGTCCGGCGGTGCAGTGTTCGTATCCCCTTCTCCTTCGCGACGATGTATTAGAGCGTTGAAGCCAATGGCAGTGATGCTGGAAAATAATTCTCACAACAGTAGGACAAGAGACCTTCCGTCGCCGTGATGCTGTTCTCATGAGGCGCGAAGAGGTATGCTCTGAAACCTACCTCGTCGCGTCTCCTCCCTCTCGCTAGTGCGAAAAACAATTCCTATTTTTGATAGAACTTCGTTGAATCCATCTAATTGGCGTTGGTGTTGACGGGCTCTTCCACGACCATCGTCGGAGGAAAACCAGCGGCACGCACGCCGCCACGGCTGCGAAGGCGAATGTTGTTGAAGCCGTTTCCTGGCTGGTTCAGGGGGATTTCCATCCCGTCGAATTCGCCCATCATCTTGTAGAGCTGGTTTTCCATTTCCTTAGCCTGCTTCTTGTGGGCAGGGTCATTCAGGAGATTGCGGCTTTCATCCGGATCTTCCCGCATATCGTAGAATTCGTCGGAATCCCAAAGTCCGTAGTAAGTAATGTATTTGTAGCGGTCGCTGCGGATCGCGAATGTCGTCGGGGTTTGTGGGAAATTCTTCTCCCAGTAATAGACATAGAGGAATTGATCGCGCCATGGGATGCTCCTACCTTTTGCCAGTGGCAGGAAACTTCTGCCGTCCATGTGGGCGGGCCGTTTGAGACCCATCGCCTCCATGATTGTCGGAGCCACGTCGATGTTGGCGATCATTTCATCGACCACAGTGCCAGGCTTGATGAGAGCGGGACACTGAACGAGCATCGGCACGCGCATCGAGGTTTCGTAAGCCACGCGTTTGTCAATCAAACCGTGCTCGCCGAACATGAAGCCGTTGTCGCTCATGTAGATGACCAAGGTTTCGTCATGGATGCCCATGTCCTTCAACTGCTGGAGCACGCGTCCGATGCTATCATCCACCGAGCGCAGCGTTTCGCAGTAGCGCTTGTAGTAGCGCCCGATGTCGAGCTCGGAGTGATAAGGAAAATCAACGCCGTGCCAAGAGTTGCGCTGGTCGCGCAACCAGCGGGGCCGCAACAGGTTGCCCGGAGTGCTAGCCTCTGTTGCAGGGCGGGTGAATGTTAGATTCTTGAGGGTATCCTCATACTTCGGCTCGGGTGTGAAGTTGGCATGCACCGCCTTGTGGGATAGATAGAGACAGAACGGCTTTTGGGCGGGCTTCTGTTGCTTCAGCCAATCAATTGCATAGTCGGTGAGTTCGTTGGTGATGTAGCCATTTTGTTTCACCCGCTTGCCGTCCACGTTGAGCGTGTAATCCGGAGTGGGCGGAAGGTATTCGCCCTGGCCGCGGAAGCTTACCCAGTGGTCCCAGCCCGGTTGTGGTTTGTCGCTTTCCCCGCCCATGTGCCATTTCCCGATGAACGCAGTGGCATAGCCAGCCTTTTGGAGATACTGCGGAAAATAGACCGTGGCGGGAGGAATCGGCCTATTGTTGTCGATGACGCGGTGGCGGAACGTGTAAAGACCCGTTAGAATAGATGCGCGACTCGGAGAGCACAGCGCGGTGGTGACCAGCGCATTCTTGAAGTAGGCGCCTTTGGCCGCCAGCGAATCCATCACCGGCGTCTTGGCGAATTGATGCCCGAGAAAACTCATCGCGTCGTAGCGGTGGTCGTCGCTGAGGATGAAGACGACGTTGCGCGGCTTCGCGCCGGGAAGGCGATCGGCGACGATTTCGGTGGGCACGGGTGTGACCGCGGAGAGGGCCTTCGGCGCCAACAAAAGACATATCAGAAGATGTTTCATAGGATTCGTTTTTAGATGATTGATGACTTGCAGATCACGCGATATGCTGGATGGCGAAAGCGTAGGCACCGATGGCGACTGCCTCGCTGGTGCCTAGACGGGACATGCCGACGCCCACGCGTTGCAGCGGATCATACGCGAGGCTGCGGTCGCTGCCAGGGACCTTGATGGTGCGGGTTTCGCCTTTCAGGAAGATATCAAGCTGGGCTGGGTCTTCGAGATTGAAAGCGACGGAGGCGAGTCGGCGGAATTTATTTCCGCTGGGGCTGGTGTAGGTGCCGTTGAGTTCATCGACGAGAGCCGGCAGGAAAATAGGCCATGCTCCTGAAACACCGCCACCAATCACGGCTAGGCCATCGATGAGGGTGAGCGCGCTGCCGAGGGCGTCGCCAGCGGATTCACCGAGACGGC
>JBEGOB010000490.1:0-3537 GCA_041182265.1 Verrucomicrobiota bacterium | reverse complement strand
GCCTTATCCACTCCGGCATGGTTGTTGACATAGTCCTTTACCATGTCATTGTTGGACAAGGCTTTTTTCGAGCATGACACGGCCAAGTTGTTTACCAAATTGAGGTCGGCATCTCGCTTCTGTGAATTGCCGAAATTGCCAAAGGCGGCATCGCCACATTTGTAAAAGGTATTGTTGTAATACCAGATATCTTTGCTTGCACCCGGGCCGTCCAGGGTGTCGTTATGCTTCATCGGGTTTATTGCATCGATGGCAATGTTGTTGTGAATGTGATACCCGGACGAGTTGTTGTCCACATAGTATGCGGCCACATTCCTGCCCCATGGCCCTTTCTTCGGGCCTTGCACCGTTTTCCCGACATTATAGCGCCACACGGATCCGGACGCAGGGTTGTCCCCTTTCTGGTGGTTCACATAGAAGAAGCCTTGGTCGACAATCAACTTGCAGACATCCTCGATATAGTTGTATTCCCAAATATTGCGTTTGGCGTATTGGCCAATCCAGGAGTCATTACCACCTTCGATGCCACTACCGCCGAGATTACGAAAAGTGCAGTAGCGCACCACATTGTCATCGCCCCAGCTGAATAGGGCGGCGCATCGCTTGGCGATCCAGTTCATGTCCTCGAAGAGGCAGTTCTCGATCCGGGCCCGGTTGCCTCGCATCATCATTCCACACCACCAACTCTTGGCAAAACGGCAATTCTCGGCGACGAAACGGTCCCCCTGCACAAAGACCCCGGCCGTCCCGTTGTCTGGCGTGCCCCAACCAGAGGCCATGCTCTGCCCCTTCTTGTTCTGCGGCTCGTCACGGGGATTGGGGTTATGCGCAAATGGTGAAATATACTCGAAGGAACACTTCCGGAAAGTAACATCATCGCCGTCTACCCGGCCCGCTGCCGCTCGAAACTGGAGATTCTCCAGCAAGACGCTCTTTCCCTTCACGACCACTCCGTAGAGACGCGTCCTGAACTCGTAGCCACCGGGCTTCTTGTCAGGGGGAATGAGCCAGACTTGCTTGCCGTCTGTATACCATTCACCGGGGGCGTTTAAAGCCGCCTTGGCACCGATGACAAATCCAAGCCCCTTTCCTTTTCCATATCGTCCGAGGTATCCCGAGGAGGCGTTGTCACTGTTGATACGGATAACGCCATTCTCCAGCAGGCCAATAATGGGAAGGGTCAGGCTATACCAAGTGCTGAAGGTGCCTGCGCCCACATAGAACCCATCGTCGAGGCTCTGAGGAGCGGCCAGATTCGGCTCGGTGAACAGCACATCGCCATTGTCCTCAATGGTTGCGAAGGCCCAGTCCTCGTTCGAGGTCATCGGCGTTGTCTTGTTGGGGAAACGCGCAAGGGGCAGATACTGTTCGCCGGCAAATGCTTCGTAAACGGGTTTTCCGGTGTCGAACACAAGGCCGTCGTGACCATTGATCTTGGTCGGTCTCGCCTTGCCCGCGTCGTCACAGCCTGTGATAATAACATTCCCCTCACCACGCAGTGTGACATCGTTCTGCGGCACGACGATACACTCCCGGTAGATGCCCGTCTTTACGATGCAGCTATCACCGTCTTTCATATCCAGAAGTGCGGCTGAGATGGTTGTGTATTTCTCTCCGATCCCAACGGTGAACGACGATCCAGCAAAGGCGGGCGCTGTCACCAAAAGACCTCCGACAATGATAATGATCGATGCGTAAATGGTCGTTTTCATATTGAATCCTTGCAGAATGTTGTTTGGTCCCAATAGAATTTATTGGGGTTAAGTTGCAGGGGGGTAGCCAACATGAAAGCCTGGTGCAGGCTTGATTTGGGAGCGGTCTGAAAATTTTGGCTCATACCAAAAGCTTCTTGCATTTGGATTTTTGGAGAGGGGCGCAGGTGTCCCGCCTGGGGGATAACAACAACCGGTATCTTTTGGACTCTGTAGGACGATCGACTGATTTCGCGCGACGGTCCCGGGGAGCGCGCTCGCCCTCGGGCGCACCAACACGCGCCCTCGCGGGTTGATTTGATATAATTGCGGCCGCAGGCCGGTGGATTTTTCCGACATTGTCGGGCGCGGGGCGCACCCGACGGCGACCGGGGCAACCGCGCTCCCCGGGACCTTGTGGTTTCACATCGATGAGGTTTCCGCACCAGCGCCTTACACGGCCGGGACGGCCGTGCCCCCCTCTTTTAGATTGAAAGTCCAATTTTGTAGGAAACTTGATATAAGAACATTATGGAAGGGATTTCGCTGATTATTCAGGAGACGTCTCGCCTGACATCGAATAACTTACGATCACATGCAGGACGCCTGCACTACATGATCGGAGATAGCTGATTCCGTTCAATTCTTTCAATCCTCTGTGTTCTCTGTGTCCTCGGTGGTTAATTCTGCTGGATTCGGGGGAATCTCAGCAACCTTGGGCGCACCGAGAATTTCGAGTTTGATGACGGTGGCGTTCGGGGCGCGGATGGCGGTTGTTTTTATGGTTGGATTTGGGATTGGAATCGGAAGGTTCCGGCACCAACCGCATACACGGCGGCGTTGTTTTCAAATCGCAGGAATTCCACGCCTGCGGATTCGGCGGCAGGCTTGCCGGATTCGGTGACGGTCGAGGCGTTCTTCGCGGGGATAAAAACCGAGGCTTTCGTGTTCGGCGGGACGGTGACATCGATCATTAGTTCTTCTCCGTCGCGTTTCCAGTGGCTCGTGATCGTGCCGTATTGCGAGTCGTGGCTGGCTTTCACCCATGTCAGATCGCCCACGATGGCGGGTTGGATGAGGAAGGATTTGTAGCCCGGCGCCGAGGGATCCGGGCGGATGCCGCCAAGTCCCTCGATGAACCACGAGCCGATGCTGTTGTAGCAATTGTGGACACGGGTCCAGTTGAGCATCTTCCCATCCCAGCTTTCCCAAGTGGCCGTGGCACCGTTTTCCAGCATGTAGCCCCATGAGGGATAGGTTTTCTTTGAGGCAAACTCATGGATCAGGTCGTCGCGGCCGATGCTTTGGAGGTATTGGATCATCATGTAGGTGCCGGCGAGTCCGGTAGACAGGTGGCCCTTGTTTTTTTCGAGAAGGGTTTTCTCGAAGCCGGCGAAGACTTCCTCGCGAAGTTCTTCGGGAACGACACCGCCGGCCAGCGGCAGGATGAAGTTCACCTGATCATCGGCACCGTATTTTTTCCCTACTGGATCGAAGAATGCCTTGTGCGTGGCGGCTTGCCGCCTGGCGGCGCGTTCGCGGAGTTCCTTGGCATCGTCAGCAAGGCCGAGCGCTTCGGCGATCGCGGCTCCTTGGGTTATCGCGTAGGGCATGTAGGATTGGATGAAGAGGTTGCTGTTTGCCTCGTCATTGATGCCCTCCGGCGAGGCCCAGTCGCCGAGATACCAAATGTTTGCCTTGGAGTGCGGCGGGCCGCAGAATCGCTCCTGGAGGCCGTCCTTGGTTTTCGACTCGGCAAGATCGAGCCACTTTTTGATGGCCGGGTAGTTTCGGCGCAGCAACTCCATGTCGCCGTAGTGCAGGTAGTGTTTCCAGGTCGCGGCGA
>JBEGOB010000489.1:0-9562 GCA_041182265.1 Verrucomicrobiota bacterium | reverse complement strand
CCATCGTCCCGGAATGTAGCGACACCGCCGAACAGTGGGTGTTCCGCATTCGCCCCGGCTTCGGTAACGGGGTGGAACCGGAAAGCTCCACCCTGGCGTTGCTCGCCTCGGAGCGCACGCTCGACCGGATCGAAGAGGAAACGGGGGCACTCCCTGAAAAAAACCAGCCGGTGGAAGCACTCATCACTGAATTCCCGCAAATCCCCGTCTCTGGAACCCGCATCATCGGCAAGGGAGCGGATGCCGAAGCGGTTTCAGTTTCGACGTCGGGGAACATCGCCGTGGAGTTCGAGTCAGTGCCCGAGTTCTTCATCCAGTTCGGCGTGAGCGATGAAAAGGACGTGTTCCAAGGCAACCTCAAGTCCGGCATTCAGGAGGTCCAATACGAATCGGCCAGCGAGTCACCACTGCTGAGTGCATGCGACGTGGTCCTCTACGTGGACCGTCCCGCGGCCAAGCTCGATGTCATCAAGGGCAATCCGTTCCTTGATGGTTTCAGCGCCCTGCTGGTCATCAACTATGGGAGGTCCACACCGGCGCGGGACCGCCCATGGCTGACCGTGACCGCCAAATACAAGCCGATCGTAGAGGCGGACATGGGCAATCTGCTGGAAGGAACCCCCGATCCCGAGTTCGACGCGATCAAGATCGCCACCCTCTATTTCATCTCTCCTCCCGGATACTCGCCCGATCTGCCGATGGATGACACCTGGACCGCGTTCGTGAAGCACGAGCAGTTCTGGAATCTCTGCAACGCGCCACCAAAAATCCCCGACCCGACACCCATCGAGCCGATCCGCCTGCAGACCGGCCTGGCTGGTGGCATTGCCGATTCAATTTTCAGCAGCCTGCTCGCCCCAGGAAACGATGCCTTCAACACCGCGCTCCAAGTGTTACGCAACCGCAATCTGGCGGCGAGGTTCTGGTCGCTATGAGTGAGGAAACCAAAGACGGCTTCGGCATCGACAAGGAACAGCGGCTTCTCGCGAAACGCTTGGGCAAGGAAGAGGAGGAAGCTGAGCAGGCCGCCGGGCTGGAACCGCCGTTTCCTTACGTCATGGCGAGGTTTGACGCGGAGTTTTTTGGGCTGTGAGTTGATGTGGATTCAGCTACCAGCAATGCCTGCTGCGAGGGAACGGGGTGCAGACCAATTGAAGCCCCATCGCGCCAAAGCCAACCGCGTATTAACCTTAAATTCACAGCATTGCCCCGCATTGCCCCGCATTGCCCCGCATTGCCCCGAGCCAGCCAATCACCCTGCAGATTAAAGAAATCCAAGCTTGTTGAGGCAGAATGGATTTATTAACTAATCGACATCCGCCCATGAAAGATGCAAAGCACCTGACCATTGTCCTTCTCGCAGCAGTTCTCCTGCCAGCCTGTTCAAAAAAGCCTGTCGTAGAATCAGAGCAAGCAGGCGAAGAGAGAGTCATTAAAGCAGGTGAAGAGAGGGTCATTAAAGCAGGTGAAGAGAGGGTCATTAAAGCAGGCGAAGAAAAGGTCATTAAAGCAGGCGAAGAAAAGGTCATTGAGATTGCCCCCGGCGTAACCATGATCTTCTGCTGGTGCCCTGCAGGGGAATTCACGATGGGGAGCCCAAAATCCGAAGCATATCGGCACGCTGATGAGGATCAAGTAGAGGTGACTCTAAGCCAAGGATTCTGGATGGCGAAGACCGAGGTGACCCAAGCTCAGTGGCTCACAGTCATGGGGGAAAATCCAAGTAAATTCGAAGGTGCCAATCGACCCGTCGAAAATGTTAGTTGGCACGATGCTCAAGATTTCCTGATAAAAATCAACGCGAGCGTGGTGAACGCGGATGGAAGTAAGATGCTCCTGCCGACGGAAGCGCAGTGGGAATATGCCTGCCGTGCCGGAGAAGCTGGTTGGCGGTATTCAGGAGGCACAGTGGATGATGTAGCTTGGTATAATAAAAATAGCAGCGAGCAGACACACTCAGTCGGGACGAAGAAGCCAAATGCGTGGGGGCTTCAAGACATGCACGGGAACGTGTGGGAGTGGTGTGCAGATTTGCATACAAGCGAACTTAAAGGGGGTGTTGATCCACGTGGCGCTGCCTCGGGCTCGTACCGGATGGGCCGGGGTGGTAGTTGGGACGGCCACGAGGCCTACTGCCGCGTCGCGCACCGCGGCAACTTCGACCCTTCCAACAGATACTCCTACATGGGGTTCCGGGTCGCCCTAGTTCCATCCAAGTGACCACGCCTTGTCGAGCCAACCCAATCCTTCATTTTGTCCGTCGCCAAATACACCCAGCTTCACCGTCGTCTACTTTTCCACTGGACCGGACCACGGCCGGTTCGGGCGTTAAGGAACCACAATGACCGAATGGAGTATCTAAAGCTCTTGGTCAGCATCCTTGACGCCGGACTTCGCTATTCGGTGCCAGAAAGCCAGCATACCGAATGGATCGAGAAGAACGAGATCCGGGCCACTCATCCGATGCTCTGCTTTAGCGAGTGGGGAGTTTCGGAATCGAATGCACATTCCGGACGCTACGGTTCCATGGGCCTTGGCTTCACCAGAAGGTTCGTGATGAGCAAGGGGGGAAGGCCGGTAGTTTATGTTCCCAACAGCCAGAGTGATCCCTTCCGGAATGCCCTCGTTGAAGTGATCCAGGCAGTCCGAGAGGGTAGCAAAATAAACTCCAGACTGCATCGCCATACTGACCTGCTGGCGAGTTACCTGAAATCCTACAATTTCAAAAGGGCAACTGTAAAGAAGCCGCCCAATGACGAAGGAACTGCCAAAAGCATTCGGAAAAGGGAGGCGTCCTATCCGGATGACCACTTGCTTCGCCTCGATTTCGGTGGACTCTTCGCGAATCTCGAAGACCGCGAATGGAGGATTATTCCAAAGAAAATCGAAACACAGCCTCAGCATCTGGCGTTCAAAACGGGTGATCTGGCGATGATTGTGTTTCCTGACCATCAAACCCTCAGCCTTGCGATGCAGCACGACGAGATCATGAAGCGGATATCTCTACCCGGGCATCCAGCTGTGTGCATGGTTTCGCGCGAGGTTATCCAGAGCGTCTGAACCCATTGTTTTGAATATTTGCAAAGTCTCATTATGAAAACCACCACATCTCGCCTGTTGGCGCTCGCCATGCTGGCTATCGTCCCTGCTTGTTCGAAAAAGCCCGTCGATGTCACAGCACAGATCTTTGTCGTCACCAAAGGGCGTGAAAACATCAAGATGGGTGGCTTGGAAGTCCGCGTGATTCCCGACGGTGAGTTTCTTAACATGGCCAAGGCGACGGTGCCGTGGATGCAGGAGGAAGTGCGCAAGGAGGCGCAATTTAAGGCTGATGCCGACTTCATGACCGCTTTTATCAAGGAATTGTTGGCAATGGAGGAAGCTGCACCCAGTCCCATTCCTGAGCTACCGAGAATCCGCAAAGCCATTGTCGAAGAATCTGGGGTATCAAAAAACCTCTTCGAATCTGCCAGTTCAGGCCAAATCTTACAGCGTGGCATGGGGAAGCTGATATCCAGCGCCACATCCACCTTGTCGGTCACAACGGATGCTGATGGACGCTTCATGGTTCCCATTGCGGGGAAGACTTGGTTCCTTGCTGCTGGACAGCGTGAGGTCGGGGAGGACACGGAAGAATACCTGTGGGTGAAAGGATTTGAGCCTCACGGAGACGCGACAAGTGCCACTCTGGCGATTTCCAACGAGGCTGACATCGACTCGGAAGACGGACTTTATTATCTTCTCACCACAGCTATCGGCACCCCCGGAGAGCTGGAAACTTTCCGTGAGGTCGAGGTCTCGGAGGAGATGACATCTTTGGTGGCCAAGCATCGGGAGGCTGCGACCGAAGCAAGAGCCAAAGCAGAGCGAGAAGCAGCGGAAGCAAAAGCCAAAGATGACAGGGAAGCCGCTGAAGCCAAAGCTAAACTCGCAGCTGAAATTGGCGCTGGGCGGGTTGGCGCCACCACGGGTGTGCCGTTGGCTGGAAAGGCGTTCATGCCCTTTGCCTTTTGTCCTAGTGGGGCTTTCACGATGGGCAGTCCAGCATCGGAAGATGGGCATGATAGTGATGAAAACCAGGTGCGTGTCACTCTGAGCAAGAGTTTCTGGATGGCAAAGACCGAGGTGACCCAAGCGCAGTGGCACGCCGTGATGGGCGATAATCCGAGCGATTTCAAGGGCCATGACCTTCCGGTGGAGAATGTGAGTTGGAACGATGCGCAGGCCTTCATCAAGAAAGTGAACGGCAGCGGCGTGATGCCGAGCGGTTGGGAGATGGCCCTACCGACGGAGGCGCAGTGGGAATATGCGTGCCGTGCAGGAGAGACAGGGCCCTACTCGGGAGGGTCCATCGAGCAAGTGGCGTGGTATGATGGAAACAGCGCAAGCAAGACCCACGACGTGGGCACGAAGAAGGCCAATGCCTGGGGGCTTCACGACATGCATGGTAACGTGTGGGAATGGTGCGAGGATTGGCATAGTGACACATTGGCGGGCGGCACAGATCCTTCTGGAGCTCCGTCGGGCGTCGACCGCGCGTCTCGCGGCAGCTCGTATGCTGCGGACACATCCTTTGACGATGGATTTATCCTCCCAGGTGATGAGGCACCAAAAAACAACGCCGCCAACTGCCGCGCGGCCGACCGGTGTGGGAACTCCCCGGACTCCCGGCACCACTCCCTAGGCTTCCGCCCCGCCCTAGTTCCATTCAAGTAACAAGTCAGGAAGCGGAGGCATGAAGACTGGAGCCGGAGGTGGGGGACGAACCGAGGACGCAAGGCTTCAGTGCCGGAGCGGTGCGCATTCCCCGCAGCGGGCGGACTTATTCGAAGCTGGAATCTTCACCACCACCTGCAAGCGCTATTTCTTTTCGGTAATCGCTTTTGCCGGTCCGGTCTTCACCCCGTATTTGGCGTCGTAAACCTTGGATACGCCGTTCTTGTCTGTCTCGACGATTTTGGTGGGCGAGCCGGTCTTCACTCCATACTTCGCGTCGTAAACCTTTGAGACACCGTTATTATCCTTCTCAATGATCTGGGTGGGAGAGCCGGTCTTCACCCCATACTTCGCATCGTAAACCTTCGACACGCCGTTCTTGTCAGTCTCGATGATCTTGGTCGGGGAGCCGGTCTTCACCCCGTATCTGGTCTCATAAACCTTGGATACGCCGGTCTTATCCGTCTCGACGATTTTAGCAGGAGATCCAGTTTTGACGCCGTATTTGGCATCGTAGACCTTGGACTCCGACTTCTGCTGCGCATACGACGTTGCTGTGGCTGTGATGAGGGACGCGGCGATGAGGAAAGTTTTCATTTTACAAATAGTTAAAGTTTGGGTGAGAAGTAGGGAATTTACTTTTTTCGGTGGTTCCTGAAACAATCCGCTAGGATCTAATTGGCCAAAGAAGGAATATCCAGTGATAAGGACAACCTAAGCAATGGGGCCGATCTTGTCAATGAACGGGCAGTCTGGACTCGGCTTTTCATTCTTCTTGAACGGCGCTGCGACCGCTCCATCCGTTGGTAGATTAGAAGCCAAACAAAGGGATTGCCACTGAAAGCCGGCCTTTCCATCATTCTGAAGAATGAGTGACATTCAAGACTCCTTTAATGAGAACGACGGGATGCTGAACACCATGGGGCACATGGCTGCGATCAGCCAACGCAACCAGCAGATCGCCCAGGCGAAAGAGCAGGCGTCTGCCATCCGTGCACAGACAGCAGCACTGGAAGCTGCTAACAGAAACGAGGCGGATCGCACCAAAATCGAACAACAGCGGCTGAAAATCGAACAGCAGCGTCTCAAGGCGGAAGATGCAGACCGTGAGATGCGCAGGCAACAGGCAGAGCAGGTCAAGCAATTGCGCAACCTCATGGCGGACAGCTTCGCCACGCTCGAGCGCCTGGAAAAAATCCGCCCCGCACTCTGAAACCTGCTTCCCGAACCCTATTTCCAAATGATCGACGACGCCTTTCTCCGTCAGGTTGCCGCGCTGCAGGCGAACCTCAAAATGCTTGAGTCTCAGCAGGACGCACTGAGCGATTTTCAGGATATGCAGGCCCTGCGCCTCTACAAAGCGCGTCTCGTCGATTACATCGAGGCTCACGCCCGTGCAGGGCAGTTGCCACGCGATCCGTTCCAAGCCATTGAGCAACGTCTCATCGCCTTGTCCGAGTTTTTCGCGGCGGCGGATCAAGAATTCCAACGCCTCAAGGGCTGGAAAGCCGATTGGCTCAATTCAGTCCCGGCAGTGAGCCTAGCCGACCTACAATCCGCAAGGACGGAACTGGCCGAGCAGATCGCGGAGGTTCCGCACATTCAGGAACGCTTCACGCAGCGGCTGTCGCCACTGGACTGGGATACCTCCTCGGCGACGGCGGATCTCCATGCCGACCTCATGGCCTGTGCCATGTGCGTGAGTGGGTTGAAAATTCCGCAAAAGCCAGCTAGGCGCATTGAACTGTATCAATTCACTCGCGGTGTGGGAGACCTCGCAAAGAAGACTTCGAGCCATTTCACCACACTGGGCTTGAGAATCGAGGAGTTGATCGCGTTCCACGCGGATCATGTGAAGGCAGTGGCCAAAACTCAGCAGCACCTTTCTAATCACGATTTCAGGAGTGCTCAAAAAGTAGTTGAGGGCCTAGCGGGGCATCGCTTCCTAGACATTGATTTCAAAAAATTAGAAGCGGGAAGAAAGAAGCTCGAAGCTGTTTTAGCGCAATTCGTAAGTCTTGATGTATTGCTCGATCAGCGTCTTAAAGAGACCAATTACAAATCCGTTATCGCAGAATTGGAATGTCTGAACGGCCTGATCGAAAAGCCCGATTCAGAGTTGGGGCGAGAATGCCTTGCGATAGCGGAACAAATCGAACTCAAGATTCCACGGTTTCTACCTAATATGTCCCAAGGATTCATTAGGAGTTTGGCGTTGCATTGTTCTTCCTTGTTCAGTGATCGTGCGAAATCGGAGTTCAACCGACTCGAGAGGCTTGCAGAAGCCAACGCCAAGGCAGAAAGAGAAGTAATGGCCAAGCTAACTGCCGAGATAGGTGCTGGGCGAGTTGGCGCTTCAGTGGGTGTGCTGTTGAGTGGAAAAGCGGTCATGCAATTCGCCTATTGTCCGGCGGGATCTTTCTTGATGGGCAGTCCGTCGTCGGAGGTCGGGCGAGGCAGAGATGAAAACCAGGTGCGTGTCACTCTGAGCAAGAGCTTCTGGCTGGCAAAGACGGAAGTGACTCAATCGCAGTGGAAGGCCGTGATGGGCGATAATCCGAGCGATTTCAAGGGCTATGACCTTCCGGTGGAGAATGTGATTTGGGACGATGCGCAGGCCTTCATCAAGAAAGTGAACGACAGCGGGGTGATGCCTGCTGGTTGGGAGATGGCCCTACCGACGGAGGCGCAGTGGGAATATGCGTGCCGTGCACGAGATACAGGACCCCACTCAGGTGGCTCGATCGATCAGGTGGCTTGGTATAATGGAAACAGCGCAAGCAAGACCCACGACGTGGGCACGAAGAAGGCCAATGCTTGGGGGCTTCACGACATGCATGGCAACGTGTGGGAATGGTGTGCGGATTGGTATGACGACACATTGCCGCGCGGTGCCGATCCCTCGGGGCCTTCTTCGGGCTTCCTCCGCGTGCGCCGCGGCGGCTCGTGGCGCGGCACCGCCGCCTTCTGCCGTGCGGCCTTCCGGGGCAGGGGCAACCCGGACCGCCGGGACAACCGCCTGGGCTTCCGCCCCGCCCTCGTTCCATCCAAGTGACAGTCAGGAAGCGAAGGCATGAAGACTGGAGTCGGAGGAGAGGGACGAACCGGAGACGAAAGGCTTCAGTGCCGGGGCTGGCGGTTGACGCCACCCCAAGCGCATGAGCGCCCTGACCGTCACCCTTGGAGCCGACATTTCCGCGTTGAGGCGGTCCATGGCGAGCGCCACCCAACTCGTCTCCGCGTCGGCCAAGAAAATGGCGAGTCTCAGCGCTGCCGGACTGAAGATGGGTCTGGGAGCGGCTCTTGCGGGTGGTGCGGCGGCATTGGGAGCCGGGATCAAGTCGGTCACATCGGCGGCTGATTTCGAGCAAACGAAGGTGGCGTTCACGACTTTGATCGGCGACGCGGCCAAGGCGGAACAGACTCTCACGCAGCTCCGTCAACTCGGGGCCAAGACACCTTTTGAATTTCCCGAACTCGCGGACGCTGGTCGCAAGCTGATCGCTTTCGGTGAAGGATCGGACACGGTGGCGGCGACTCTTGCTCGCATTGGCGACGTGTCTGCGGGTGTCCAGGCACCAGTCAATGAAATCGCCGAACTCTATGGCAAGGCGCAGGTTCAAGGGAGGCTGTTTGCCGAGGACATCAACCAGCTCACGGGGCGGGGGATTCCGATCATCGGCGAGTTGGCTAAGCAGTTCGGCGTGTCGGATTCCCAGGTAAAAAAGCTCGTCGAGACCGGCCAAGTCGGATTCCCGCAGATCGAGCAGGCTTTCGTCAACATGACCTCCGAGGGCGGCAAGTTCGCTGGGATGATGGAGGCGCAGAGCAAGACGACCAACGGCCTGTTCTCCACGCTCAAGGACACGATCAACGAAGTGTTTCTCACGCTCGGCACTCCCATCAACGATGCCATCCGCCCCTTGGTCGAACAGGCCATCGCGCTTGCCCAGAAACTCGCGCCTCTTGCTGCGGAAGCCGGAACCAAGATCCGCGATGCCATCCAGTATGTGATCGCCGTGTTCAAGAGCGGCCAGTTCCTCAATCTCGTCGGGTCCTCGTTGAAGCTCGGGTTCGCGATGAGCGTGAATTTCCTGTGGGCGGCGCTTCGTGCCACCATCGCCGCTGCGGGGCAATACATCGTCGAAATTTTGAGGACCGCCGTCACCTACTTTCAGGTCATCACCACGCTCGATTTCTGGAAAGGGATGGGCAACGCCATCATCGGGATCTTTCTATCCGCCATTGGATTCCTCCAGAAGGGGCTCGCCGAAGCGCTCGAAATTGCACGTCCACTCGCGGACTTGTGTGGAATGGGTGACTCTATCGACTCCGCGCAAGGTGCCTTCCGCGAATCAGCGAGCGTTCTCGATGCGGAGGCGGCGGGACGATTCGGCAACGCAGGGGACCAACTCGGCCCGCTTGCTGCCAAAGTTGGCCTCCGCTTGAAAGAAGCGGGCGAAAACATCTCCGCGCGATTCGGCGACGCATTCTCCAACACTTCTGATGTCATCGACACAAGCGGCGTCCGAGAGAGCCTCAGCAAGGTCTTTAGCACCATCCGGGAAGCTCTGCCCAAGCCCGATCAGGTGAAGAACATAGCCGCTGCCGTCGCCAAGCCCTCCGCTGCTACGAACACTCTCAAACCTAACGCGTCCGAGTCATTTGCGCCCATCGTCACCTCTTTGGGCAAAGTGGGTGGTGGTGGATACTCGACCGGCACTCTTGATGCGCAGCGGGAAAACAACCGGCTCACCAGCGAGACGAACCGCCTTCTCACCGACATGGGCCTGAAGATTGGCCGGCTCGGTGGCAATGCTCAGGCGGCCTTCGGTTGACGCCGCGC